>CANRHI010000049.1 GCA_947630365.1 uncultured Clostridia bacterium
TATCTTCTACTTTGTGGTACGACTTGCGGGGAAGATTCACTCACTCCGCCTACGGCTCCCTAACTTCGCCCTACGGGCTCGTGCCGCGCTTCGATAGGAATAGAACGCGCGCGGGGCGGAATGAGGGCAACCTCCCCCTGTATCCCCCTCCTTACAAAGGAAGGGGATTTTGTCTGCCTTTATCCGCCTCCTCAAAAAGGAAGGGGATTTTGTTTGCTTTTATCCCCCTCCCCGAAAACGGGGAGGCACCCGTAGGGCGTGCCTTGGCTGGGACGCAGGGGGAGGGGTGCCTTGGCTGGGACGCAGGGGGAGGGGCGCCGTAAAAAAGAATAAGCAGCCCGTCGGGAGACGGGCTGCCGTTTCTCTTGTGACGCGCAAAGGCGCGCCCCGGTGAGGTCCTATCCGTTCCTCAATAATTTTCGGCGTGGAGCTCGAAGTAGCTCTGCGGGTGGTTGCAGACGGGGCAAACGTCCGGCGCCTTGGTGCCGACGACGATGTGTCCGCAATTTCTGCATTCCCAAACCTTTACGCCGCTCTTTTCGAACACTTCCTTCGCCTCGACGTTATGAAGAAGAGCGCGGTATCTCTCCTCGTGCGATTTCTCGATGGCGGCGACGCCGCGGAATTTCTCGGCGAGCTCGTGGAAACCCTCCTCGTCCGCCTCGCGCGCCATTCTCGCATACATATCCGTCCATTCGGCGTTCTCGCCCTCTGCGGCGTGGAGAAGGTTTTCCGCCGTGTCGCCGATGCCGCCGAGCGCCTTGAACCACAGCTTCGCGTGCTCCTTCTCGTTTTCCGCCGTTTTCAAGAAGAGCGCCGCGATCTGCTCGTAGCCCGCCTTCTTCGCAACGGACGCGAAGTAGGTGTACTTATTGCGCGCCTGGCTCTCGCCCGCGAACGCCTCCCAAAGGTTTTTCTCCGTCTTGGTCCCCGCGTAGGGATTGCCGCTCACTTCCTTGAATTTCTCCTTGGGCGCCTTGCACTTCGGGCACTTCTCGGGCGCCGCGTCCCCCTCGTGCACATAGCCGCAGACCGAACAGACAAACTTTGCCATTTTTCCTTTCCTCCAATTGGTTTCGGGCGATCGCCCGTGGCTTTATGGTATCACAAAAACGCGTTCCCGTCAATGGGAATGCAAAAATTTGGGCAATTTTTGCGGGAAAACAAGCAAACGCCCCCGCCGCCCTGCAAAATCGGGCAAAACACTTGCCATACATTGTAAAATGTGATAAAATAGAAACGCTCGTCTTTTCCCCGCGCGGGGGGAGAGGGGAGAGATTTTCACCGAGAGGGCATTCATGCAGGAACAGCATTACGACGCAAGCGACATCACCATTCTCGAAGGGCTCGAGGCGGTGCGGCTCCGCCCCGGTATGTATATCGGGTCGACGGGGCAAAAAGGTCTGCACCATATTTTGTGGGAGATCGTCGATAACGCCATCGACGAGGCGGCGAACGGCTTTGCCGACAAGATCGAAGTCCGCCTCTATAAGGACGGGAGCGCCTCCGTGGAGGACAACGGGCGCGGCATTCCCACCGACATTCACCCCAAGACCAAAGTCTCGGGCGTGCAGGTCGTGTTCACCCAGCTGCACGCGGGCGGGAAATTCGACGAGCACAACTATTCCTTCTCGGGCGGGCTCCACGGCGTGGGCGCCTCGGTGACGAACGCCCTTTCCAAGTGGCTCAACGTCCGCGTTTGGCGGGAGGGAAAAACGTGGGAGATGGGCTTCACCTCCTATTTCGACAAGAAGAAGGGCAAGTACGAGTCGGGCGTGCCGACGGCGCCGCTCACCGACATGAAGCAGCGCACCAAAAAGCACGGCACCTTTGTGCACTTCCTTCCCGACGACAGCGTGTTCATGACGACGGATTTTTCCCTCGAAGCGGTCTCGAGCCGTCTGCACGAGCTCGCCTTCCTCAACAAGGGGCTCTCCATCACGCTCGTCGACGAGCGCATCACGAAGAACGAATACCTCGCCCAAGGGGAGGGGGAAGAGGAAGTGCAGCTCGACCTCGCGGGCGCGAGCGAGCCGTACTCCGTCACCTTCAAGTACGACGGGGGGATCGCGGACTTCGCCTCCTACCTCAACGAAAATAAATCGCGGCTGTACAACAAGCCGCTCTACTACCGCGGCGAGAAGGACGGCATTCTGGTGGAATTCGCCATCCAGCACTCGACGGAATACACCGAGAGTCTGTTCTCCTTCGTCAACAATATCCCCACGCCCGAGGGCGGCTTCCACGAGCAGGGCTTCCGCGCCGGGCTCACCCGCGTGCTCAACGACTACGCGCGGGACAACAAGCTCATCAAAGACAAGGACCCCAACTTCCTCGGGGACGACTTCCGCGAGGGGCTCACTGCCGTTCTCTCCATCAAGATGAAGAACGTGCAATTCGAGGGGCAGACCAAGACCAAGCTCGGCAATCCCGAGGCGCGCTCCCCCGTGGAGAGCGTGGTGACGGAGGGGCTCCGCTCGCTCGCCGCCGACCCCAAGTGCAAGCGGACGTTCGAAGAGATCATCAAAAAAGCGCAGAGCGCGGCGCGGGTGCGCGTTGCGGCGCGTCAGGCGAAGGATACCGCACGGGCGAAGAACAGCATCGACTCTTTGCAGCTCGTGGGGAAGCTCGCCGCCTCCACGGGCAGAAGGCCGGAGCTCAACGAGCTGTTCATCGTGGAAGGGGACTCGGCGGGCGGCACCGCCAAGCAGGCGCGCATCCGCTCCTTCCAAGCCATCTTGCCCCTCCGCGGCAAACCGTTGAACGTGGAGAAGAAGCGGCTCGATCAGGTGCTCGCCAACGAGGAGATCCGCACCATCATCTCGGCGCTCGGGACGGGCATCGGGAGCGATTTCAACCTCGACCGCCTCAACTACCACAAGGTCATCATCCTCTCCGATGCCGACCAGGACGGCTTCCATATCCGCTGCATCCTGCTCACCTTCTTCTTCCGCTATATGTACCCGCTCGTGGCGGCGGGGCATGTGTATATCGGCATGCCGCCCCTCTACAAGGTGTACAAGCAAAACAGCTCGGTGGAGGAGTACGCCTACGACGACAAAGAGCTGCAGGAGAAGATCGAAAAAGTGGGAAGGGGGTACCTCATCCAGCGCTATAAGGGGCTCGGTGAAATGAGCGCCGAACAGCTTTGGGCGACCACCATGGATCCCATGCGCCGCAACCTCACGCAAGTGACGGTGGAGGACACGGTGGCGGCGGACGAGAAGATCTCCCTCCTCATGGGCGACCGTGTGGACGGCAGAAAGGACTTTTTGAACCGCAACGCGAACTTCAACAAGACGGATACGTTCGCGGACCGCATCAAGACGAGAAGGGAGGACGGCAATGGCAACCAAGAAGAATGAGGCACCCATGTCCGAGCCGACGGGCTCGCTGTACGTCACCCCGCTCGAAGAGGTGCTGCCCTCGTCCATGCTCCCGTATGCGGAATTCGTCATCATGGACAGGGCGCTTCCCCGCGTCGAGGACGGGTTGAAGCCCGTCCAGCGGCGGATCCTCTATACCATGTCCGAGATGGGGCTCATGCCCGATAAGCCGCATAAGAAGTCGGCGCGCATCGTCGGCGACTGCATGGGCAAATACCACCCGCACGGCGATTCCTCCGTCTACGACGCGATGGTGCGTATGGCGCAGGACTTCAACATGGGCATGACGCTCGTCAACGGCCACGGCAACTTCGGCTCGGTCGACGGCGATCCCGCCGCCGCCATGCGCTACACCGAGGCGCGGCTCGAGCCGCTCGCCTTGGAACTTTTGCGCGATCTCGACAAGAACACCGTTCCCTTCTCCCTCAATTTCGACGACTCCTTAAAGGAGCCCGATATGCTCCCCGGGCGCTTCCCCAACCTCCTCGTGAACGGCGCCTCGGGCATCGCGGTGGGGCTCGCGACCAACATCCCGCCCCACAACCTCGGCGAGTGCATCGACGGCATCGTCGCCTATATCGACAAGCCCTCCATCAAGCTCGAGGAGATGATGAAGTACATCCCCGCGCCCGATTTCCCGACGGGCGGGTACATCATCAAGGGCGAGCTGTACGAGGCGTACAAGACGGGCAAGGGGCGCATCCAGCTCCGCGCCAAGATGAACGTGGAAGAGGGCGACGGCGACAGGAAGTATATCGTCATCACCGAGCTTCCCTATCAGGTGAATAAATCCGCGCTGCTCCTCAAGATTGCCGAGCTGCGCGAGCAGAAAAAGGAACAGCTCGCCTGCATCACGCGGGTGACGGACGAGAGCGACCGAAGCGGCATGCGCGCCGTCATCGAGCTTCGCGCCTCCTCGGACGAGGTGACGAAGGTGCTCGCCCTTCTCTATAAATATACCGACCTCGAAGTGACCTTCGGCATCAACATGGTCGCCATCGCGGGGGGCAAGCCCATGCTCATGGGGCTCATGGACATCTTGCGCTACTATGTGGAATACCAGCGCGAAGTGGTCCTCCGCCGCACCAAATTCGATTTGAATCAGGCAAAGGAGCGCTGCCATATCCTCGAAGGGCTCATTATCGCCGTGCGCAATATCGACGAGGTCATCAAGATCATCAAGAGCGCCGACAGCACCGCGGACGCCCGCGAAAAGCTCAAAAAGCGCTTCGAGCTCTCCGAGCGGCAGGCGCAAGCCATTCTCGATCTGCGCCTTGCAAGGCTCACCAAGCTCGAAGTGTTCAAGCTCGAGGAGGAGCTCAAGGGCTTGAAAGAGCTCATCGAGCGGCTCACCGCCATCGTGGGGAGCAAGACCGAGCAATTCCGCGTGGTGAAGGAGGAGCTCCTCGAGATCAAGAAGAAGTACCGCATTCCCCGCCGCTCCCAGCCCGTGGACAAGCCCGAGGACGCCGACCCCGAGCGCGGAGACCTCCACGCCCCCGGGGCGAAGGGGTTCATGTGCCTCACGGCGGAGGGCAACCTCAAATTCGTCACCGAGAAAAACTTCAACCAGTCCAATAAGAGCATCGGGCAGAGCTCGCGGCTCTCCTCCGTGCTCACGCTCACCGTGCCCATGAAGTCGGATTCCCCCGTGCTCGCCTTTACGGATCGGGGCAACTGCTGCAAATTCTATGCGGAAAAGTGCGTGCGGAAGCTCTCGGACGCGGGCGTGAAGCCCTCCGACCTCTTCGAGCTCCAAAAGGGGGAGAAAGTCGTCGCCCTGTTTGCGGCGGACTTCGGGGGCGCGCCCAAAAATCTGCTCTTCGTCACGGCGGGCGGCATGCTCAAAAAGACGGCTTGGAGCGAATACAACGTCGCCAAAGCGAGCTTCCCCGCCCTTCGCCTTGCCGAGGGGGACAGCGTGCTCACCGTGCAATTTGCCTCCGAGGATGAGGGCACGAGCATGTTCTTTGCGACAAAGCTCGGCATGTGCCTCAACGCCAAAATGGACGATATCCCCGTGCAGGGGCGCATCGCGGCGGGCGTGAAGGGCATGAATCTGAAGGAGGGCGACAGCGTGCTCTTCGCCTCCCAGATCGACGGGGAGGGGGAGATCGTCGTGGCGACCTCGGCAAACCGCTTCAAGCGGGTCATCGCGGCGCAGATCGACCTTCTCAACCGCAACTGCAAGGGGGTGCGCATCGCCGATTTGAAGGGGGCGGAGATCCTCTTCGTGGACTATGTCACGGTGCCCTATATGCTTGCCGTGGTCACGGACGACGGCATGACGGAGCTTTCCACCGAGGAGCTTCCCATCGAGACCAACGACACGCGCGGGAGGACGCTCCGCAGTGTAAGTTGGACGGCAAAGGCGGTGTACGCCATGAAGTACCGCCCCGTAGAATAGCCCCTTTTTTCGCACATCTTCCCCCATGTCATACATTTTTATGATGTAAATTGTTTGACAACGGGGGGGGTTACGCGGTATGATAAAAAGAGGGGGAAGATGAGAGTGCGTGCCCGAGGGGCGCGCATGGAGGAATATGGAGGCTTTGTTTCCCGCCGGGCCGCATTCATTTTTCGACGGCTCCAAATCGCTTGCAGGGGAGTACCTGTTGTCGCTTCCCCGCATGTGGGAGGTCTTTCCGGTTCTCAAGGAAAAGATCCTCGAATGGCAAAAGACGCTTCCCTTCGCCGAATTCGACGAGGTGAAAGAGGGCGTGTTCGTGCACAAGACCGCAAAGGTCGCGCCGACGGCGTTTCTTGGCTCGCCCTGCATCATCGGGGCGCGGACGGAAGTGAGGCACTGCGCCTTTGTGCGCGGGGCGGCGCTCGTCGGAGAGGACTGCGTCGTCGGCAATTCCGTCGAGCTCAAAAACTGCATTTTGTTCGACGGGGTGCAAGTCCCGCACTTCAACTACGTCGGCGATTCCGTTCTCGGCTACCGTGCCCACATGGGCGCGGGTTCTATCACGTCCAACATCAAGGCAGACCGCACCGAAGTCACCGTGCGCCTTGCCGACGGGCGCATCCCCACGGGGCTCATCAAATTCGGCGCCATCCTCGGCGACCGCGTGGAGATCGGCTGCAACTGCGTGCTCAACCCGGGCACCGTCGTCGGGGCGCGCACGAGCGTGTACCCGCTCCTCTCGCTGCGCGGCTACTACCCCGCGGACAGCATCGTGAAGGGCGAGGGGAATGTCGTCCTTCGGCACTGAAAGAGGAAAACGTATGGGAAAATATTTCGGAACGGACGGCTTCCGCGGGGAAGCCAACGTGACGCTCACGACAGATCAGGCATATAAAGTCGGCAGGTATCTCGGCAGCTACTTCGCCCGCAAGAAGAAGGCGGGGGAGCGGGCGCGCATCGTCGTCGGAAAGGACACGCGCCGCTCGGGCTACACCTTCGAATACGCCATTGCGGCGGGCATCTCCTCCTCGGGGACGGACGTGTACATCATGCACGTCACGACGACGCCCTCCGTCGCCTACATCACGCGGACGGACCGCTTCGACTGCGGCGTCATCCTCTCGGCGAGCCACAACGCCTTCACGGACAACGGCATCAAGCTCATCGCGGGGGACGGCGAGAAGCTCGGCGGCGCCCTCCTCGCCGAGCTCGAGGACTACCTCGACGGAAAGATAGAGGAGGTCCCCTTCGCCACGGGGGAGGGTATCGGCAGGATCGTCGACTACGTTTCGGGCAGGAACCGCTACATCGGCTACCTCATCTCGCTCGGCATGTATTCGTTTCGCGGCATGAAGGTGGGGCTGGACTGCGCCAACGGCGCGGCGTGGAGCATCGCCAAGGCGGTGTTCGACGCACTGGGCGCGACGACGATCGTCATCAACGCCTCGCCCGACGGGACGAACATCAACCGCGACGCGGGCTCCACGCATATCGAGGGCTTGCAGAAGCTGGTCCGCGAGCAAAAGCTCGACGCGGGCTTCGCCTTCGATGGCGACGCGGACAGGTGCCTGTGCGTGGACGAAAAGGGCAGGGCGCTCTCGGGCGACCACATTCTTCTCGCCTGCGCCAAGTACATGAAGGAGCGGGGAAAGCTCGTCACCAACACCGTCGTCACCACGGTCATGTCCAACCTCGGGCTGTATAAGGCGCTCGACGCGGCGGGCATCGGCTACGCCAAGACGGACGTGGGCGATAAATACGTCTACGAATACATGAAGGAACACGGCAACCGCCTCGGCGGCGAGCAATCGGGGCACATCATCTTCTCGAAGTACGCGACGACGGGGGACGGCATCCTCACCAGTCTCAAGGTGATGGAGGTGCTGCTCGCGCGCAAGGTCCCGATGAGCACGCTGTTCGACGAGCTCGAAGTCTTTCCGCAGGCGCTCGTCAACGTCCCCGTGCGGGACAAGCAGGCGGCTTTGAGCGCCCCCGCCGTGCAAAAGACGGTGGCGGAGATCGCCGAAAAGCTCGGCGCGGACGGGCGCATCCTCGTGCGGGAATCGGGCACGGAGCCCCTCATCCGCGTGATGGTGGAGGCAAAATCGGAGCGGGAGTGCAAGCGGCTGGCGGCAAAGGCAGCCTCTGCCATCCGCGCCGCAGAAGGAGAAAAGCGTTCGGGAAAGGGGGAGCCCGCGTAAATTATACCATGGAGTCGCACTATGTGTGGGATCGTAGGATACATCGGTAAAAAACAGGCCGCGCCCATCCTCCTCGAGGGGCTCAAGCGGCTGGAGTACCGCGGGTACGATTCGGCGGGCATCGCCGTCCGCGGGGAGAAGGACGTCACCGTCGTCAAGGCGCAGGGGCGGCTCTCCAATCTCGTGGAACGGACGGAGGGCGGCGCCCTCCTGAAAGGCACGGCGGGCATCGGACACACCCGCTGGGCAACGCACGGCGTTCCGAGCGAATGCAACGCCCACCCCCACACGGCGGGCAGCGGGGCGATCACCGTCGTCCACAACGGCATTTTGGAAAATTTCCGCGAGCTCAAGGAGAAGCTCCTCCGCAGCGGATATGCCTTCCGCACCGAGACGGATACCGAGGTCATCGTCGCCCTCATCGACTACTACTATTGGAAATACAAGGGCGGGCCCATCGACGCCATCGCCCGCTTCATGCAACGGGCAAGGGGCGCCTACGCCATCGCCGTGCTCTTCCGCGATTTCCCGGACGACATCTTCGTCGCCCGCAAGGATAGCCCCATGATCATCGGCGAAGGGGAGGGCGAAATGTTCGCCGCCTCGGATGTGCCCGCCATTTTGAATCACACCCGCAAGGTGTATTACATCGGAAACCTCGAGATGGCGCACCTCACGCGGCAGGGCGTCACCTTCTACAATGCCGACCGCGCCGTCATAGAGCGCGCCCCCACCTTGGTGGACCTCGACCCCTCCGCCGCCGAAAAGGGCGGGTGGGAGCACTTCATGATCAAGGAGATCCACGAGCAGCCCCGCACCGTCGCGGATACCCTTTCGCGCTACGTCTCGGGCGGAAAGATCGACTTCTCGGAAGCGGGCGTCACCGAATGCGCCGCGCTTCCCTCGCATATCGTCATCGTCGGGTGCGGCTCCGCCTACCATGTGGGCGTCACCCTGCAATATGTCATCGAAGGGCTTGCGCGTATTCCCGTGCGCGTCGAGCTCGCCTCCGAATTCCGCTACCGCAGCATGCTGTTCGAGAAGGATACGCTCGTCGTCGCCATCACCCAGTCGGGGGAGACGGCGGATACCCTCGCCGCCGTGCGGGAAGCCAAGGCGCACGGCATCCGCACGCTCGCCATCGTGAACGTGCAGGGCTCCTCCGTCGCGCGCGAGGCGGACGGCGCCATCTTCACCGTCGCAGGCTCGGAGATCGCCGTCGCCACCACCAAGGCGTACAGCGCGCAGCTCATCGTGGGCTATCTTCTCGCCCTCGAACTTGCCCGCCTCAACGGGAATATCGGGGAGGAGAAGTACCGCGCGGCTCTAAGTGAGCTCGCCACCCTTCCCAAAAAGATCGAGAGCATCCTCGCCCACAAGGAGGACCTGCAAAAATTCGCCGCCGAACACATGAACATGCACGACGTGTTCATGATCGGGCGGGGCATCGACTACAGCCTGTGCATGGAGGGCGCCCTGAAGCTCAAGGAGGTGAGCTACGTCCACACCGAGGCGTATGCCGCGGGCGAGCTCAAGCATGGGACCATCAGCCTCATCGAGCAGGGCACGGTCGTCCTCGGGGTGCTTTCCCAATCCTTTGTGGCGGAAAAGACGGCTTCCAATCTCGAAGAAGTCAAATCGCGCGGGGCGGACGTCATCCGCCTGTGCATGGAGGGCTGCGAGAAGATCGGGGACCCGTCGGATACCGTCTGGAGCGTTCCGCCCACCATGGAGTGGTTTGCGGCGAGCCTACTCGTCGTCCCGCTGCAGCTTCTCGCCTACTACATGAGCGTCCAGCTCGGTCACGACGTCGATAAACCGCGCAACCTCGCCAAGAGCGTCACCGTAGAATAGACCTTCCCCAAGGGGATTTCCAAAGAGATGAAAACGTTCAATAAACAAGAGAGCATACGGCTCGGGAAGATCGCCTTCTTCGTCTTTTGCGACCTCGTCGCGATCTTCGTCTCCATGCTCATCGCCTATGGCGTGACAGAGCGCACCGTGCCGTTCGATTTGCACTTCTTATACTGGTTTATGTTCAACGTCGGGATCGTCGGCGCGACCTTCCTTTTGTTCCGCATCTACTTTATCATCACCCGCTCGGTGGGCATCTACGATTCCCTCAAGCTGTATGCCGCCGTGCTCATCGTCTGCGCCTGCAACCTGCTGTTTGCGTGGGGAACGGACGTCGTGCGCATCTCCGTCTGCCTTGTGTACAGCATCGTGGCGGCAAATCTTTTCATGCTCATCCGCTTTGCGCACCGCATCCTCATCGCCCTGCACTACATCTTCCACCGCGCCGAGAGGGGACGCGTCCGCGCGATGATCGTCGGCGCGGGCGACGCGGGCACCGAGCTCTTGCGCGAGCTGCAAACTTCGGACAAGATCAGCTACTATCCCGTCTGCTTTGTGGACGACGACCCCGATAAACACGGGAAGATCCTCGGCGGTGCAAAGGTCGTAGGCGGCTCCGAGCACATCCCCTTTGCGGTGAAAAAGTACGGCATCGGGGAGATCCTCATCGCCATGCCCTCCGCTCCCAAAAAGGAGGTCATGCGCATCTTCGAGATCTGTAAGAAAACGGGCCGCCCCGTCAAGATCCTTCCCGGCGCCTACCAATTCGTGAGCGGCGAGGCCTCCGTCTCCGCCCTTCGCGACGTGGAGATCTCCGACCTCCTCGGAAGAGAGCAGGTCCGCGCCAACCTCGAGGAGATCTCGGGGTATCTCAAGGGAAAGACCGTCCTCGTCACGGGGGGCGGCGGGTCCATCGGGAGCGAGCTCTGCCGCCAGATCGCCGAGAGCCGTCCCGCCCGCCTCATCATCGTGGATATTTACGAGAACAACGCCTACGACATCGAACAGGAGCTCAAGCGCCACCACCCCGAGCTCGCCCTCACCGTCCTCATCGCCAGCGTGCGCGACAAGGGGAGGATGGAGGATATCTTCCGCGTCTATCGGCCGCAGATCGTCTTTAACGCCGCCGCCCATAAGCACGTCCCCCTCATGGAGACCAGCCCCAACGAGGCGGTGAAGAACAACGTGTTCGGCACATTGAATTGCGCCATGCTTTCGGACAAGTACGAGGTCGAGACCTTCGTCCAGATCAGCACGGATAAGGCGGTCAACCCCACCAACGTGATGGGCGCCACCAAGCGCATCTGCGAGATGATCATCCAGACCATCGGGCGGCGGAGCAAAAATACCAACTTCGTTGCCGTCCGCTTCGGGAACGTGCTCGGCTCCAACGGGTCGGTCATCCCGCTCTTCAAGAGACAGATCGCCGAGGGCGGACCCGTCACCGTGACCGATCCCAACATCATTCGGTACTTCATGACCATTCCGGAGGCGGTTTTGCTCGTTCTGCAGGCGGGCGCGTATGCCAAGGGAGGGCAGATCTTCGTCCTCGATATGGGCGAGCCCGTGAGGATCTACGACCTCGCCGTCAACCTCATCAAGCTCTCCGGACTCGAGCCGGGCGTGGATATCGAGATCAAGTGCACGGGCCTGCGCCCCGGCGAAAAGCTCTACGAGGAGCGCCTCATGGACGAGGAGGGAATGCAGACCACCGCGCACGGGCTCATCAGCATCGCCCGCCCCATCCCCGTGGACGAGGAATTTTTGCAGAAGAAGCTCGGCGAGCTCTACGCCGCCGCCTACGCCGAAACCGACGACATGCGCCGTCTCATCTCCGAGCTCGTCACGACCTACCACTATACCCAAACCACCCCCGAACAGGGCCCCCCGCCCGCATAAGGGCTGCCAATGACCTACATTCTGTCGGATATCCACGGGGAATACGAGCTGTTTTGCAGGCTCATGGAGCGGGTGAAGTTTTCGGATAGCGACACCCTCATTTCCTGCGGGGATATGGTGGAAAAGGGGAAGCATTCCATTCGCCTTACGCGGCTGTTATTCTCCATGAAGAACGCCGTTCTTCTCATAGGGAACCACGAGTACGCCTTCCTCAAATATTATTGGGGGCTCATGCAGCAGACGGACGACTACGACGCCGTCCTGCAAAAGCTGCAGGCGTATTTCCCCGACGACGGCGAGCTTCTCGATTGGGACACGGTCGACCGCATGGAGGGGCTTCCCTACTATTTTGAGGCGGAGGACTACCTCTGCGTGCATGCGGGCGCGCCGCTCGATGGGGAGGGGCGCGTTCTTCCTTTGGAGAAGGCCCTCCCCGAACAGCTCGTCTACGACCGCGTTTTCAAGGAGCCGAACGTGCTGCCCAAAGATAGCAAGTGCGTCTTTTTCGGACACACGCCCACCATCAATTTGGGGCTGCCGCCGAGGATCCGATGCTACTTGCGCGAAGGAAAGCGCGGGGAGCATGTCTCGGAGCTTTATAAAGTCCATCTCGACACGGGCACATGGATCAGCGGCGTTTTGGGGTGCTTCCGCGTGGAGGATCCCATGTGTTTCCACATTTGGCGCGAGCTCTGACCGCCGCTGTGTAGACGAGCAGGGATGTGCCTTTGGAGGTCTTGTTCGAAGTCTCCGCATGGCGGTTTGAGGACTTCTCCGAGGAGCATTCGAAGCAGAGATTTTCCATTCCGCTTTTGCGGCATACAATTCAAGAGCCTCATGAGGCCGCAAACATATTTCGCCCTCTTTCGACATAAGATTTAGAGTATCTTGTCGAAAGGGGGTTTGTATGTGGCGGGAGATCGAGGAGCGCGCGGTGCGGTGCGGGGAATATATCGTGAGGACGGGCTGCACGGTGCGCGCGTGTGCCGACAAAATGGGCACGAGCAAATCCACCGTACATATAGAGGGAACATTACCGAACGGTTCGTGTGGGTGGTAGAATAAGAGGCATATCAAGCGGCTGATCTCGAAAACAATTCGAGATTAGTCGCTCTTTTTCAAAGGAATTTCTTTCACTAATCGAAAGTTGCTCCGTGCGCGGAGCAACTTTCGATTAGTGAAGGTGAGAAAATAGCCGAGAACTCAAGATTGAGTGCCAAAGTCGCTCCAAAAAAGTTTTATTCTTCGACAAAAGTCGTTTGAAAAAGTTTTTATATTTTTCTAAAACTCCCTTGAAAAAAGTTTTTATTTTGTGCTATAATAGTGTCGCAAAAAAGTCAAGGGGTGCGGTGTTATGTTAAAGAGAAAGATCGAAAACGTGCTGAAAGAGTGGAAAAATACTCCCAACAAAAGTCCGCTTATTATCAAGGGACAACGGCAATGCGGCAAGACCTTTTCGGTGAGAAAATTTGCGGAAGAAAATTACAAGCACGTCGTCTATCTGAATTTCCTCAAAAATCCCAATTATATTTCCATTTTCAACGGCTCGCTGGAGGTAGACGACCTCATCATCATGATGTCGGCGCTCCTCGGCGACGAGGCGATCTTTGTGCCGCATGAGACGATCATCATCCTCGACGAAATACAGGATTGCCCCGAGGCGCGCACAGCTCTGAAATTCTTCAAGGAGGACGGCAGGTTCGACGTCATCGGCACGGGTTCACTTCTCGGCGTCAAAGGTTACGGCAAACAGCCCAAGTCTGTTCCCGTCGGTTCGGAAACCCTTATCGAAATGAAGCCGCTCGACTTCGAGGAGTTCCTTTGGGCGAATGGGATAGGGGAACAGGTCATCAAAACATTAAAAAAGTGCTTGAAGAATGCCACGCCCGTACCCGAGGCTTTGCACAACAAAATGCAGGAACTGATGCTACAATACATGGTCGTCGGCGGGATGCCCGAAGTCGTGCAAAAGTTTGTTGATACCAAGCAGATGAACGCCGTCTTGACGCTCCAACGGGACATCATCCGCTCCTATGAGGACGACATGGTGAAGTACGCCGACGACAAGGACAAGCCGCTGATAAGGGAGTGCTTCCAGTCCATTCCCAAGCAACTCAGCAAGGAGAACAAGAAGTTCCAATATTCCGTGGTGAAGAAGGGGGCGACGGCGGCGAAGTTTGCGGGCAGTTTGCAATGGATTGAGGA
>CANRHI010000050.1 GCA_947630365.1 uncultured Clostridia bacterium
TACGGGCTCGTGCCGCGCTTCGATAGGAATAGAACGCGCGCGGGGCGGAATGAGGAGAAGCTCCCCCTGTATCCCCCTCCTTAAAAAGGAAGGGGATTTTGTTGCGGTGTTTCATTCCTTAAAAAGGAAGGGGATTTTGTTGCGGTGTTTCATTCCTTAAAAAGGGGGCCCACAGTTTTATCCCCCTCCTCTTTGGGGAGGGCGCAGCCATCGAATCCCCTTCCCCTTTGGGGTGGGCGCAGCCATCGAATCCCCTTCCCCTTTGGGGTGGGCGCAGCCATCGAATCCCCTTCCCCACGCGTGGGGAGGGGGACACAGGGGGAGGGGCAAAGGTCTACCCTTTTGCAAAGGGAAAATTTTGCATTCTGCCAAAGGTTGATAATCTTTGGCGCAAAATTTTCTTGGCATTTGCCCATATGCACGGGCAAATGCTGACCGAACGCGGGACTCTACCCGCGTGAGACGGCTCCCGCGTAGCGGGTGGTGGGGATTGCCATTCGCGCATCCTTACTCCCATCCCCACCCGTCTGCCCGAGGGCAGCCACCCTCCCCTTCCCCGAAGGGTAGGGCTCGGCCTCCCCCCCTCATTCAAACTGGTTGGCGATGATGTCCGCGGTGAGGCGGGCGAGCTTTACCGAGGAGCTCTCCATGGTCGCGCCCTCCTCGCCCGAGAGGAGAATGACCGCGCCGAGGCAATCCCCCTCCGCGACGATGGGCACGATAATTTCCGCCGTCGCCGCAAAATCGCCGTCCTCCGCGATGGGGACGATCTCTCCTCCCTCCGCCTTGTTGGCGAGGTAGCTCGCGCGCGAATTCAAGATGGAAGTGAGCCCCTCCGAAACGCGCTTCCCGAGGAGCGCCCTCTTGCCCGTTCCCGCCACCGAGAGGACGGTATCCGTATCGCAGATGGCGGCAAGATAGCCGCTCTGCTCGTTGAGCGATTTCGCCGTGCCCTCGGCAAAGCGTTCCACCGAGGCGATGGGCGAGTACTTTTTGAGCATGAGCTCATCGCGGTCGGTGAACAGTTCGAGGGGGTCCCCCTCGCGTATGCGCAATGTGCGCCGTATCTCCTTCGGAATGACGACGCGCCCCAGCTCGTCGATGCGCCTCACGATCCCCGTTGCTTTCATAACAAAACCTCCGTATATCTTCAATATGCGGAGGCGGAAAATTATTATTCAATTTTGGGAAGGCGTTATCCCCTATACTCCGCGATGAGGGCGCGGAAGGCGGGAAGGCTGCGCTCGATGACGGCGCGGTCCACGCAGTAGGAGATGCGCACATACCCCTCCACGCCGAAGCTGTTCGAGGGGACGAGCAGCAGCTCGTGCCTTTTTGCCCGCTCGCAGAAGGTGACGGCGTCCTCTTCCAACGCCTTCACGAAGAGGTAGAAGGCGCCGTCGGGGGAAACGCACTCGTAGCCGTAGGAGGTGAGGGCGGAATACAGAATGTCGCGGTTGGTCTTATACGCCTCGATGTCGCTCGACTGCCCCATGCACGCCGCGCAGACGCGCTGGAAGAGAGCGGGCGCGCAGACGTACCCGAGCGCCCTTCCCGCCCCGCAGATGGCGGCGAACACGTCCTCCGCCTTCGTAAGCGCCTTGGGCAGCGCCAAAAAGCCGATGCGCTCGCCGGCGAGAGAGAGCGACTTGGAGAATGAGTAGCAGAGGATGGTATCCCGATAGTACTTGGTGGGGTAGGGCGGCTCCACGCCGTAGCACAGCTCCCTGTACGGCTCGTCCGAGAGGAGGAACACGGGCGCGCCCTTTTCCTCGCTCTTCCTTTGGAGAAGGGCGGAGAGCGCTTCGATCTCCTCCGCGGTGTACACCGCCCCCGTGGGGTTGTTGGGGGAGTTGAGAATGACCGCCTTGGTGTGCGTGTTGATCGCCCCGTCGAGGGCGGCAAGGTCCAAATGGAAGCGCTCGTCCGTGGGGCAGACGACGAGCTTTCCCCCCGCCCGCTCGGCGAACACGCGGTACTCGGGGAAGAAGGGCGCAAGGACGACGAATTCATCCCCCTCCTCGAAGAGCGCGTTCAGGGCGATGGCAAGGGACGCCGACGCGCCGCACGTCATGTACACGAGATCGGCGGACATGGGTACCCCCGATTTGCTCTCGAGGTAGGCGGAAACGGCCTTTCTCGCCTCATACGCCCCCTGCGCGGAGGTGTAGCCGTGCAAAACCGCGGGGGGCATGTCCGCGATGAGGCGGGCAATTTCCTCGCGCACACAGGCGGGAGCGGGCACGGAGGGGTTGCCGATGGAAAAGTCGAATACCTTGTCCTCGCCGATCTCCTTCTTCCTCGCATTGCCGTATTCGAAGAGCTCGCGGATGGCGGAGCGCTCTTCTCCCAAATGTTGCATGGTCTTATTCAGCATGGTCCTTCCTCCCGAAGAGCAGCCCCTTGAGGAACTGCCCCGTATAGCTTTTTTCTACGGCGGCGATGTCCTCGGGGGAGCCCGTCGCCACGATCTCTCCGCCGCCGTCCCCGCCCTCGGGTCCGAGGTCGATGATATGGTCGGCGATCTTGATGACGTCTAAATTGTGTTCGATGACGAGCACGGTGTTCCCGCCGCCGCGGAGCTTGAACAGGATGTTCACGAGCTTCTCCACGTCATACGAGTGCAGGCCCGTGGTGGGCTCGTCCAAGATATAGAAGGTCTTGCCCGTGGAGCGCTTGGAAAGTTCGGTGGCGAGCTTCACGCGCTGCGCCTCCCCGCCCGAGAGCGTCGTCGCGCTCTGCCCGAGCTTGATGTACCCGAGCCCCACTTCGTTCAACGTGGACATCTTGTTGTAGATGGAGGGGATGGCTTTGAAGAAGTCGCACGCCTCCTCCACCGTCATATCCAACACGTCGGCGATCGTCTTGCCCTTGTATTTGACTTCGAGCGTCTCGCGGTTGTAGCGCTTTCCCCCGCACACCTCGCAGGGGACGTACACGTCGGGCAAAAAGTGCATCTCGATCTTCATGATGCCGTCGCCCTCGCAATTTTCGCACCGCCCCCCCGCGACGTTGAAGGAAAACCTTCCCGCCTTGAAGCCGAGCGCCTTCGCGTCCTGCGTCGCCGCGAACAGCTCGCGGATGGCGGAGAACACGCCCGTGTAGGTGGCGGGGTTGGAGCGCGGCGTTCTGCCGATGGGGGATTGGTCGATGGCGATGACCTTGTCGAAGTATTCGAGCCCCGAAAAGTCTCCGCTCTTTCCCGTGGGCAGACGGGAGCCGTTCAGGTTGTTGGCGAGAATGGGGAGGACGATCTCGTTGACGAGCGAGCTCTTGCCCGAGCCGCTCACCCCCGTGACGACGGTGATGAGCCCCGCGGGCACCTCCGCCGTGATGCCCTTCAAATTGTTTTGGCGGCAGTCCTCCACGCGGAAATATCTTCCGTCGGGCTTCTTCCTCTCCTTGGGGACGGCGATCTCCCTCCGCCCCGCGAGGAAGTCCCCCGTGATGGAGCGCGGCTCGCGCATGATGTCCTCCACGCTCCCGCAGGCGACGACTTCGCCCCCGTGCACCCCCGCCTTGGGACCGATATCCACGATGTAGTCGGCGGCGCGCATGGTCTCCTCGTCGTGCTCGACGACGATGAGGGTGTTCCCCAAATCCCGCAGCCCCTTGAGGCTCTGCAAAAGCCGCGCGTTGTCCCGCTGGTGCAGCCCGATACTCGGCTCGTCCAAAATGTAGAGGACGCCCGAGAGCGCGGAGCCGATCTGCGTCGCAAGGCGGATGCGCTGGCTCTCCCCGCCCGAGAGCGTCGCCGCCGAGCGGGCGAGCGTCAAATAGTCCAGCCCCACCCCGATGAGAAAGTCGATGCGGTTTTTGATCTCCTTCAAGATGACGTCGGCAATGGCATGCTGCGTGGGCGTGAGGGTGAGATTCGAAAGGAATTCCTTCAGCGTCCGCACGGGGAGCTCGCACACTTCGGCGATGTTCTTCCCCCCGACGGTGACGGCGAGCGCCTCCTTTTTGAGGCGTTTCCCGTGACAAGCGGGGCAATCCGAGGTGCGCATGTAGCGCTCGATATCCCACTTCACGCTCACCGAGCTCGTCTGCGTGTATCTTCGCTGCAAGTTGGTGACGAAGCCCTCCCACGCGCTCTTGTAAGTTGAATGGAAGGTCTTTGTCGCGTACTCCATGTCGATCTTCTCCCCGCCGTTGCCGTACATGAGCATGTCGAACACGCCCTCGGGCAAGTCCTTGACGGGGACGTCGAGGGAAAATCCGTAGTGGCGGGAGAGCGCCCCGAGGTACATTTGCGTGACGGTGGAACTGTCCAGATTCCACCCGCTGATGCGGATGGCGCCCTCGCGCAGCGTCTTTGTGCGGTCGGGGCAGATGAGGTCGGCGTCCACCGCCTGACGGAAGCCCAGCCCCGTGCACTCGGGGCACGCGCCCCACGGGGTGTTGAAGGAGAAGAGGCGCGGCTCGATCTCCTCGATGGAGATGCCGCAGTCGGGGCAGGCGTAGCGTGAGGAATAGAGCGTCTCCTCCCCCTCGCAGTCGACGGTCACGAGCCCGTCGGCGAGCTTCAACGCCGTCTCCACGGACTCGGTGAGCCGCTTCAATACTCCCTCCTTCACGATGAGGCGGTCGATGACGACGGAGATGTTGTGCTTGATGTTCTTCTCGAGGGAGATTTCCTCTTGCAGGTCGTAGACGATGCCGTCGATCTTCACCCGCGCGTAGCCGCTCTTGCGGAAGCCCGTGAGCTCCTTTTTGTACTCCCCCTTCTTGCCCCGCACGACGGGCGCGCAGATGAGGAGCTTGGAGCCCTGCGGGAGCTCCATCACGCGGTCGGCGATCTCGTCCACCGTCTGGCGGCGGATCTCCCTCCCGCACTTCGGGCAATGGGGCACGCCCGCGCGGGCAAACAGCAGGCGCAGGTAGTCGTAAATTTCGGTGACCGTTCCCACCGTCGAGCGGGGGTTGTGCGAGGTCGTCTTTTGGTCGATGGAGATGGCGGGAGAGAGCCCGTCGATGCTCTCCACGTCCGGCTTTTCCATCATGCCGAGGAATTGCCGCGCGTAGGAGGAGAGGCTCTCCATGTACCGCCGCTGCCCTTCGGCAAAGATGGTGTCGAAGGCGAGCGTGGATTTCCCGCTCCCCGAGAGCCCCGTGAACACGGTGAGGCTCCCGCGCGGAATGTGCACGTCGATGTTTTTGAGGTTGTTCTCCCTCGCGCCCTTTACAAAAATTTCTTCCTTCATTTCCTTATGCTCTGTTCAATAACGATCGGAGAATGGCGTAGATCTGCTTCCAGTTTGCGCCGCCGTAGTGAATTTCACGCGCCCGCGCCATGTTGTGCGGCCCCACCATGAGCACCGCCGCCACGCCCTTTTCCTGCGCGGAAAGGCAGCTTTCCACATTGTCGTCGATGAGGATGCCGATGCCGTTCTCGGCGCAATATTGCCCCTTCCCGCCGAAGGGGACCTCGGCGACGATCTCGTCGTAGGGAATGCGCCGCTTCTCCAGCCAGTCGCGGGAGACGAGCGCGGGCCCTTGGAACCACTCCTTGGTGCGCGCCGTGAGGACGACGATGGTGTGCCCCTGCTCTTTGAGGGCGGTGAGGGTTTCGCGCGCGCCCTTCTTCGCCTCCGCTTCGGTGAAGATGGTCACCCCGCCTTCGCGGACAAATTGCAAGATGTCGTCGAGGTTCCAGTTGAATACCTCGGTGAGCTCGTGCGCGTTGGGGTCGACGAGGCGGAAGGGCAGCCCCTTTCGCTCGATGTACCCCTGCGCCCGCGTCACGCGGTCGACCGTGGAGAGCGTGTCGTCCAAATCAATGGCGATCTTCATAGGGTCACTCCTTACTTTTTCTATTCCTGTATCCCCGAGGGAGGGGGTTGCCCCCGCCCGAAGATTTCCGCGTCATGTTGAGCCCCGCAAGAGTAGAGCCTCTCGTCCTACCCCCTGCCCTCATACCGAGCCCCGCAAGGGGCGAGCGTATCTTCTTGCCTATTTCCCGAATTCCTCGGATAAATCACGCCATGAGGGATTTTGTTCCGCAATCAATTTCTCTTTTTTGGCGCGGGATAGCTTCTTGAACCGTTTTTCACAGGCAATGGCGTCTACCGTCAGATGAAATCGCGTGAAATACACCAACTTCGTGCAGTGATATTTCTTTGTAAACCCTTCATAGGTCCCATTCTTATGCTCGTATATTCGGCGAGGGAGGTCGTGCGTCATTCCCACATACAAGACCCTATTGTTCCAATTTGCCATCATGTAGACGAAGCAGTCACGATTCTTTTCCAAATGAAACCTCTTTTGATGTTCTGTTGTAGCGCTTATATCATACCTGCGGGAAAGGAGGGCCTCCTCATACCGAGCCCTGCAAGAGTAGAGCCAACTCGTCCTACCCCCTGCCCTCATACCGAGCCCCGTAAGGGGCGAGTGCATCTTCCCCGTAGAATGCACCTGCAAGAAGATTCGCTCACTCCGCCTACGGCTCCGTTCGGAATGAGGAGACGGGGCACAAGCCCGTTGGGTTGGGACAAGCGGGTTTGTCTCACCTCCCTCATACCAAGCCCCGCAAGAGTAGAGCCAACTCGTCCTACTTCCTGCCCTCATACCGAGCCACCCCTCAATGGCGCAGGCGTTTTTTGAGCTCGGCGATCTGCTCGCGTATCTCGATGGCCTGTTCGAAGTCGAGGGCGGCGGCGGCGACCTTCATGAGGGCCTTCAGCTTCTCGATCTCGGCGGGGATGTCGGAAGCCTTGATCTCCGCGCCCTTCTTCGCCTTCCCCGTGATGGCGAGTGTGGAGCCGATCTCCTTGACGATGGTCTTGGGCACGATGCCGTGCGCCTCGTTGTATGCCTGCTGTTTGGCTCTTCTCCTGTTCGTCTCGCCGATGGCGCGCTGCATGCTGCCCGTCATTTCGTCGGCATACATGACGACTCGCCCCTCGGCGTTGCGCGCCGCCCTGCCTATCGTCTGCACGAGGGAGGTCTCGCTGCGGAGGAACCCCTCCTTGTCCGCGTCCAAGATGGCGACGAGCTTGACTTCGGGAAGGTCCAACCCCTCGCGAAGGAGGTTGATGCCGCAGAGCACGTCGAATTCCCCCGCGCGGAGCCCGTTCACGATGTCGATGCGCTCCAACGTGTCGATATCCGAGTGCATGTAACGGACCTTGACGCCCGCCTCCTTCATGTAGTCGGTGAGGTTTTCCGCCATGCGCTTGGTGAGCGTGGTCACGAGCACCCTTCCCCCGCTCTTCACCACCGTGCGGACCTCGGAGAGAAGGTCGTCGATCTGCCCCTTGGTGGGCTTGACCGTGACGGGCGGGTCCAACAGCCCCGTGGGACGGATGAGCTGTTCGGCAACGTTGCCCGCCGCCTGTTCCAATTCGTAGGGGGCGGGGGTCGCCGAAACGCAGATGAGCTGGGGCACGCGCGCGTCGAATTCCTCAAAGGTGAGAGGGCGGTTGTCGTAAGCCGAGCGCATGCGGAAGCCGTAGTCGACGAGATTCACCTTCCGCGCATAGTCGCCGTTGTACATGGCGCGGATCTGCGGAATGGTCATGTGGCTCTCGTCGATAAAAACGAGGAAATTTTCGGGGAAGTAGTCGAGGAGGGTGAAGGACGGCTGCCCGGGCGACCTTCCGTCGAAGTAACGGGAATAATTCTCGATGCCCGAACAGTACCCGATCTCGCGTATCATCTCGATGTCGTGCTCCGTCCTCTGGCGAAGCCGCTGCGCCTCGAGCAGCTTTCCCTCCCGCTCGAACGCCTTGACTTCGCCCTCGAGGTCCTCCTCGATCATGGCAAGCGCGACGGTGAGCCGCTCGCTCCCCACCGCGTAGTGGCTGGCGGGGAAGATGACGGTGTGGGAAAGCTCGGAGACGATCTTCCCCGTCGTCACGTCCTCCTCCGAAATGCGGTCGATCTCGTCGCCGAAAAATTCCACGCGGATGGCGACTTCGGAATTGGAGGCGGGGAAGATCTCCACCACGTCTCCGCGCACGCGGAAGGTGGAGCGCTTGAAGTCCATGTCGTTGCGGGCGTATTGGATGCCCACGAGGCGGGAAAGAAGCTCCCCCCTCTCCATCTGCTGCCCGGGGCGAAGGGAGATGCCGAGGCGGAAAAATTCCTCGGGCGCGCCCAAGCCGTAGATGCAGGAGACCGAGCTCACCACGATCACGTCGTCCCGCTCCCCCAACGAGCATGTCGCGGCGTTGCGGAGCTTGTCGATCTCGTCGTTCATCGAGAGGTCCTTCTCGATGTAGGTATCCGTCGAGGGAATGTAGCTCTCGGGCTGGTAGTAGTCGTAGTAGGAGACGAAGTATTCGACGCGGTTTTCGGGAAAGAAGGCGCGGAATTCGTTGCACAGCTGCGCCGCGAGCGTCTTGTTGTGCGCGATGACGAGGGTGGGTCTGCCCACATTTTGAATGACGTTCGCCATCGTGAACGTCTTTCCGCTCCCCGTGACGCCGAGAAGGACCTGCGTGCGGATGCCGTCCTTCACCCCTTCCGTGAGCTGCCGTATCGCCTCGGGCTGGTCCCCCGTCGGCGCAAACGAAGAATGCAGTTTGAAATCGTGGTGCTCCATACTTCCCCTTCGATAGAAAAAGACGCAAACATACGTTTGCGTCAATTATAGCGCAGACGCGCGATCTTGTCAACGGATTTTCGTCACCCCACGAGCGCTTTTATGAGCACGCCGACGAGGGCGGCAATGACGGCGCCGACCGCCGCCACGCCCCACTTGAAGTACACGCCGCGGGTGCGCTGCTTATCGGCGCGCTTGTAGTTGAGCCCCGCGCCCTGCAGTGCGACGACGTATACCTTCTCCCCCTTGCGGTCGGAGGCGGTGAGCTCGAAATAGCCGTCCATTTCGAGATCTTTCAAGATTTTTTCCAACTTCTCCTCGTCCAATTTGAGCTTGGCGGGGAGGATGGCGAGCAGATCATACGGGGAAATGAGAAAGCTCTGCTTCCCGTCCGAGAGGGTGAGCACCGCCTTCATGACTGCCACTTCTTGCTTGTTGAGCTTATCGCTGATCATAGAGTCTCCTAAAACAGATATGTGATCATGACCCAAACGAGGATGGAGCCGACGAACGCCCCGAGGAACGCGCCGAGCGCCGTTAAGAGCACGGTGTCGCGGCGGCGGCGGAAGGAGCTGCCCTTCGCCTCCTTGGCGTTCTCGAAGTACATTCTCCCCTCGGGAAGGGGAGAGAGGCAATACAGCCCGTCCTCCGAATACTTGATGTCGATATATTTATGCTCGGAGAGGTAGCGCATCATCTGCGCGATGCTCTCCTTGTCCACGCCGAAGGAGGGGGGGAAGGCGGAGAGGAGCTCTTCCGTCTCCAATACCTTGTAACTTCCATCGCTGCAGCTCTCGTTGATCTTGTCGAGCAAAAGGCTGGTCCGTTTATCGAGCATACGCTACCCCTTGCCCCGTCAACCTATGAGAAGCCCGATGAAGTTGTTGGTGTAGAGCACCTTGGAGATGGGCGAGGAAACAAACGCGTTCTCTATGCTCTGCATGATGTCGCCCACCGTCACGGCGATGTCCGCGGTAAACTCCTGCGCCTCCTCGGGCAGATCCGAGACGAGGGAGGAGAGCGCGTCCCCCGCGAGGCTGTGCACGCCGAGCCCGATGGCGAGATACACGCCCGTGAAGATGGCGAAGGCAATGACGGCGGCGATCGCGCCGTCTACGATCCCCACGGCTTCCACCTTGCGCGCCGAACGGATGCCCCAGTTGACGAGCACCATGAGCCCCATCACCGCGGCGAAGTACACCACAAAGACGACGAAGGACATGATGGCAAACCCGAGGAAGGAATTGAATTCCTTCGCAAAGCTAAAGCCCGCGGCGATCTTCTCGGACAGCATGACGATGAAGCTCCAGTTGAGCGCCGTCTTGCAGGCGAGAATGAAGGCGAGGACGGTGAGCGCCATCGCAAGGAGGTAGTAGATGGTCTTGAGCAGCCCGAGGCGGTACCCCGCGCGAAGGGAGAGGTACAGCACGGCGCCGAGGAAGAGATCGACGGCGTACTTGGAAAGGAAATCCGTCCAAAGCCCGATGTTGAGCACGGGCTCGCCCATGATGGCGTCTACAAACGCGAGCACGAAGCCGCCGACGACGAGCGCGAACATGGCGAGCGTCACAAAGACGGTGAGCACCCCGAAGATGCGGTCCAACGCCTTCAATCCCTTGCCCGCGCGGAGCGGCCGCGAGAGCACGAGGTGGCGGATCCACACATCCAGCCCGAGGATGAGCGCCACGATGAGCGTGAGGCCGGCAAGCTCGATGAAGAAGGCGGCGTAGGGGTTTTGAGGCATGGGGATGAGCGCAAAGACGAAGAGCAGCCCGAAGAGCGGAAGCATTTCCCACCCGATCCACGTCATGCGAGAAAAGCCGCGGACGGCGCCGAGAACGATGGAAAGAATGAGGATGACGCCTCCGACGCTTGCCGCAATGATTATGATGAGCAGCTGTGTATCGATCAATAAATTCCCGAGCATGGGGCCCTCCGTAGTCCGTGGGACAAAGTTATTTGTTGAAGTTATCCTTGAGCGAGACGATCTCCGAGAGGATGAGCTTGCCGTTTTCCTCGAAGGAGCGGAAGTACCCCGTGCGCATGAGCTGGTAGCTCCCGTCGTGTCCCTTCAGGTACGGCTCCGCCTTGGCGGAGAAGATGTGCTCGCTGTCCTCGTTCATGCGTTCGGAGAAGTCCTGCCCCGCATAGTCGGCGTCGCGAAGGAGGTGGTCGTAGCGGCGAAGCTCGGCGTCGACGCAGGTCTCCGCGTTCACCCAGTGCACCACGCCCTTCACCTTCACCCCGCTCGTATCGTGGCCCGAACGGCTGTCGGGAAGGAAGGTGCAGAGGACCTCGGTCACGTTCCCGTTTTCGTCCTGTATCGCCTCCTCGGCGCGGACGATGTAGGCGTTTTTGAGGCGGACATACCCGCCGAGCCGCAGGCGGTGGTACTTGGGCGGCGGGTCGAGAGAGAAGTCCGACCGCTCGATGTAGACGGTCCGCCCGAAGGTCA
This sequence comes from uncultured Clostridia bacterium, assembly GCA_947630365.1. Lineage (GTDB taxonomy): Bacteria > Bacillota > Clostridia > Christensenellales > Borkfalkiaceae > Gallimonas. The sequence continues at coordinate 11,001 of CANRHI010000050.1, forward strand.
CCTTGCGGGTGCCCGCGCCCTCCTGCATCGGGTTGACGTCGAAGTCGACCTCTTCCTCCCCCGTGTAGTTGAGGATGGTGAGCTTGAGGGGATCGGCGACCGCCATGGCGCGGGGCGCGTGGGCGTTGAGATAGTCGCGCACGACGGCCTCGAAATAGCCGATCTCGCACTCGGACTGCGCCTTGGTGACGCCCGCCCGTTCGCAAAAATCTTTGATGGCTTCGGCGGGAATGCCGCGGGCGCGCAGCCCCGCGAGCGTGGGCATGCGCGGATCGTCCCACCCGTGCACGGTGCCCTCCTCGACGAGCTTTTTGAGGTACCGCTTGCTCATGACGAGATTGGTCATGTTGAGGCGGGCGAATTCGATCTGCCGCGGCTTGGGGGAAAACCCGAGCGTGATGCCCACCCAGTCGTAGAGCGGGCGATGGTCCTCGAATTCCAAGGTGCAGAGCGAATGCGTCACGCTCTGCAAATAGTCGCAGATGGGGTGCGCGTAGTCGTACATCGGGTAGATGCACCACTTCTCCCCCGTGCGGTGGTGCGCCGCATGCAAAATGCGGTAGATGACGGGGTCGCGCAAGTTGATGTTGGGCGACGCCATGTCGATCTTGGCGCGGAGGCACTTCTCGCCGTCCGCGTATTTGCCGGCCTTCATCTCGCGGAAGAGCTTTAAGCTCTCCTCGGGCGTGCGGTTTCGGTACGGGCTCTCCTGCCCGGGCTCGGTGAGCGTTCCGCGGGTCGCCTTGATCTCCTCGGGGGAGAGGTCGCACACGAACGCCTTCCCATCCAGGATGAGCTTTTCCGCATACTCATAGATGACGTCGAAGAAGTCGGAGGCATACACCTCCTTCTCCCATTTGTAGCCCAGCCAAAGGATGTCGCGGCGGATGGCGTCGACATATTCCGTCTTTTCTTTGGAGGGGTTGGTGTCGTCGAAAAAGAGATTGCACTTGCCCCCGTACTTTTCCGCCGTGCCGAAATTGACGAACATGCTCTTCGCGTGCCCGATATGCAAATAGCCGTTGGGCTCGGGCGGGAATCTCGTTTGAATGGAGGTCACCCTGCCCGCCGCAAGGTCCTCGTCGATGATCTGCTCGATGAAATTGGTAGCCTCTGCCATGTGCTTCCTCCGCGTTCCTCCCAATTATAGCATAATCTCCGCAAAAATGATACCTTTTCGCGTGCTTTTTTGGGAAATTTATGGTATAATTCTTTTATGGAACAGGCTATTTTACGGTTTTTCGAGTCCATTCGCTGCGCGCCCCTCACCGTCGTGTTCGGGTTCTTCTCCGCATTCGGCGAGACCGCCGTCGTCGCGGCGTTTATTCTTCTGACGTATTGGCTTTCCGACCGCCGCACGGGGGAGCAGGTCATCGCCGCCGCCCTCGTCTCCATTCCCGCCAACGTCGCCCTCAAGCTCACCGTCTCCCGCCCCCGCCCGTATATCGCGGGGAAAGTCTCCCTGCTCGAAGTGGAGGGGCCGCTTCTCTCCACAACGACGGAATCACTCGGCGCGAATATGTCCTTCCCCAGCGGACACGCGCAGATGACTTCCAACTTTTTGACCTCCGTCTCCCTCCGCGCGAAAAGGGCGTGGGTGTATGCGGTCTCCGCCGTGTTCGTGCTCCTCGTCATGTGCTCGAGAATGTACTTCGGCGTGCACTACCCCACCGACCTGCTCGCGGGGCTTGCCCTCGGCGTGGGCATTTCGCTCCTTATGCAGCTCGTCTACAAGCGCTTCTACGGCGCAAGATATTATATATTGTGCGCGATCGCCGTCGCCGTCCTTCTGTCCCTCCCGTTTTTGGAACATAAGGACTACGAGCAAGCCGCGGGGCTCCTCTCCGCCGCCGCGCTGTTTTTGCCCATCTGCCACATGGCCGGCTGCAAAGACGCGGCATTCCCCAAAAAATTGTGGCGCATTCCGCTCGGGCTCGCGTTGACGGGCGCCGTCTTTGCGCTTACCCTCCTCTTCCCCAAGGGCGAAGGGTTTTCGCTCTTGAAGTGGTTCCTCATCGCCCTCGCCGCCGGGCTCTCCCCCGTCCTCTTCAAAGTAGCGAAAGTCTGACCTTTTTGCCCCTGCACCCTCCCCCTGTGTCCCCCTCCTTAAAAAGGAAGGGGATTTTGATTGTAGTGTGGGGCGAGGCACCCGAGCCACCGCGTCATGTTGAGGGAGCGTAAGCGACCGAAACATCCCGAAGTACGAAGTCCGAATTTTCATCCTCGGGATTCTTCACTACGCTACTTCGCGCTACGCGCTCGTGCCGCCCTTGGAATACAATAGAAGCTCGGGCGGGGCAGAATGACGCGGGA
>CANRHI010000051.1 GCA_947630365.1 uncultured Clostridia bacterium
ACGCCGCCCGTCGGGTGCTTGTCTGCGCGGATGCCGTGGATGGAAGAGCAATTCAGCCGCTCCCCCGAATCGCGCACGGCGAGGGTGAGCGCGGAGGTCTCCCGCACCGTCATGCCGCGGAAGTACACCGCCATGCAAAACGCCGAGATCTGATAGTCGGGAATGCTCCCGTCCGTCACGCCGCGGATGAAGAAGGCAATCTCTTCGTCCGAGAGCTCTCCCCCGTCCCGCTTCTTTTTGATGATGTCGTACATGCGCATGGCCGCGCCTCCTTATCTCGTCCAGTTGCCCGCCTTGATGTAGTCGGCAAGCAGGTCTCTTGCATACACGTTTTCGATGCGCGCAACTTCGGTGATGTTGTTGTAGCGGTACGTCGAAGTGTAGGTATCCACGATGACGTAGTACTCCTTCGAGGAGTCCACTTCCGCCGATTTGACGGTGGTATAGATATGGTAAGGGTTGGAGGTGGCGTTCTGCCGGTCGAGGAATTTCGCAAAGTCCGTCCCCCTCATCTTTCCGAGCACGATGCTGTTGTCGAAGGGGAGCACGGAGAAGATGTCCGCATAGGAGACGTTCCCCGCCGAGATCTTATACGGGCTGCGCGCGTTGAGGAAGCCGCCGCCCGCCGAAATGGTGTACTGTTCCCCCCACTCGTCGACGCCCTTGTCGTAATACAGGCGTGCCACTTGGTTGACGATGGTCGTCGAATTGCGGCTCGAGGCGTTGTAGCCGATGGTGGCGTAGGGGTCGTTCCCCTCGAAGTATTTCTCGAAGATCCTCTGCACGGAGGGGTCGTCCGCAAGGTTGGAGGCGGCATATTTGGACGCCGGGAGGATGCTCGGGGTCACAAGGGCGCTCCCCGTCGTAAGATCCAAGGTCACGTTTACGCTGCTCACATACTTGTTTTCGCCGCCCGCCTGCAGGTGGTAGACGCCGTATTCGTCCCGCAAAATGTATCTTTGGTGGGTGTGCGCCTCGAACACGAGGTCGACATAGCCGTTGGAGAGCGAGGAATCGTACCACGACATGTCGCTGTTTTTCACCGAATTGACGCCCGAGCTGTTAAAGCCGTCCCCGCCGTCGTGAATGGAATAGACGATGAAGTCGCATCCCTCTTCGTTGCGAAGGCGGTCGGCTTCGCTCTTGACGAGCGCCGTGAGGGCGCTTCCCGTCGTGAAGGAGAGCCCGCTCTGGAATTCCCCCGAGATGGAAGAGAGGCAATTGCCGATGGCGCCGATGATGCCGATCTTCGCCCCCGCCCGTTCGACGACGACGGACGGCTTGCAATAGTCGGGCATCTTGCCCTGATAGGTCACGTTGATGCCGAGGATGGGGAAATCGGCGAGCTCGCTGTTGGGAAGCAGCGTCGAGGGCCCCCAATCGAATTCGTGGTTGCCGAGCGTCATGGAGACGAATCCCGCCTCGTTCATCCACTCCGTCATGAGCGCGCCGCGGGTGGAGGAGGACTCCGCCGTCCCCTGCCACATGTCGCCCGAGGAGAGCAGAATTTCCTCGCGGGTAGTGTCCGCATATAAATTCTTGATGTACGTCGTAAATTCATCGAGCCCGGGCTGAGAGTCCGTGTCCATGAATTTGCCGTGCAGATCGTTGACGGCGAGGAAGGTGAGGGCGACGTTCACTTTGATGCCGCAGTCGTCGCACAGCCCGTCTCCGTCGGCGTCGGTGTGCTCGGACTTGACCGAGTCCGAGCCGTTCGAGCCCTTGGGCGGTTCGGTCGTTCCGCCGCCCAATTCGCAGCCCGCAAGCGCCGCGCCCGCAAAGAGCGCGGTAAAAAGGAGGGTGGAGATGTTTATCAATAATCTTTTCATACGCGGTTATAAGTCCTCTTTCGTGAAGGAAAAGGGCAGCAGCTGTTCGAGCGTGAAGGTTTGAAAATGCTCCTTCGTGCCGAGGAGAATGGGAAAATCCTTCGGACAAAATTCCGCAATGACCTGCCTGCACACCCCGCAGGGCGCGCAGAAGGGCGAAACTTCCCCCTCCTTCCCGCCGACGATGGCGAGCATGGCGAATTCCATTTCCCCCTCGCTCACCGCCTTGAAAAACGCCACGCGCTCGGCGCACACGGTGGGAGTATAGGAGGCGTTCTCAAGATTGCACCCGAGGTACACCTTCCCGCCCTTGGTGAGCAGAGCCGCCCCCACGCAAAAGTGGGAATAGGGCGAATAGGAATGTTTGCGCGCCGTTTCGGCAAGCGCCATCAGCTCGCGTTCGGTCATTTCTTCACGCTCCCCCAAAAGCTCTCGCCGCTCGTGTGTTCTTTGTCTACGCCGAAGTACTCGAGCGCCGTCGCCGAAATATCCGAAAAGCTCTTCCGCACGCCGAGGTCCACCCCCTCCTTCACGCCCGCGCCGAAAATGAGCATGGGCGTGTATTCGCGGGAGTGGTCGGTCGAAGGCGTCGAGGGGTCGCAGCCGTGGTCGGCGGTGATGAGGAGGACGTCCTCCTCCCTCATACCGGGAAGAAATTCCGTTAAGAATTTATCGAATTCGGTCGCCGCGGCGGCATACCCCGCCACGTCGTTGCGGTGGCCGTACTTCATGTCGAAGTCGACGAGGTTGACAAAGCACAGCCCTTCGAAGTCCCGCTTTTGCATTTGGAGCGTGACCTCCATGCCGTTCGCATTGGAGACGGTGCGGTTGCTCTCCGAGAGCCCGCTTCCCGCAAAAATATCGTAAATTTTCCCCACCGAAATGGTGGCATAGCCCGCCTTTTGAAGAAGGTTCAGCATGCTGTCCGCCGGCGGGACGAGGGAGAAATCGTGCCTGTTCGCCGTGCGGGCGAAGGGATATTCCCCGTTGAACGGGCGGGCGATGACCCGCCCCACGCCGTGTTTGCCCTTGAGTATCTCGCGGGCGATCTCGCAGTACCTATAGAGCTCCTTTACGGGCACGACGTCCTCATGCGCGGCGATCTGGAACACGCTGTCCGCCGAGGTATACACGATGAGCGCGCCCGTCTTTCTATGCTCCTCCCCGAAGTCCTTGATGACCTCGGTGCCCGAATAGGGCTTGTTGCAGATGACCTTCCGCCCCGTTTTTCTCTCGAATTCCTCGATGACCTCCTTCGGGAAGCCCTCGGGGTAGGTGGGAAGCGGGTCGTTCGAGATGATGCCCGCGATCTCCCAGTGCCCGATGGTGGTGTCCTTGCCCGCCGAACGCTCCGCCATTTTCGCAAAGCTCGCCTTGGGAGAAGGCACGCCGCCGCCCACGCCCTCGATGTTGAAGAGCCCAAGCGCTCTCAGGTTGGGGCAACAAAAGTTGGGGTGGCCACGAATTGCGCCGAGGGTATCGCTGCCCTCGTCGTGCCACTTGTAGGCGTCGGGAAGCTCCCCCACGCCGAAACTATCGAGTACGATCAAAAAAAATCTCTTTGCCATATATTTCCTTTTGGGCGCAAGCGGGGGGGCCTCTTTCCTCATACCGCCCGACGCGTAGCGGCGCACGAGCGCAAAGAAAACGCTAAACGAAGTTCGAAACGGTTCTGCGCGAAGTAGCGAAGCGAGTGTATCTTATAGGCCCACAAGGGTTTGTAAGATTCACTCGCCCCTTCGGGGCTCGGAATGAGGGGACAAGCCCTCTCTGCATCCCTTCTATGCCAATTCGAGTGCGATCTTCATCATCGCCGTGAAGGAGGTCTCCCGCTCCTCGGCGGTGGTGTTTTCCTCGGGGTGCAGGAAGCTGTCGCTCACCGTGCAGATGCACAGCGCCTTCTTCCCCGCGCGCGCCGCATTGCAATAGAGGGCCGCGGATTCCATCTCCACGCCGAGCACCCCCATCTTCGCCCACTGCATGCCGCTCGCCGCGTCGTCGTAGAACATGTCGGAGGAGAAAATGTTGCCCACTTTGTAGTGCACCCCCGCCTGCTCGCACAGCTCCGCCGCGCGCTTCAGGAGCCCGAAGTCCGCGATCGGCGCGAACGTGCCGGGCAAATTGTACTGTTTTGCGTAGTTGCCGTTCGTGCACGCGCCCTGCGCCAAGATGATGTCGCGCACGTGCAGATCTTTATCGAAGCTCCCGCACGAGCCCACGCGGATGATGTTTTCCACGCCGTAGAAGTTGAAGAGCTCATACGAGTAAATGCCGATGGCGGGCTGCCCCATTCCCGAAGCCATCACCGAGACTTTCTTTCCCTTATAGGTCCCCGTGAAGCCGTTCACGCCGCGCACATTGTTGACGAGCACGGGGTTTTCGAGGAAGTGCTCCGCGATGAATTTGGAGCGCAGCGGGTCCCCGGGCATGAGCACCGTCGGGGCGAAATCGCCGTACTTCGCGTTGATGTGAGGCGTGGGGATGTTCGGATGCTTTTCCATTATAGAAGCCCCTCCTCCTTGACGATTTTTACGATGCGGGAGGTGCCCAAGCGGTCTGCCCCGAGGGAGATGAATTTCTCCGCGTCGGCAATGGAGGAAATCCCCCCCGCCGCCTTGATCTTGATGTTCAGGTTATTCTTGACGATCTCTTCCTTGAAGATCTCCACGTCGCGGAAGGTCGCGCCCGCCTTGGAAAAGCCCGTCGAGGTCTTGATGAAGTCCGCCCCCGCAAGGGCGACAAGGTGAGGTGCCATGCGCAGTTCGAGCTCGTTGAGGAGGCAGGTCTCGACGATGACCTTCAAAATTTTATCCCCGCAGCAGCTCTTCACGAGATGGATCTCGTCGCGGACGGCTTCGTAATGGCGCGCCTTCATCTCGCCGATGTTGATGACCATATCCACTTCGTCCGCCCCGAACTGAACGGCTTCCGCCGCCTCGGTGTATTTGGACATCGGGGTGTTGTACCCGTTGGGGAAGCCGATGACCGTGCAGATGGCGACCTTCCCCCCCGCATACTCCTTCGCCTGCTTCACATAGCAGGGCGGAATGCACACCGACGCCGTCTTGTACTTGATGCCGTCGTCGATGATGGCTTTGATGTCCTCCCACGTCGCCGTGACGGAAAGAAGCGTGTGATCGCACTTGCCCAAGATCTCTCGAATGTCCATACGTTCCCTCTCTAAATTTTTTTTGAATTTTTGTATTTGTTTTGCGGCCGACTTTGTTGTCGGTTTTGGGGATCGCTTTTCGGTGAGTTTTGGCCGAGCCTTTTTTCGCAAACGAAAAGACGCTTGGAGCCCGACCATCCACCGAGTGTATTGTAACACACTTCCCCGCCTTTGTCAATGGATAGCAATTCACAATAAATGTGAAATTATGTGAATTTTTCACTCCCGCATGCTGCAAAATTCCTCCCATTTTAAGGAGAAGGTCAGACGGATTTAAGGAGAAGCACAGATGAAATCCCCCTCCTTCGCAAGGAGGGGGACGCAGGGGGAGGTCGCTTCCGATCGTCATACCCCCGCATGCTAAATCAAAGCGATCGGAGTTTTTCCAAAATCGTTTTGTCGGCGGGGCAGAATTCGTAGAGGGGGATCTCGGAAGGAAAGATCCAGCGCATGTCGGCGTGCTCCAACAGCTGCGGGACGCCGCGCTCGATGACGGAGGAGAAGAGAGTGAGGTGCACGGTGAGGTCGGGGTAGGTGTGCGTGACTTCGGCAAACACATCCCCGACGGCCACGTCGATGCCGAGCTCCTCCCTGCATTCGCGCGCGAGCGCCTGCGGTTTGGTCTCCCCCGCCTCGACCTTCCCGCCGACGAATTCCCACAGCAGCCCCCTCGCCTTCTCCTTGGGGCGTCTGCAGATGAGAAATTTCTCCCCCTCCCAAATGAGCGCCGCCACCACTTCCACCGTCTTTCGTTCCATTCCTCTCTCTCCTTTCCGATTTCCTCTATTGTAGCACATCTTCCCGCCGCGCGCAAGCGGTGGGTTTCTTCCGAAATGAAAAAAGCCCGCAGGGGGTCCCGCGGGACTTGAATTTTAACATTCCTATTCGCGTCCTTCGCGGGGAGCACAGAGGGCGAGAAGGACGTTGCGGAGCTCCTCGAAGCCGAACGGATAGGCGTTTTCGCCCACATACACGTCGGTCTGCCCGTCCGCATAGCGCAGCGTGAGCTGCCATTTTCCCTCGCCGCCGCGGCGGTATTCCCTCTTCCATTCGCCGATATGGGCGTCTTGAAGAAGGTCGAGAACGTCCCTCCGTTCGAGCGCGGAGCGGAAGGAAGCGGCGGGCGCGTCAAAGGGAAAGCCCACCTTTTCGACCTGCACCGCCTCCCCCTCGAAGTGCGCCGTGAGGGCGTAGTGGGCGGGAAGGCCTCCGTCGTAGGTGAAGGAAAAGCCCGTAAGCGTCCGAAGGCGCTCCTCAAATGCCGCCGCGCGCTTCTCCTCCTCGGTGTACGGGCAGGGGATGCCCGCGCGCTCCAAACGGCTGCGCACCTCGCAGATGCACTCCCTGTACCACCAAAGCACGGTGTGGCGGGAGGGCTGTTTGTCGTCGCGAAAGTCCTCCGCCTCGGCTTTTTCCTTATACTCCGCCATCTCGCGGCGCAGTTTTTCGAGCGCGGCGGTCGCCTCTTCGGGCGATTTTCCCTTTACGAGCTCTTCGGCATACACTGCAGGCGCTTCCAACATGGGCTCACCTCCCCCTCACGCGGAGGGAAAATTCTTGCGGAAGAATTGCTCGATCTTGTCGAAGGGGATGATGTCCGTCCTGTCGTAGAGGTCGGTGTGGACGGCGTTCGGGAGTATGAGAAGTTCCTTATTGCCCGCATACTTGCTGTCCTTTGTCATCGCGGCGTAGGCGTCCTTCGAGAAATAGCAGGAGTGCGCCTTTTCTCCATGAATGAGAAGAACCGCGCTCCGTATCTCGTTGCTGTATGCCAAAATGGGCATATTGATAAAGGAGAGCGAGGAAGTCTTGTTCCACCCGCCGTTGCTGTTGAGGGAGCGGACGTGATACCCCCGCTTGGTCTTGTAATAATCGAAATAATCCTTCGCGAAGAAGGGCGCGTCCGCGGGAAGCGGGTCGTCAACGCCCCCTGCGAGCTCGTAGCTGCCGCTCTTGTAGTCGAGAATGCGCTGTTCGTTGAGGGCTTTTTTCGTTTCGAAGCGCGCCTCTTCGCTGTCGGCGGCGTCGAAATAGCCCTTGGCGTTCACCCTCGTCATATCGTACATGGTGGAGGCGACGGTCGCCTTTATACGCGTGTCCATCGCCGCGGCATTGATCGCCATTCCGCCCCAACCGCAAATGCCGATGATGCCGATCTTCTCGGGGTCGACATCCTCACGACAGGAGAGATAGTCTACCGCCGCGGAGAAGTCCTCCGTGTTGATATCGGGCGAAGCAACATAGCGGGGCTCGCCGCCGCTCTCCCCCGTGAAGGAGGGATCGAAGGCGATGGCAAGAAACCCGCGCTCCGCCATCGTCTGCGCGTAGAGGCCCGAGGATTGCTCCTTCACCGCGCCGAACGGACCGCACACGGCGACGGCGGGAAGTTTCCCCTCCGCCTTCTTGGGTTTGTACACGTCGCACGCGAGCGTGATGCCGTAGCGATTGTGGAACGTCGCCTTTTCGTGCTCCACCTTCCCGCTCTTCGGGAACACCTTATCCCACTCCGCCGTAAGTTGTAATGTTTGCATATTCACCCTCCGATTTCTACATGCTATTTCGAAAAATGAGATCAGCAGGTCTCATGGCTCAAGCCGTACAAGCTATTTCGAAAAATGAGAATGGGCAAAAGCCCATCCTCATTTTTTGGAGCTACTGGCCGGACTTGAACCGGCGACCTTTTGCCTTCCCCAAAAAATGATTGCCTGCAGTTTTTTTCAACAATTCGCCCCTTCCATCATTTTTCGGAGGCCCCCTTATTTTAATCAGCAGGTCTCATGGCTCAAGCCGTACAAGCCATTTCGAAAAATGAGGATGGGCAAAAGCCCATCCTCATTTTTTGGAGCTACTGGCCGGACTTGAACCGGCGACCTTTTGCCTTCCCCAAAAAATGATTGCCTGCAGTTTTTTTCAACAATTCGCCCCTTCCATCATTTTTCGGGGGCCCCCTTATTTTAATCAGCAGGTCTCATGGCTCAAGCCGTACAAGCCATTTCGAAAAATGAGAATGGGCAAAAGCCCATCCTCATTTTTTGGAGCTACTGGCCGGACTTGAACCGGCGACCTGCTGATTACGAATCAGCCGCTCTACCGACTGAGCCACAGTAGCATTTCCTCGACCGTTTTTTATTATAGGGGAAAGCCCGTCAAAAAGCAAGCGTTTTTGCGGTCAAATTTAATTTTTTTCGAAGGTACTTTCTCGGCACCCGTTTGAGGGGGAGAAGCCTGTCATTTCGAGCGGAGCGTAAGCGAAGTCGAGAAATCTCGGAATAAAGTAGAGATGCCTCCACTACGGTCGGCATGACAATTGGAAGCCCCTCCCCCTGCGTCCCCCTCCCCGGTTTCGGGGAGGGGGATTCGATTGCGGTGCCCACCTCAAAGGGGAGGGGGATTCGATTGCGGTACCCACCTCAAAGGGGAGGGGGATAAAAAAAGGAGCCCGACCCCTTATACTTGAGGGGCGGGGCAGGGGCCGACGCGGCCCCCGTCGCTTTTGCCAACGCTCCTATCACGGTGCGAAAAAATTCGCCGTCTTTACAAATACGAGGAGAAGTTGACGAGGTGGGAGAGGATGTCGGCTTGCAGGCGGCGGAGGTCCTTCGCAAATAGAATGCCCGAGGAGAGCACTTCGCACTCCCGCTCGAAGCCCTCGAGCGCCCTGTCCCAATCGGCAAAAAACGCCTCCGCGTTTCCGAGGCGAAGCCCGTGCAGGGCGTTTGCCGCGCCCTTCGTCATCGCCCGCGCCCCCTCCTGCGAGAGGCTCCCCCGCTCCAATCCGTTGGCGGCGTCGAACAGCATCTTGGCGCACACGTCGGCAAGTTCGGCATTCGCCTGCACGCGGGCAGCCATTTCCGCCTCGTCGCCGGTGAGAACGACGTCCTCCGTCCTCTTTTCGAGAAGGCGGGTGGAGATCCCCCTCTCCTCCATGGAAGCGGAAACGCGCTCGGCGTCCGAACGCAGGTAGTAGCACGCGACGACGACCCCATCCTCCGTGCGAAGCCCCGCGCCGCCCCCGCTGTATACCTCTCCCACGACGGCCGCGGCAGTCGAATCCTCGCAGACGCGGACCACAAAATAGTAGGTCTTGCCGAAGGAGACCGTCGTCTGCGCGCGCCCCGTGAGGAGGACGACGGAGATGAGCGCAAGGAGCATTCCCGCAAAGAGCAAAAGCACGGCGACAAAGCCGCCGAGTCCCAATTTCCTATGCCGCATACCTCATTGTATGCGCCGCCTTCTTCCCCCATTCCCTTTTGGGAGACCGCCTCCTCCCTATGCGCCCGCCTTTTTTCGGCGGAGGATATCCCCCTTCTGCAGGGGATAGGGGCAGGGGAAGGTGTAGACGCCCTGCACGAGCTTGGCGTCCGAGCAGGGCTGCCCGAGGGCGTCGCGCATGCCCTGCACGGAGAAGCGTTTGCCGAAGCTCGCGGAGGGAGAGAGCACCTCGAGCTCGTCCCCCTCGAAGAAGCGGGTGCGCATCTCGACGACCGCATTTTCCCCCACCATGTCCAAGACGATGGCGACGAAATCGTATGTGCCCTCCGTTTGGGAGCTCGCCTGCGACTGCATGTTCTCCCTTCCGAAGGCGTAGGCGGTGGTGTACTCCCTGTGTGCGGGGGAGAGAAGCTCGTTTCCGAGCGCTTCCGAGTACCCCATGTCCAAGATCCTGCGGTAGGCGTTGACCACGGTGGCGAGGTAAAACTCCCCCTTCATGCGGCCCTCGATCTTGAACGAGCACACGCCCGCCGCCGCGAGCTCTCCCAAATGGGCGCTCATGTTGAGGTCTTTGCTGTTGAGAAGGTATGTGCCCCTCCCGTCCGCTTCGACGTCGTAAAACCCGCCGCCCTCCTCCGCCTGTACGCGGTAGCTCCTTCTGCACGCCTGCACGCACGCGCCGCGGTTGGCGGGGCGGCCGTCCATGTAGTCGGAGAGGTAGCACCTGCCGCTGTACGAAATGCACATGGCGCCGTGCACGAACGCCTCGAGCTCGATGTCCGGCACTTCCTCGTGAATGCGGGAGATCTCCCCCACGGAGAGCTCCCGCGCGAGCACGACCCGCCTTGCGCCCAGCCGTTTCCACATGCGCACGGCGGCGAGATTGCAGGTGTTCGCCTGCGTGGAAATGTGCACGGGCAGCCCGCTTGCAAGCGCCAAATCGAAAACCCCGAGGTCGGAGACGAGCACGCCGTCTGCGCCGAGCGTTTTCCACACGGAAAGCTGCTCTTTGAGGGCGGGAAGGTCGGCATTTCTCGCAAAAATGTTGGCGGCAACGTACACCTTTTTCCCGCGCGCGTGGGCGAAGGAGACGCCCTCTTTCAGCTCCTCCTCGGTGAAATTCTCGGCATAGCTGCGGAGCGAGAAGCTCTTCCCGCCAAGGTAAACGGCGTCCGCGCCGAAGTAGAACGCCAGCTTCAGTTTTGCAAGATTCCCCGCAGGGGCAAGTAGCTCTGCCATCGTATTCCTCGAATGGGCTATTTCCGCACGGAGAGGGCGAGCCCTTCGCCGATCTCCAAAATTTCCGTCTCGAAGTCGGGGTCGTTTTCGAGCATGGAAAGGTACTCCCGAAGGTGCACGGCAAGCATCCTCCGCTTTTTTGGCGGCTCCCCCCGCACCCAGCCGAAGAGCAGCACGTCGTCCGAAAGGAGCGCCCCGCCCCGCCGCAAGAGCCGCTTGCATTCGGGCAGGTAGGTTTTGTATTGCGCCTTGGGACCGTCGAGAAAGATGAGGTCGAACTGCCCCTCCATCAGCGGCAGAATTTCCCCCGCGTCCCCCTCGTGGAGGGTGACGCTCTCCTCCACCCGAAAGCGCGAGAAATTCTCCCGCGCCGCCCTTGCGCGCAAAGGGTCCTTCTCGATGCAGACGACCTTCCTGCCCGCAAGGCAAAGCGCGACCGAGGTGAGCCCCTCCGCCGCGCCGATCTCAAGACAAGTTTTTGCGCCGATTTTTTCCGCCTCGTTTAAGAGGAAGGCGAGCGTTTCGTCCGTGCAGGCGGGGTCGCGCCCCGCCTTTGCCCGCTCCCTTTGGGCGAAAAATTCCTCGGGAAACTTCAATTCCACGTCTCCCCGCTCTCCTTCACACGCTCCTCGTAGATGCGCCCGAGCACTCTCCCGAGGACGGGGAAGGGCGATTCGACCGCCGCCTTTGGCAGCGGTTCGGTGTTGTTCGTCTTGAGCAGGCGATGGAACACGGCGGTGAGGATCTCGATCTCCTCGCGGTAGATCTCCGCGCTTTGGCACTGCGTGCGGAACTCCTCGTACTCCGTGCGCGCCGTCTGCACGTCCCCCTCGTCGAGCTTGATGAGAATGTAGAAGAACGCCGTCTTGTACTTCCAACCCGCGCCGCCGCCGTGGCGGAGACTGTCGATATACCGCTTGGCGGTGGGAAGGTCGTCGAGGGCGACGCTCACGCGGATGTAGCGGGTGAGGGCGACCATGCGGATGAGGAAGAAGAACGGGCTCTTCATCCTGCCTTCGATGAGGGCGCGCTCCTCCTCGTATCTCTTTTCATCGCACAGCTTGCCGCAGCGGAGGTTGAAGTTGTCCTGCGCAACGGTGGTCGCAAGCATCAAGAGGGAAACGACGCCGAGGACGATGGCGATCACGCCGATATAGAGCGCGTTTTCGCCCATGGCAGTCGCACAGAACGCAGCGATCCCGCCCGCGACGCAGAGCGCGGCGGCGACGGAAAAGCCCCAATAGAGCGCAATATGCCGTTTCATACTCCCCTCCTATACCTCCATGACGATGGGCACGATCATGGGCGATTGCTTGGTCTTTTTGAAGATGAACGTCTTGAAGGCGCGGGTGAGCGCCGCTTCGATCTCGTGCACCCCGCCCGACTTGGGGACGGAAGAAACCGCCTTCTCGGCAACGCCCTTGAGCTCGCGCATGTAGCTCTCCTCGTCCTCGAACACGAAGCCGCGGCTCTCCACCACGGGGTCTCCGAGGAGCACCCCCTTCGCAAGGCACACCGAGACGATAAACAGCCCCTCGCCCGAAATGTGGATGCGCTCCTTTAGCGCCTCGCCCGTGGCGTAGTCCTCCGAGCCGCTCCCGTCGATGAGCCGCGCGCCCGCGGGGAAGCTCTCGCCGAACTTCAGACTGTCGTCCGTGAGGAGGGCGCAGGCGCCGATCTCGGGAATGAGCATCTGCGCTTGCCGCATGCCGAGCTCCTGCGCGAGCAGCACATGCCGCTTCAAGTGGCGGTATTCCCCGTGAATGGGGATGAAAAACTTCGGCGCGAGGAGGGAGTGCATGATCTTATGCTCCTCCTGGCAGGCGTGGCCCGAGACATGGATCTTCTCGAGGCTCTCGTACACGACGTTCGCGCCCTTTTGGTAGAGGTTGTTGATGACGCGGTAGATCATGCGCTCGTTGCCCGGGATGGGGCTCGCCGAGATGATGATGGTATCGTTGGCGCCGATGGTCACCTTGTTGAATTCCCCCGCCGCCATGCGGGTGAGCGCGCTCATCGGCTCCCCCTGCGAGCCCGTCGAGAGAATGACGAGCTCCCGATCGAAGAGGTTTTTGGTCTTTTCGACGTCTACGAGCACACCTTCGGGAATGGTGATCTCCCCGATCTTCGCCGCCGCCTCGACGACGGAGAGCATGCTCCTCCCCGAGAGCGCCACCTTGCGGCGGAACTTCACGGCGATGTCGATAATTTGTTGCAGCCTGTGCACGTTGGAGGCGAAGGTCGCGATGATGATGCGCCGATCGGCGTTCTCGGCGAAGAGGTGCTCGAGCGTGGTGCCGACGACCTTCTCGCTCATGGTGAAGCCCGGCCGCTCGATATTCGTGCTCTCCCCGAGGTACAAAAGCACGCCCTTCTTGCCGTATTCGGCGATCTCTTTGAGGTCGATGGGGTCCCCCGCGACGGGCGTCAAGTCGATCTTGAAATCCCCGCTGTGGAAGATGACGCCATACGGCGTTTCGATGGCGAACGCGAGCGCCCCCGCGATGGAGTGGTTGACGTTGACGCAATTCACCGTGAACACGCCCGCCTTTATCTTGTCCTTGGGCTTTACGGTGCGCTCGACGA
The DNA here is from genome assembly GCA_947630365.1 of uncultured Clostridia bacterium. Taxonomy (GTDB): domain Bacteria; phylum Bacillota; class Clostridia; order Christensenellales; family Borkfalkiaceae; genus Gallimonas. Next base: position 13,036 of record CANRHI010000051.1, read on the forward strand.
CGGTGTTCATGCGGTGCTCGCGCAGCTTATTGTCGACGAGCGCCAGCGTGAGCTTGGTGCCGAACAGCGGCGTCTTGGGGTCGAGCTCCTTCATGAGATAGGGCACGCCGCCGATGT
>CANRHI010000052.1 GCA_947630365.1 uncultured Clostridia bacterium
CAAATGCCGCCCGCCGTCTTGACCTTGTGGCCGGGGCGGATGGCGTCGAGCTGCTCGATGTACTCCCTCTGCTGCTGGCGGTTCTTGCGCCCGGAGAACGCAAACCACGCGATGAAGAGAACGAGGATCCCGCCGAGAGCGACGTAAAGTAAAATGGTGCCGGTGTCTGCAAGTAAATTCATGATGATCTCCTTGTCCTTACCCGAATATCATACCCTTTCCGAAGGGATTTGGCAAGCAATTTCGGGGGATTTTTGCCAAATCGATGATTTTTCATACCTTTTACACAATTTATTTATATATTTTCCTGCATTTTATAGAATTCCCGCACGAAGTCCTTCACATAGCCGCCGAGAATGCTCTCCCGCAGCCCCTTCATGAGGCGGTGCAGATAGGCGAGATTGTGAAGGGAAAGGAGCATCGCGCCCGTCATCTCGCCGACGTTGAGCATGTGGCGCAGGTACGCCTTGGTGTAGTTTTTGCAGCAATAGCAATCGCAGCCGTCGTCGAGCGGGGTGAAGTCCTCTTTGTACTTTCCGTTGCGGACGACCACCTTCCCGTGCGAGGTGAACGCCGTCCCGTTGCGGGCGATGCGCGTCGCGAGGACGCAGTCGAACATATCCACCCCGCGCAGCACCCCTTCGACGAGGCAATCGGGCGAGCCCACCCCCATGAGGTAGCGCGGCACATTCTCGGGAAGGCGGGGCTGTAAAAAGTCCAACAGCTCGTACATGCGCGCCTTGGGCTCCCCCACCGAGAGCCCGCCGATGGCGATGCCGTGCTTGACAAAGGGAAGGCAGCGCGAAAGGCTTTCCGCCCGCAGATCCTCGTAGAAGTTCCCCTGCACGATGGGAAAGAGCGCCTGCCTTGGAACGTCGTGCGAGGCGAAGCAGCGCTCCAGCCAGCGCGCCGTGCGCTCCATGGCAAGCCGCGCCTCCTCGTGCGTGTAGCCGTATTCGCTGCACTGGTCGAACGCCATCATGATGTCCGAGCCGAGATCGTGCTGGATCTTCATCGCAAGTTCGGGCGTGAAGGTGTGGTAGCTCCCGTCCACATGGGAGGAAAAAGTCACCCCTTCATCGGTTATCTTATTGAGCTTGGCAAGCGAAAAGACCTGAAACCCGCCGCTGTCCGTGAGGATGGGACGGTCCCAGTTCATGAATTTGTGCAAGCCCCCCGCGCGGGCGATGAGCTCGCTCCCCGGGCGCATATACAAGTGGTAGGTATTCGAGAGAATGATCTGCGAGCCGATCTCTTTCAGCGTGGAGGGGAGCACCCCCTTCACCGTCGCCTGCGTGCCGACGGGCATGTAGACGGGCGTCTCGATGTCGCCGTGCGGCGTGTGGAAAATTCCCGCCCGCGCCCCCGTCTCGGGGTCGGCCTTAATGAGCTCAAAGGAAAAATATTCGTTGTTCATCTGTCCTCCGCCTCGGTAAGCTCTGCCGTGCCTTCCAAAATGTCCTCGATGCAGTCCTCCGCGCAAGTGGAACGGATGACGGCGCGAACGGCGCGCTTCTCCCCCTTTGGAAGAAAAAACCCTTCCGCCTCGTAGTGATCGGTGAAGGAATAGGGCTGCGCCAAGGAAAAGCGCACGCCGCCCTCCTCTTCGCGCGTCTCCCACACCCAAAACCGCTCGCCGACGGAGACGCTCTCCTTGCGGGAATATTCCCTCTCCCGCCTCCCCCAAACGAGTTCGGTTACTTTATATGCAACAGAGATACTATACGTCATTCTTCGAGCGACCTTCTCATTTCTTCCACATCGGCATAGCTCTTCGCGTTCGGGTCGTATGCCATTCTTCTGCCCTCTTCGATTGCCGCGATCGTCTCGGCATTGGGGACCTCGCGGCAGACCTCAAAAGGAATGCCCTGCACGGATAGCGCCTTCACCAAATAAATATTTATGGCGGTGGAGAGGTCCATGCCGAGGTCGGCAAACAAGGCTTGCGCCTGCTTTTTCACGTCCGCATCGATGCTGATATTTGTTGAAACTTTCGCCATTGTCGTTTTCCTCCTTCTTTTTACGGGGATATTTTAACATATTCTATGCGATTTGTCAACGGTTATGCGCATAATATATTAAAAATCACACAAAAAACACGCAAGTTCGATGCCGTATTGTGAAGTTCAGAGGAAGAGACACGCGTCACTGAACATTACGGGAGGCAGGACTGCTCGGCTTAGGGCCGAGAAAGGCAAGAAGCGCGAGGAAAACCCGAAGGAATTTACTAAAACGTAAATGACTGAGGGTTGCCGCAGCGCGACACAGTATTTCGACGGCTATAAGACGAGCATAGCGTCGCCGAAACTGAAAAACCGATACCTCTCCTCAACGGCCACTTTATAGATGCTCAAAATTTCCTCGCGGGAGCAAAGGCAGGAGACGAGCATGAGAAGGGTGCTCTCGGGGAGGTGGAAGTTGGTGATGAGCGCGTCGCAGCACTTCATCTTATAGGGCGGGTAGAGGAAGATGCTCGTATCCCCCCGCGCGGGGCGGACAAAGCCTTCGCCATCCGCCACCGTCTCGAGGGTGCGGACGGACGTCGTCCCCACGCAGATGACCCTTCTCCCCTCTTTTTTTGCGCGGTTTATGGTCTCGGCGGCCCGTTCGCTCACCTCGTAATACTCGCTGTGCATCACATGGTGCTCCACGTCGTCCGTTTTCACGGGGCGGAATGTGCCCAGCCCCACATGAAGGAGCACCTCGCAAATTTCCACGCCTTGCGCCTCAAGTTTTTCCAAGAGCTCTTTGGTGAAGTGCAGCCCCGCGGTGGGCGCCGCCGCCGAGCCGTTCTCCTTGGAGTACACCGTTTGGTAGCGCTCGGGGTCGGAGAGCTTTTCGTGGATGTAGGGCGGAAGGGGCATGCTGCCCGCGCGGGAGAGGACATCCTCGAACGTCCCCTCGAAGAGGAATTTCACGATCCTCTCCCCCGTCTCGGTGACGCGCAACACCTCGCAGGAGAGCTCGTCGTTCACCGTTAAGAGCGTGCCCTCCTTGCACTTCTTCCCGGGGCGGACGAGGCATTCCCACTCGTCGATGGCGTTGCGCTTGAGGAGGAGCAGTTCCACCCGCCCTCCGTTTTTCGTCGCAGCAAAAAGGCGCGCAGGCAGCACCCGCGTGCGGTTGAGAACGAGCACGTCGCCCGCATGCAGATACTCCGCAATGTCGCGAAAGACGCGGTGCTCGATGCGCTTTGTGTCCCTGTGATAGACGAGAAGGCGGGAGCTGTCCCTCGGCTCCTTGGGCGTCTGCGCAATGAGCTCCTCGGGGAGCTCGTAGTAAAAATCCGAAGTTTTCATAGAGTGTGCATTCCTTTGAGGGGGAAGGGTCGACCTGCGGGCCCCCTCATTCCGCCCCGCCCATACCTCATTCCGAACGAAGTGAGTGGATCTTCCCCGCAAGTTGTACCACAAAATAGAAGATACACTCGGCTACGCCTCGGTATGAGGGCGACAACCTCCCCCTGTGTCCCCCTCCTTAAAAAGGAAGGGGATTTTATGAAAGCCCTATCCTTCGCCTTCCCAAGGCGGGGATTTCTTTATTGAAATCCCCCGCCCCTTGGGGGAGGCACCCGTAGGGTGTGCCTTGACTGGGACGCAGGGAGAGGGGCTCCCTTATTCCTCGTCGAAGATGGAAAACTGTTTCACGAGGCTCTCGGGCATCTTCACGCCCATGTGCTCGTAGCCGCCCTTCAGGCAGATCCTGCCGCGCGGGGTGCGGGCGATGAAGCCGAGGCGGATGAGGTAGGGCTCGTACACATCGAGAATGGTGTTCACATCCTCGCCCGTGGCGGCGGCGAGCGTTTCGAGCCCCACGGGTCCGCCGCCGAATTTTTCGATGAGCGCGCGGAGCAGTCCGCGATCGGTGACGTCCAGCCCGAGCTCATCGATCTCCATGCGGCGAAGGGCGATATCCGCGTCCTTTTTCGTGATGTCCGAAGAGCCGTTCACGGCGGAAAAGTCCCGCACCCGTTTCAAGAGACGGTTGGCAATGCGGGGGGTGCCGCGGGAGCGGCGGGCGATCTCGAAACTCCCCTCTTCGGTGACGGCGATGCCGAGCGTGCGCGCCGAACGGTCGACGATCTGCTGCAGCTCCTCCGCCGTGTACATTTCGAGGCGGCAGATGATGCCGAATCTGTCGCGGAGGGGGGAGGAGAGCATGCCCGCGCGGGTGGTCGCGCCGATGAGTGTGAAGCGCTTTAAGGGCAGGCGGATATTGCGCGCCATGGGGCCCTTCCCCACGATGATGTCGAGCGCGTAGTCCTCCATGGCGGAGTAGAGCGTCTCCTCGACGACGTGGTTGAGGCGATGGATCTCGTCGATGAAGAGAACGTCGCCGTCGTTGAGGTTGGACAAAATGGCGGCGAGGTCCCCCTGCCGCTCGATGGCGGGCCCCGAGGTCACTTTGATCTGCGAGCCCATGGTGTTCGCGATGATGTGGGCGAGCGTCGTCTTGCCGAGGCCGGGGGGGCCGTACAGGAGGACGTGGTCGAGCGACTCCCCGCGGCTCTTCGCCGCCGCCATGTAGACGGCGAGGTTTTGCTTCACCTTCTCCTGCCCGACATAGTCCTCCATCGTCTTGGGACGGAGGATATTCTCCTCGGCGTCGTAATCGGTCTTGGTGCTCGTGAGCAGCCCGCCCTCTTCGAATTCGTCAAACATACAATTTCCTCAAATAAACGTGATATGGATGCGCGAAAGATCTTCTTTTTGGAAATACAGGTCGAGATCTTCCTCGAATTTTTTGGGAAGCACGACCTCTTGCAGGCTCGGCAGCCCTCCGAATTCCTTGTAGGAGAGCAAAGTCACCGTCGAGGGCAGCACGACGCGCTTTAACTTTTCGCATCCGTACACCGCCTTCCAAAAGGTGACCGCCCCCTCGGGGAGGACGATCTCTTCGAGCGAAGTCTCCCGCAGCGACTCCTCCCCCACGCCCCTCAAGGTGGAAGGGATAGAAAGACGGGAAAGGTTTTTGCAGCCGCGGAACGCCGCACAGCCGATAATTTCGCACCCCTCGGGAAGGACGACTCCCTCGAGGGAGAGGCAATCCTCGAACGTGCCGCCGATCTCCATGCCCGCGGAGAGCACCCGAAGCGAAGCGCCGAGCTTGACTTTTTTCAGCGCCTTGCAGCCGCAGAAAACCTCGGTCTCGAGCTCCTCGGGTCCGCCGCCCGCAAATTCGGCGCTCTCGAGCGAGGTGCAGTCCATGAACGCCGAGCTGCCGATCTCCCGAAGGCTCGCGGGAAAGACGACCTTTTTGAGCGCCTTGCACTCGCGGAAGGCGCACGCGCCGATGCGGAGGAGCCCCTCGGGAAGGACGAGCTCTTCGAGCGCTTCGAAGCCGAAAAAGGCAAAGTCCTCGATCTCCTCGGCGCCCGAGGGAACAACGAGGCGGGTAACGTCCTCCCCGACTTCCATGCCGTCGACGGTTTTTGTCCCCTCCGACAGGATGCACTCCTTCATCTAAATCCCCCGAAGCGCGGTCGAAATGATCTCTTCGACCGTCTTTGCCCCCTGCGCCTTGGCGCGGGAGACCGCCTGCGCGCTCTCTTGCTTGGTAAAGCCCATGCTCATGAGGGCGCCCACTGCGTCGTCGTCCTCGGAGGAGACGGGGACGGAAGCCCTGCCCGCCACCGTGTCCGAGCCCAAAATTTCATCGGCGGAGATCTTGCCGTGGAGCTCCAAAATGATGCGCTCCGCCGTCTTTTTGCCGACGCCCTTCACCGCGGAGAGCCGCTTGGAATCGGCAAGCGAGATGGCCTCCGTGAGCTCGTTCGGCCGCATGGAGGAAAGAATGGCGATCGCCATCTTGGCGCCCACGCCCTGCACCCCCGTGAGGCGCAAAAAGAGCGACTTCTCCTTCACGTCGGCAAAGCCGAAGAGGGCGATCCCATCCTCTTTCACCTGCATGTAGGTGTACACTTCGCCCTCTTCCCCGGGGCGAAGGCCGGTGAGGCGGGAGAACGCCGCGCCCGAACAGACGACTTCGTACCCCACCCCGTTCACTTCCAAAAGGACGTACTCGGGGTCCAAATATTTGACCCTTCCCTTCAAATAGCCTATCATAGACGGAAGCCTCCGAAAAAGTTTTATTTGATGCCGAATGCGGCGGCGAACCTGCTCGTAAACGCATGGCAGAGGGCGACGGCGAGCGCGTCCGCCGCGTCGTCCGGGCGGGGAATGGAGGAAAGGCGCAAATGCGAGGCGACGATGCGCTGCATCTGCTGCTTGTCCGCGCCCCCGTAGCCCGTGAGCGCCTGCTTGATCTGGTTGGGCGTGTACTCGAAGAGCCGCCCGCACCGCTTGTTGCAGGTGAGGAGCATCACCCCCCGCGCATGGGCGACGGCGATGCCCGTCGTGATATTTTTGGAGAAGAACAGCTCCTCCATCGCGGCTTCCTCGGGGGAAAATTTGTCGAAGAGGGCGTTCACGCCGTCCTCGAGCATGCAAAGGCGCACGGCAAAGCTCTCCGAGGGAGGCGTTTTCACGGCGCCGTAGTCGATGGCGCGGCAATTCCCGCGCGCGTCCTTTTCGATGACGCCGTAGCCCATCGTTCCGTATCCGGGGTCCAAACCCAATATCACCATGCAAATATTGTACAAAACTATCGCGAAATTGTCAATCGTTTGTATGCTACAAAAAAAGCGCCGCCCGCCCCTTTTCCCTTGCTTTTTTCGGTGGGAAGAAGTAAAATAGAGCCGAGGCTTTGCCGCGCCGAAAATGCGCGGAGGAGAAACCATGATCGAAGAAAACGTAAAACGCCTCTTGGAGGAGCTCTCGAAGGGAAATTGCTTCGGGGAGAAAGTTTCGCTCGTCGCCGCGACCAAGACGAGGACGGCGGAAGAGATACGGCGCGCCGTGAAAGCGGGCGTTCCCGCCGTGGGCGAAAACCGCGTGCAGGAATTCCGCGAAAAGTACGACGAGATCCTCGGCGCCGAGCGGCATTTCATCGGCCGCTTGCAGACCAACAAGGTAAAATACCTCGTGGGGAAGGCCGACCTCATCCACTCGGTGGACAGCGACGCGCTGGCGGAGGAGATCGCCCTCCGCGCCAAAAAGCTCTCCGCGGTGCAAAACATCCTCATCGAGGTCAACCTCGGGGAGGAGAACAAGGGCGGCTTCCCTCTCGATACAGCCGAGGAAGCCTACCTTCGCCTCAGGGAAAAGGAAGGGCTCAAGGTGTGCGGGTTCATGGCGATGCTCCCCCTTCTCCCGAACGAGCAGCGGGACGCGGAGCTCTGCCGTCGCATGCGCGCCCTCTTCGAGAAGGCGAGGCGCGGTGACGAAGCCATCCGCTACCTCTCCATGGGCATGAGCGGAGATTGGAAGTTCTGCGTGGCGCACGGCTCCAACATGGTCCGCATCGGGACGGCGATTTTCGGAGAAAGAAACGTCGCCGCAAAGCCGTAAAATGTTGCAAAATTCGACCGCGTTTTCCCGCGAAAGCGTGCTACGATAGCCCAAAGGAGTTTTTCTATGCCCTCCGCCATCACCCACGAGCTCATCGCAGACCAAGCGAAAGAGCTCCTTCCCGCCGCCAAGCAAGCCGCCGCCTTCGCACCCGACTACTATTTTTTGGGCGCGCAGGGGCCCGACCTCTTTTTCTTCTACCGCCCCCTCTCCCGCAAGGAATACAACCTCGGCAAAACGCTGCACCGCGGCAAAGTGTACGCGTGGTACAACGCCCTCTTGCATGCGCTCGACGGCTTTTCGGGGGAGGAGTACCAAAAGTGCCTCGCCTATGCGCTCGGGTTTTGCACCCACCTTGCCGCGGACACCGCCTTCCATCCCTTCGTGTATGCCTATCTCAAGGAGAACGGCTGCAAGAAGAAGGTGCATCAGATCATGGAAAACGACTGGGACGTGTATTTCCTGCGCGAGATGCGGGGGAAAGAGGTCGTAAAATACCCCTTCCCCTTCTCCCCGCGCAAGATGATACAGGAAAACGTGCTCTTCCGCTACATCTCTTCCTGCGCAAAAGAATTGGAAAGAAAGCCCCTGAAAAAGGGGGCGTTCGGGCGCATGCTGCGCTTCTATGGGTGGTATTTGAAGCACTTCCACCGCGCCCACGGGCGGTATTTGCGCCCGCTCGGGCAGGGGTATCTGTACCCGAGAACGACGCCCGCGGAGGAATTTCTCGAGGGGAAGGCATACGAAAAGCGCCCCGAGGGACGGAGCGCAGACGATCTGTTCGGCTATGCCGTGCGGGGGAGCGCCGAGCGCATGGAGGCATTCCTCTCCGCGCTGGAGGGAAAGCCCCTTCCCGCGCCGCTCTTTTCCCGCCATATGCTCACGGGCGAGCTTCTTCCCGAGCGGTAGCTTCCCGCTTGCTGAACACACAGCCACAGTAGTTTTGGCGGTACAGCCCGTATTTTTTGGAATTTTCCACCGAAATGAGATAGCCGCCGCGCTTTTTGAAATCGGTGGGAAGGTATCTTACGCCGTACTCTTCTTCGAGGCGAATGCCGATCTCGTTGATGAGTGCGGCGTTTTTGAGCGGAGAGACGGTGAGCGTGGTCGCAAAGAAGTCGTACCCCCGCCGTTTTGCCTCCTCCGCCGTGCGGGAAAGGCGAAGCGCAAAGCACTTTTCGCAGCGCGCGCCGCCCTCCTTCTCGTTCTCGAGCCCCCTCACCGCCGCGTAGTATTCCTCGGGGGAGTAGTCGCAATCGACGAGGTCGGCAAGCCCCGTCTCTTTGAGAAGGCGAATTTGTTCGCGCTTTCTGTGCAGATATTCCTCCTCGCTGTCGAGATTGGGATTGTAGTACAGGACGCTCGTTTGCATGTGCGGGGCGACCTCGAACAGGCAATAGGAGGAACAGGGCGCACAGCAGCTGTGCAAGAGCAGCCGCTTGCCCTCGTTGTTTTGCAGGATCTCCTGCATTTGCTTGTCGAAATTCGTTGCGTTCATTCGTTTGTTTGATTGGGACTTGGGATGGGGGGCGGGCTTCCTTGGCGCCCTTTTGAGGGGGGGCACAAGAGGGCCCTCAAGGGGGCGCCAAGAAGGCCCTCTGTCATTTCGAGCGGAGCGTAAGCGAAGTCGAGAAATCTCATAATGAGGTAGAGATGCCTCCACTACGGTCGGCATGACAAATTTAGAAGAGCGGGCGGCATGACAGTTGATGCACCCCCTCCCCTCCCTCTCAAGTATAAGGGGTAGGGCTCCCCCCTCAAAAGCAGCGGGTTTTTCTTGCCTTCTTGCAGTCCTCGATGCTTCCGCAGCGGTAGCAAAGCTCGTTTTCCATCACGTCGCCGTTTCGGAAGGCGATGAGGTTTTGCACGGTGGTCTCGGCGATGCCGTCGAGCGCTTCCTCGGTGAGGAACGCCTGATGGGAGGTGACGATGACGTTGGGCATAGAGATGAGCCGCGCGAGCACGTCGTCCTCCACGATATGCCCCGAAAAGTCGCGGAAGAAGAGGTCGGATTCCTCCTCGTACACGTCGAGAAGCGCCGCGCCGACGATGCGCCGCTTGATGCCCTCGAGCAGGGCTTCCGCGTCGATGAGCGCCCCGCGCGAGGTGTTGAGCACGATGACGCCCTTTTTGAGCTTTGAAAGCGTCTCCTTTCCGATGAGGTGATAGGTCTCCTCGGTGAGCGGGCAGTGCAGGGAAATCACATCCGAGCGCGAAAAGAGCTCGTCCAAGGAGACGTACTCGATGCCGCTCTCTTCATCGGGGAACTTATCGTATGCGACGACGTGCATTCCAAAGCCCTTGCATATGTCGATGAAGATGCGCCCGATCTTGCCCGTCCCCACGACGCCGACTGTCTTTCCGTGCAAGTCGAAGCCCGTGAGCCCCGAGAGCGAAAAGTTGAATTCCCGCGTGCGGTTGTATGCCTTGTGGATGCGCCGCACCGAGGTAAGAAGGAGCGCCATCGCATGCTCGGCGACGGCATAGGGCGAATAGGCGGGCACGCGCACGACGTGGAGCTTGCCGAAACAGTGCCGCACGTCCACATTGTTGTACCCCGCACAGCGCAGGGCGACGATGCGCACGCCGTTCTCCTTCAGCCCGTCGATGACGGCGGCGTTCACCGTGTCGTTGACGAATACGCACACCCCGTCGAAGCCCTTCGCGAGGGAGACGGTGTCCTCCGAGAGCTTGGTCTCGAAGAATTTGAATTCGATGTCCTCTCTCTTGTGCCGCTCGAAGGCGGCGATCTCATACTCTTTGGCGTCAAAAAAAGCGATTTTCATAGTTCCCCCACAGTATCCGAAAAAGCGGCGCGAAATATCGGCGCCGCCACGAAAATCCCAAAGAAAACTTACTCGTCGAGCTTTTTCGCCTCGTCTGCGTCCTCGCTGTCCTCATAGAGGTTGCAAAATTCCGCAAACACTTCGTCGAGAAGGTCGTCGTCCTCGATGACCTCGAGCTGCTCGTCGTCCTCGCCGCCGACGAGGTGGTAGATGGCGATCTCCTCGCCCTCGTCGTCGTCCTCATCCTCGGCTTCCTCCGCGGGGAGCTCGGGCGCAAGGGCAACGTACCATTCTCCCTTGTACTCGAACGTCATGAGGTGCTCGTAGCGGAGAGTGTTGCCCTCTTCGTCTACAAGTTCTACGATGTTGTCGTCCTCATAGTCGCTAAATTCTTCTTTCATGCTCTGCCTCCTTTACCCTCTTTGAGGTACCTTTCCAAAATATATGCCGCGGCGATGGAATCCACCCGCTTGTTTTTTTTATCCTTTTTGCTGCTCACGCCCGAAAAAACGAGGTCCCGCCGCGCTTCGAGCGTCGTGTAGCGTTCGTCCACGGGCACAACGGGGACGGAGAGCTCCTTTTCAAGCGCCTCGATAAACCGCTGCGTCCTCTTCGTCTGGATGCTCTCGGTGCCGTCCGCGTTGAGGGGAAGCCCGCACACGACGGCGCCTGCCGCATACGCCGCCGCAATTTGCGCGACCGCCTTCACGTCCGCCGCAAAATCGCCCGTGCGGAAATAGGTATCCGAGGGCATGGCGTAGCTCCCGAACGGGTCGGAGACCGCCACGCCGATGCGCCTGTCCCCGATATCGAACGCGACGATCTGCTGTTCCATGCAAGTATTGTAGCACATTTTCCCCGCCTTGGCAAGGGATTTCGGGTTTTTCCGCGAAAGAAGCGATCGGGCGCCTGCCCGACCGCTTCCCCTTGTTACTTCTCGGTCTTTTTTTCCTTTTTGCCGCTTTCCTTGGGCTCTTGCTCCTTCAAGCGTTCGTCCATCATTTCGTCTACCTTCTGCATGACTTCCGCCTGGCTCTTCTTCACGAGAGAGCGGGCCTTGTAGCTGTTGGCGACGATGAGCGCGCCGCCGAGCGCGCCGAGGACAAGCCCGAGACAAAAAAGTTTTTCCATACCGTCCTCCATGCGGTTTTTTCCGCCAATTACAGTTTGTGAAGGTACGCGCCCGTTATTCCCCGCCTTCCTTGCGTAATTTTTCCAGCTCGGATTTGAGCCTTGCGTTCTCCGAGCGGAGCTCGAGGGCGAGGCGGGAATAGAGGGCGTCGATCTCCTTCTCGAGCTTGCGCCGCAAAAAGTCCTCCTCGATGCCCGCCGCCTTGGCGGCACTTTGGATGCGCTCGGGCTGTTTTTTGAGGAGGTTGCGGTACTTGTTCTGCATGCGGAGCATGAGCCGCTCGTCCCCGCCGCAGACGTTCATGATGGAACGCCGCACCGAATAGCCCTTCTTGCGCTCGGCGAGGATCTTCTCGAGCATCTCGTCCGTCTCCTCCTCGGTGAAGGGGCGGATGCAGCCCGCGGACAGGTTCTTCCCCTCCAAAATGCGCTTTACGCGCGAATCGTCCTGCTTCTTCAAGAAGGAATAGTAGTAGTTTCGCACGCTACCCTTGGCGCGGTTGTGCTCGAGGCCGTAGGTCTCGAAGAGATAGGAGAGCGTCTTTCCCGCATTTTTGCCCGTGTAAATGTACTCGATGAGCCCCGTCGCTTCCTCTTCCGTGTAGCCGTTGATCTTGTTCATAACTTCACCTCGGGGCGGTTATTGACATAATTTACTGCGGCTATACATTAAATAAGGGTATGCGAGTGTATTTTTTGGCGGAAATTCCCTGCGCGCTCACGGTGAACGGCATCTTCCTCGGCACGGTAGACGGCTTCGAGCGGTTCGCCGAGATCGACCCCCGGGACGGCGTGTTCTGCGAATGCGCCCCCGCGGGGTGCCTGCCCGTGCGCTTCCGCTTCGACGAGGGATTTCTCTTCTCTCCCCCGCCGCAGGTCAATCTGTACTTTTCGCGCGGGGCGGTCGCCGTGTACACGTTCGGATTTTCCCGCGCCGACCCGACGCTCTCCGTCCTGCACCAAGAGCGCATCGGGGGCACCCTCTTCACCCTGTATCTGCAGGGAAAGCTCTTCCTCTCCATGGAGAACGGCACGGGCTTCCACCTCCTTCCCCTGCCCGACTTCCTCTCGGACAGCAAGCCCTATCCCGCGGGGGAGTGCTATCTCCTCGAGGGAGAACACGGCTTTGCCCTCTTGAGGGAGGACGGGGAGAAGATCGCCTGCGCCGAGGGAAAGGTGCTGGAGCGCGGGGAAAGCGTGAAGGCAGAGCTCCCCTTCCACGACAGCGCGGGGCACACCGCCCTCGTGGAGTGGAAAAACGGGCGCATGGAGAGCTATTCCATCCGCACCGCCGCGCCTCCCACCGAGAGCACCTTCGCCCTCGCCCTCTTCGAGAGCGCGCTCATCGGCGCCGACTGCACGCCCTATCTCGCCGAAAATCTCAAGGAGAAGGCGGGAAGTTTGAAGAACTTTCTCGGCAAATACGGCTCGGTCGTGCTCACGGAAGAGAAGGACCTCGTCGGGCTCGTCTATGAGCGCAAGCCCTCCGTGTTCGACGTCCGCTACTTCCGCGTCACCCTCTCGGACGGCAAAATTTCCAACATCGTGGAGGAATAAGGCAGAAGCGGTGCTGCATGTTGGGAACGCCGCCCCTCCCCCTGCCTCCCAGCCAAGGCACGCCCTGCGGGTGCCTCCCCGTAATACGGGGAAGGGGATTCTCTCTTGCCCACCCCTTGAGGGGTGGGTGGCACGAGCCACGGCGAGTGACGGAAGGGGTGTTGCGTGTTGGGAATGACACCCCCTCAGTCGCGCAAGGTCAGCGCGCCAGCTCCCCCTCAAGGGGGCGCCAAGGGGCATCACGGAAAT
>CANRHI010000053.1 GCA_947630365.1 uncultured Clostridia bacterium
GAAGAAGCCCAAGATCCTGATCTTGGACGACTCGACGTCCGCCGTCGATACGCACACGGACGCCCTCATCCGCAAGGCGCTCCGCGACTATATCCCTTCGACGACCAAGATCATCATCGCACAGCGGACTTCTTCGGTGGAGGACGCCGACCGCATCGTCATCATGGACGGCGGGAAGATCGTTGCCATCGGCACGCACGAGGAGCTCCTCGGCACCAACGCCATCTACACCGAGGTGTACACCACGCAAAATAAGGGCGGAAAGGCGATTTCTTCCCTCGGCGAGATGGGGGAGACGGAGGAAGGAGACCCTCCCCCTGCGTCCCCCTCCCTGAAAGGGAAGGGGATAGAGAGCGATGGGGCCGCCCCCGCGTCGTCAAAGGGGATCGAGGGCGAGGAAGGAGGTGAGGACAATGCCTAAAATGTCTATGTCCCGCCCGTCGGGAAAGGGCGGCGCGCCCCGCATGAGCGCACCCAAGGGGACGTTCAAGCGCACGATGAAGGCGCTCTTCCGCTTCTACCCCCGCATGATGACCATTGCCGTCGTCTGCATCGTCTTTAACGCCGTCATCTCGGCGCTTCCCACCATCTTCATGCAGCAGATCTTCTCCATCATCGGGGACGCGCTCGACCGCGGCCTCGGGTGGGGGGATGTCGGCGGGCAGGTCACCCGCATCATGATCGTGCTCATCTCGCTGTACGTCGTCTCGCTCGTCTCGGGCGCCATCGACAAACAGCTCATGGCGATCATCACGCAGGGCTTCTTAAAGAAGATGCGCGGCGAAATGTTCAACGGCATGCAGGAGCTCCCGCTCCGCTACTTCGATACGCACAACCACGGCGATATCATGAGCTATTACACGAACGATATCGACGCGCTCCGCCAGATGATCGCGCAGTCCCTGCCGCAGCTTTTGACGTCGTGCGTGATGGTGCTCACCCTGTTCTTCATCATGGTTTGGTACAGCGTGTACCTCACCCTCATCGTGCTCGGGTGCGTGGTCGCCATATTCTTCGTGACGAAGGTCGTGGGCGGCGGCGCGGGGAAATTCTTCCTCGGTCAGCAGCGCGCCGTGGCAAAGACGGAGGGCTTCGTCGAAGAGATGATGAACGGGCAGAAGGTCGTTAAAGTGTTCTGCCACGAAGAGGCCGCCAAAGCCGACTTCGACAAGGTGAACGACTACCTTTGCGACCAGTCCTTCCGCGCCAATGCGTATGCGAACATGCTCATGCCCATCCTCGGCAATATCGGGCATGTGCTCTATGTCATCGTCGCGCTCGTGGGGAGCGTGTTCGTCATCCACAATGTAAAGAACATCTCCATCGGCGCCTTGTTCGATGAAGAGCTCGTCGCCTTCTCGGGCGCGCTCGGCATCGCGCTCGTCGTCTCCTTCCTGCAGGCGACAAGGCAATTCTCCAACAACATAAACCAAGTCTCCAATCAGGTGAACTCCGTCGTCATGGGGCTTGCGGGCGCGGCGCGCGTGTTCGCCCTCATCGACGAAAAGCCCGAGGCGGACGAAGGCTATGTCACCCTCGTCAACGCCAAGGAGAACCCCGACGGCACCCTCTCGGAGTGCGAGGAGCGCACGGGCATTTGGGCGTGGAAGCACCCGCACAAGGAGGACGGCACGGTGAGCTACGTCCGCCTCGAGGGCGACGTGAGAATGTTCGACGTCGACTTCGGCTACGACCCCGAGAAGATCGTCCTTCACGACATCAACCTCTACGCCAAACCCGGGCAGAAGGTGGCGTTCGTCGGCGCGACGGGCGCGGGAAAGACGACGGTCACCAACCTTCTCACCCGCTTCTACGACATTCAGGACGGCAAGATCCGCTACGACGGCATCAACGTGACCAAAATAAAGAAGGGGGAGCTCCGCCGCGCCATCGGCATGGTGCTGCAGGATACCAACCTCTTCACGGGCACGGTGATGGAGAATATCCGCTACGGAAGGTTGGAGGCGACGGACGAAGAGTGCATCGCGGCAGCCAAACTCGCCGGGGCGGACGACTTCATCACAAGGCTCCCCGAGGGATACAATACCATGCTCCACCAAAACGGCGCCAACTTGTCGCAGGGGCAGAGGCAGCTTCTCTCCATCGCCCGCGCTGCCGTTGCCGACCCGCCCGTGATGATCTTGGACGAGGCAACTTCCTCCATCGATACGAGGACGGAGGCCATCGTCCAGCGCGGCATGGATAAGCTGATGGAGGGGAGAACGGTGTTCGTCATCGCGCACAGGCTCTCGACCGTCAAGAATTCCAACGTCATCATGGTGCTTGAGCAGGGGCGCATCATCGAGCGCGGCACCCACGAACAGCTCATCGACATGAAGGGCAAGTACTACCAGCTCTACACCGGCGCATTCGAATTGGAGTGATCTTCGGAAAACTTTTGAAAACCTCCCCCTGTGTCCCCCTCCTTAAAAAGGAAGGGGATATGTTTTTTCGCTTGTGCGTCCTCTTTCCCAAGGAAGGGGATTTTGCTGTGGAAGGGCAAAAAAATCCCCTTCCCCGTTTGCGGGGAGGGGACACAGGGGGAGGGGACCTTGCTTCCCCTACTGAGGGGAAGTACCCGCGTAGCGGGGGATAGGGTTAAAAGAACCCCTCAGTCTCGGCTTCGCCTCGCCAGCTCCCCTTATATAGGGGAGCCGAGAAAGCGCCCTTGCCTCGCGTGTTATTCTGCCCCGCCCGAGCTTCTTTTGTATTCCAAGGGCGGCACGAGTGCGTAGCGCGAAGTAGCACCGCGAAGAATCCCGAGGATGAAAATTCGGACTTCGTACTTCGGGATGTTTCGGTCGCTTTGCTCCCTCAACATGACGCGGAGGCAGGGGGGAGGCAGGGGTTTTTATATGTCATGCCGCCCCGCGCGCATTCTATTCCTATCGAAGCGCGGCACGAGCCCGTAGGGCGAAGTAGCTGCTTCGAGGCATCTCTTCCGTATTTGAGATTTCTCCATGCAAAAAGTAGGGTATGATTTTTAGCGCAGTCCTTGAAAGAGAATTTTGGGAAATTGGGAAATTATATTTCAACTATTTGACATGTCCCTGATCGTGTAGTATAATGAATATTGTCTATATACGGAAAACCGTTTTCTGCGGTTTATGTGCCGTATTTGGCACGAAGAGCGGTTTTACATTACGGCGAGGGCTTTGTTCGGAGGCGATATGAAAAAATATTATTTGATCGGAGCGATTGCGGCGGTAGTTTTGTTTGCTTTGACCTGCGTGTTTTTTTGGTGCATGTATGGCGTGACCAGCAATAATGTAGAGAATTTAATATCTAATTTGGAAGAAAATTCGGTCGTTCTTCGGTACTATACCGACGAGGATTTCGACGCCGCCGGGGTCGTTTACATTCGCGTTTTGGATAAAGAAAATTACCGACTGGAAACGATCCCCTCCAAAGAAGGTTTTGTCTTTGTCGGTCTTTTTGATACCGCAACGGATCAACAATATGTGACAAGCGACGGCAACGGGATCGTGACTTTGACAGATAATGTCTTGCTTTATGCCAAATTCGAGGAGGCTTGACGATGGGATTGATTTTGAGCGGACTCAAGTATTTCTTTAAGGGGATAGGATATGTCTTCTATTTTATCATGCCTGTCCTTTTTTGTGCGATCGGGGTGGGCGGCGCGATGGTGCTTTTTGCCCTTACCGGGCCCACCAGAGATGACCTTGTGCAACCATACATAGATGAACAAACGCATATTGTTACTATTTGGTGGGATGCGGAGGGGGTATCCCAATCCGAAATCAAAGTGAGGGAAGATGTAAATTGGACTATCAAAGGTGTTTCCGCCGGCTACAAAACCCCCTTCTACTACGAGACTTTCATGGGTAGCAACGATTTCAGCCAGGACAAATCCATAAAGCAACATGAGGAGTATCCATACGAATTCGATTTGCCGAAAGAGGCGACAAAAGAAGGGTGGAAATTTTTGGGTCTGTTCAATACTCCCTTTGGCGGAACACAATTTGTGAACGGCGCGGGATACTCCTTGAGAGATGTTACGACGGATATGGTGTTATATGCCGTTTGGCAGGAAGTATAGGATAAGGAGGAAGCGGAATGCGTAAGAAATTTTGTTTGCTTTTCACGTTTGTCGCCATGTCTTTGTTGTGTTGCGGGATCTTGACAGCCTGCGGCGAGAAGCGCACGGACGACGCGAAAACCGTAGTTACATATTACCTATACAACGATACGACCCCGATAACGGCTGTTGTTTTCGACGGCTCCTTTTCCTTTGACATAGTGCCGCAAAAAAAGCATTATAAATTTTTGGGGCTATTCGATGATAAAACGGGCGGCACGCAGATCCTCGATGAATACGGAAGATGCAATACCGTGATCGAAAGCAGCATCACGTTGTGGGCGCATTGGCAGGGCAACGACTGCAACATAACATTCGACGCAGGGAAGGGGATCCTTCCGAACGAGACTTCTTCGATGTCGGTCGTATATGGAAGCGCGGCTCCGAATTTCCCCGTTCCCCAAAGGACCGGATTTGATTTTGTCGGTTGGATGAGCGGAGAGGAACTCGTCTCCGATGGAGCGACGCCGATAAAAGGAACTTTCGACGACAGCAACTATACCTTCGAGCCCGATAGCGATTCCGTCGTTTTGGTGGCAAAATATGAAGTGGCACAGCTCACGCTGACCTTGGATTACAACGACAACGGCGCCCATCGGACCGAAACTCGCACGGTGCGATACGGAGACACCTTGGCGTCCGTCGATCTTCCGCGATTGGATACGGGGGAGAGCGAGCTCGTTGGATGGAGCAAGGTAAGCGATGCCGATATCCCCTTTACGGGAACATTCAGCTCGGATATTACGCTATACGCTGTTTGGAGGGGCTACAAGATATTCAGGTTTTACACAGATGACGAAGAATACAAAGAGCATAAGCTCTATCAAGGTGAGGAATATCAGATCCCCAATGCGGGAAAGGTGGGATATGATCTTGTCGGTTGGTACTCCTCTCCGATGTATTCGGGAAGCCCCGTTCAAAAGGTCAGCTATTCATCTGCGAAAACTTCTTACTATGCAAAATGGGAAGCCATCCGGTATCGTATCACTTTCGACATCGGCAACGCTACCTTGGGCGAGATGACCTATACGATAGAACAGGATGTTCTTCTGCCCGATGCTGGATCGAAGCCGTATAGCGTGTTTGTCGGTTGGTGCAAAAACAGCGATTTCTCCGATACGCCCATGGAAGTCTTGCCGCGGGGAACATACGGCAATATCACTCTCTATGCGAAGTGGAAAGGGGAGGACAGGGTGGTCCATCTCGACCCCGCGGAAGGAAATGTTACGCCCGATCGCGCTACAATTGAGTACGGTACTGTTTTCGATTTGGCTGTTCCCGTGAGAGAGGGGTACGTCTTTTTGGGGTGGTTTACGGATGAAAATGTCCAAATGACCAACGGGAACGGCGTCGGGTTGGACAAATTCGGGATAACCGAACCCGAAATAACCTTGTATGCGCACTGGAAAATCAAGACTTATACGGTAGAGTATCGAACAAACGGCGGGAGCGCTGTTTCCGATCAGGTCTATGAACATGGAGCGACTTTGAACTTTCCCGCTTCGCCGACCAAGCCCGATATGGAGCTTGAGGGGTGGTATTTGGACGAATTGTTTTCCACGCCCGTAGAAGAGGGAATGCAAGTCGTCCGAGATATGGTTTTGTATGCAAAGTGGTATCAGATGTCGGCAATTCATTCGGCAGAAGAATTGAAAACGGTTGCGGAACATCCCGATTGGAACTACTATTTGGCAAGCGATATCAATCTCGACAGCGAAAGCTGGAGCCCTATCGAGAATTTCTCGGGCGTTTTCGACGGTCGCGGCCGAAAGATCTTCAATTTTACGATTTCCGTTTCAAGTACGGCGGAAAATCTCGGATTCTTTGCCGCCAATTCGGGGACCATAAAAAATTTAACGCTCGAAGGGCTCATCTATAATTACATCGCAGACGGGGATACGAGCGCAGGCGTTTTTGTGGGATTGAATACAGGTACGATATCGAATTGCGTTTTGAGCAAATCGACAATTACTTTGCACGGGGAATACAGAAATTCGACAAAAGCGTTTCGCTTCGGATGTTTTGCCGGCGAAAATCAAGGGACGGTGGAAAATTGCAAGTCGGAAGCGTCCAACTCTTGTACAGGCATATTTAGTTTGTCGGTAAATGAGAGAGACAAACATGATTGCGATTTTTATTTCGGAGGGACGGTCGGCGTGAACCGTAAAACGGTCGTAGACTGTGAAAGCGCTATGTCGCCCGAATGCACAGTGGGCGCCTCCAACAATTACTCATGGGTTTATGACACGACGTCTGTTGCACGTTTCTATGGCGGTGGAATTGCGGGGTATCAAGCGCAAGAAGGCGAAATCACCCGAAGCCAAGCGCAGCTCTCGATGAAGGTAAATATCGGGAATTGCGGTGGAAGCGAGTCCCACGATGCTTATACATACGTCGGCGGCTTGGTGGGCTTATCGGAAGGCTCCGTCGAGATTTGTAAGGCGATCTGCGGTCTGGATGTTGCCGCTTTCAGATCCGGGTATGTAGGCGGGCTTATCGGACATCTCAAGGTGACGGGGACGATCGCGAACTGCTATGCGGCTCCGACGATCGAGACGAGCCGAAGCGACGGAGACCAAACAGCGGGCGGATTTGTCGGCGTAAACGAGGGGACGATACGAAATTGTTACTCGTCCGGCTCTATTCTTTCGCAAAAGGGTGCAACCGGAGGCTTTGTCGGGAACAATCAAAGCACGGGCACGGTGAGCAGATGTTTTTCGCTGACAAAACTTGAGTGCGATGGTGACAATGTCGGTAAATTCAATCGCAATAATGCGGGAACGATAAGCAATTGCTATTATGCCGATACTGTAAGCGGTGAGGGGAATTACTTCCAAGACGGGATAGGAATAGCCGAAAAGATCGAATCGGAATTGCTTTCTGCCGAATTCCTTACCGACGAATTCTATTGGAACAGTAACTATTGGCAATTCGATGCGGAAGGCGCAACGGCTCCCAAGCTGCTTTGGGAAGTCTGACCGAAACGACCCGAAGAACGAAGTCCGAATTTTATCCTCGGGATTCTTCGCGGTGCTACTTCGCCCTACGGGCTCGTGCCGCCCTTGGAGCACAATAGAAGCTCGGGCGGGGCAGAATGACGCGTGGGGTGCGGGGGCGGAATGAGGGTCCTTATTGTGACCTGCCCCTATTTATGGGGGCGGGTGGCGAGCGTAGCGAGACAGGTGGGGGCAAATACGCACCGCTCACTCGGCACAACCCCCACCACCCGCTTTCCCCCTCGGCGCCCCCTTGAGGGGGAGCTGGCGCGCTGACTTTGCGCGACTGAGGGGGTGTCATTTTAAATAACCAACACCCCTTCCGTCTCGCCTCAGCGCCGCTTTATCGCCTTCCGCGAAGGGTAGGGCTCGAGGATCTGTACCGCAAACGAAAATCTCTTCGAAAACAGTTGCGTTTTGGGAGGGGATGTGGTAAAATAGCATTGCCTGAACGGAAAGAGACATCTGACCGCAAAGGAGGGAATCATGAGTAATTGCGTAAGGGAGATTGCGCCGTTTTCCTCCTACCGTTCGGGCGGGAGGTTTTTTGTATGGAAGAAAAGCGCATTGCGGTGCTTTCCGTCATCGTGGAACAGCGGGAGAGCGCGCCCGCGCTCAACGCCTACCTTTCCGAGTACGGCGAATACGTCGTCGGGAGAATGGGGATACCTTACAGGGAGAAGGGCGTCTCGGTGCTCTGCGTGGTGCTCGACGCGCCGCCTGCCGCCATCAACGCGCTCACGGGCAAGATCGGACAACTTGCGGGCGTCGCGGCAAAGACCATGTTCCGCTAATTGCAATTCGTCAAAATTTTTATCGTAAGGAGACAGATATGAAAAAGCTCAACATTTTTGTAAGCGCCGTGGTTTGCGGCGCGGCTGTCCTCGGCGCATGCGCGTGCGGGGGAGAAAACGACAACGCCACTCCCGAAGGGACGACGGTCTACTCCGTCTATGCGCCCGACGGCGCCCCCGCGTTGGCGCTTGCGGGCCTTCTTTCCGATCCATCCGTCTCGGCACTCAGCGCGGCGCCCGCGCCTTCCTACAAATTCAAGACGACCATTGTGAAGGCGGACACGGTGCGCACCACCGTCACGGGAGAGAGCCCCAAGGCGGATTTCTGCATTCTGCCCGTCAACCTCGCTGCGACGCTCCTCGGCACCGCCGAAACGTACCAGATGCTCGGCACCGTCACGAACGGCAACATGTACCTCCTCACGACGGGGGACAACCCCGCCATCACTACGGATAACCTTTCCACGCTCAAGGGAAAGACGGTGGGCGTCGTCCAGCTCAACAACGTGCCCGGGCTCACGCTGCAGGCGGTGCTCAAGAAGACGGGCGTGGACTATGCCGTTTTGGGGAACGACGACAGCGCCGCTTCGGACAAGGTGAATTTGCGCGCCTTTGCCGACGCGACGATGGTGGGCCCTTCCGCGGGGTGCGACTACTACCTTTGTCCCGAGCCCGCAGTCACCGGCAAGATCGCGACCACGGCGTCTACCGGAAATCCCTTCAAGCTCGCGGGAGATCTGCAGGAGCTCTATGGGGGCGGGTATCCGCAGGCGGTGATGGTGGCGAAAAAATCCGTCATTTCGGGGGACAAGGCTGCCGTTTCCGCCCTCATAAACAAGCTCGAAGCGAGCGGGGAATTCCTCGAAAACGCGGAGGCCTCAAGCGTGCTTTCCGCTCTCACCAAGGCGTATGAGACGGGGCTGAAGGCCTCCTTCAACGCAAACAACCTCACCAAAGAGGTCATTTCGCACTGCTCGGTGAAGTTTACCCCGAGCAAGGATTGCAAGGAAAAGGTGAACACCTTCCTCGGCGAGCTCATCGATGTGAATCCCTCCTTCACCAAGGCGGTGGCGGAAGGCTTCTTCTACCTCGGCTGATTTGAAAACGGACGCCAAAAAACTCAATATCGTCTTTACCGCCGTCGCGGTCGCCGCGGTGCTGCTTGCGTGGCTCTCGGCGTATGCGGGGGTGGGGGATGAGACCGTCGTCCCCTCACCGTGGGAAACGCTCGTCCGCACGGGCAAACTTCTCGGCGAGGCGGCGTTTTGGCGCGCCTTCGGCGGAACGCTTTTGCGAACGTTTGTCTCCTTCGCCTTCTCCCTGCTCTTGGGGGCGGGGCTGGCGCTTCTTGCCTCCGTGCACCCGTATGTGCGCGCCTTTTTTACGCCCATCGTCTCGGTGTTGCGCACCGTTCCCACGATGGCGATCACCCTCATCCTCATCCTTTGGACGAATTACGCCGTCGCGCCCGTGCTCGTCTCTCTTCTCGTCCTTTTGCCGCTCTTCTACGCCTCCGCGCTCGCCGCCATCGACGAGGTGCGGGAGGAATACGGCGTGCTTGCGACCAACTTCCGCGTAGGCGCCGCCAAGCAGGTTTTTTGCATGTATCTGCCGCTTTCGGCGCCGCCCGTTTTGGCGCAGTCGGGCTCCGTCTTTTCCATGGGGCTGAAGATCACCGTCTCGGGGGAAGTGCTCGCGCAGACGGCAAGGAGCCTCGGCGGCATGATGCAGGAGGCGGCGGTCGTCACGAACGTGCCGCTTCTTTTCGCGCTCACCGTGGTGTGCGTGCTCACGGGCTTCGCGCTCGAAGGCGTCTGCGCGCTCGTGAAATTTCTCATCGTGAGGTGGCGAAGATGAAACTCACGGATATATGCAAATCCTACGGGGAGAAGGCGGTGCTTTCGCATATCGACCTCACCATCGAAGAGGGGAAGATCACCGCCGTGCTCGGCGAGAGCGGGGCGGGGAAGAGCACCCTGCTTTCCGTCATCGCGGGACGGACGGGCTACGAGGGCACGGTGGAGGGCGCGGGGAGCATTTCCTACCTCTTCCAAAGCCCCAAGCTGCTGCCTCACCTCACCGTGGAGCAAAATTTGCGCTTCGTTCTTCCCAAGGGGATGGGGGAAGATGTTTTCGCCATGCTCGAAAAGGTGGGGCTGAAGGGGAAGGAAAAGATGCGCCCGCACGAGCTTTCGGGCGGGGAACGGCAGCGCGCCGCCATCGCACGGGCGTTTTTGTACCCGCACGATACCCTCCTCATGGACGAGCCCTTCTCCTCGCTCGACCTCGCCCTAAAACAGTCGCTCATCGCGCTCACCCACGCCCTTTGGCAGGAGCAAAAGAGCACCGTCGTGTTCGTCACGCACGACGTGAGAGAGGCCGTCTGCCTCGCCCATACCGCCGTGGTGCTGCGGGCGGGGGAGATAGGGCTAAAGATGCCCGTTTCGGGCGATCCGCCGCGGGATTTCCTTCGCGCCGCCCCCGAGGAGGAGACGCTCATCTCCGCCCTCATGCACGGCAAAACCGAGTAGAATTTCCGATTTCCCCCACGAAGTGGGGGATTTTTCAATTTCTTTTGTGAAATTTTTTCAACGAAGGGCGGAAATTGCGAATAAGGCGTTGACTTTCCCATATAGATATGGTAAAATGTTGTCATGGTGCAGTATGACAATGCACAAATCTTGTCAATTACGAAGTGACGCCTCGCGGCGCCACGGAGGAGAAATATGAAAAAAACGCAGTCGAGCTTGTACGACGTAAAACGCAAAAAGCAGCCGCGCGTTCAATGGAACAAGAAACAAAAGCGGCCGGTGCTCACGGCAAAGAAGAAGAGCGCTCTCAAAAAGGTCACGGCGATGAGCTGTGCGGTGGCGGTCGTCGCCGCGGGCGCGTTCGCGCTGGGCTTTTTCAACACGGGGACTTCCAACCCCGTCAACGCGGGCTACGGCTCGGTCAACTACGAAGTCCAGAAGGGGGAGCAGTTCTCCACCGACGCGGGCTATACGGGGCTGGATATCTTCGGGCGGCTCAATTGGAAATTCTCCCATCAGGAGAAGTGGTACTCCGAAATGGACAGTACCATCGATATCTCCGCCATGGGCATTCCCATCAAGCAGAACGTACATAGCTATAAGCAATTCGATGATCAGATCCTCATCTCCACCGAGCTGACGACGACGCCTCCCGGCAGCTTCGTCTCGGTGAACAGCGCCCGCCAATTCTGCTATGTGGGCGACCGCGTCATGTGGCGTATCGCCGCGGGAGACGCCTCGACGTACAACGGGCTCGACACCGTTTGGAAGGAAGGCGAGCCGTATGGGAACATGCAGATAAGCGGGGAAAACGGCTTCCGCGCCAAGAACGGGCTCCCCGGCACCGAGCTCTCCGCCTATGTGTTCGACGAAAAGACGATTTTAGACGCCTCGGTGAGCGACAACGGAGATGGGACGTTCACCGCCGTTTACGACCTCAACCCCGCCATCTGGCAGGAGGAGGACGGCAGCTTTGCGGGCGCGCCCGTCTACTATGCCAACCAAATGATCTTCACGGGGGGCTTGAACGAGCCGCCCGTCCACGAATACATCCGTATCTCCTACACGTTCGACAGCGATTGGCAGGTCCTCATCTGCGACATTGCCGAAAAATACACCGCCAAGATGGGTGTGACGGCGACGTGCGAATCCACCTCCCGCACCGAATATGAGTACAATACCTCGCGGGCGGAATCGAACGAATACGAAAATTATTTCCGTAACTATGCGGACGCGCCCGTTTCGGACACGGTGCCTGAGAAGGAGATCACGGCGACCGATTGCCTTGCGGAGGGCTTCGGACCCGTGCTCACCTCGCCGACGGTGTTCGACGTCGGGCTCGTCTTGAACGGGCAGCCGCTCTCCGGGCAGGTGTATGTCGACCTTCCCAAGATGGACATCCGAGCCGACTTCGGCATCCTCAAGGTGTGGTACGGCGAAAACGGCGCCTATCTTCGCTATGGGGACGTGAAAGCGCAACTCTCCGTGGAGGAGCTCATCTCCATGATAAAGGACGCGCTCCCGAGCGGGGAGGGGGACTCTTCCGCCTCCATCGATACCGACGGGCTGCTTTCCGCCATCATGGGCGGGCAATTCACCGTGAGAGAGACGTCCGCGAATTTGCATTCCGAGCTTCCCATCCTCGGCGTCACGCTCCCGCTCGACTTCCGCTTCGCCGTCGACGAAAACAAGAACGTTTCCCTCGACTGCGTGACGACAAATTGCACCATCGGCGACTTTGCCTTGGCGGCAGAGCTTCGCTATGGCAAAAATGCTCCCGCGGCGCTCACCGAGGAGGAGAAGGCGGGCTTTGTTCCGCTCACGCCGTATGTGGGCACGCTTGTAGATATCTTCACTTCCGAGACGCTGCAAGTGGGCGTTTCTTACCAAGGGGAAGGCTTCGCCCTGCAGGGGAATTTGAATGTGCAACTCGGCGACCTTTCCGCCCTCACGGTGGAAGGCGACATCGAGGTCTCCTACGGGCAGGCGAAAAAGACGGTCGGCGTGCTCTTTACCGAGGGCACCCTGTATCTGGAGCTGGACGGCATCGGCGTGAAGGCGGGCGTAGAGGACGCGATCGGCGTTCTCGAACAGTTTATTTCCGTGCCCGCACCTGCCGCCGAGGGGCTTGAGATCGGGAAGGTCATCGAAAACGTCCTCTCGGGCGCGATCGCGGAATGCCTCTCCGTCTCCGCAGAGACCGAGCTGCAGATCGCCGTCAAGGGCACCGAGCTCTTGAAGGCGCTCGGGCTGGACTTTGCGCTCGGGGACGTCAAGCTGACGGTCGGCGACGAGCTCGTGACCGCGAGCGTTCTCGGCGTGCAGCTCACCGTCGGCAAGGGCGAGCCCATCGAGATCGGCAGCCTCGACGGCTATGCCGACATTTTGCAGTACGCTTCCGCCGTCGCCGACATGGTGAAGGGCGGGTACTTGCACGTTGAGGGCAGCTACGAGACGGAGAACAAGAACCTCTCCGTGGAGCT
>CANRHI010000054.1 GCA_947630365.1 uncultured Clostridia bacterium
TATCTTCTACTTTGTGGTACGACTTGCGGGGAAGATTCACTCACTCCGCCTACGGCTCCGTTCGGAATGAGGGCATTCACCCCCTGTGAGGTAACCGCGTCATTCTGCCCTGCCCTTGCCCCTCGCGTCATTCTGCCCCGCCCCCGCCTCAACATTACGCCGTTCCCTCCTTGCTTGCGAGGAGGGGATTTTCATATGGATAGGGGAATTTCCCTTGAAATTGTTGCAATCCCAATTCGAATGTGATATACTGAGAATGCGCTACAATAGAATATTGAAATCGACATACGGCTACAATAGGCATTGTTGTATCCTTTTTTCCGTTTGTCGATTTCTTTGGGAAAAACTATTGTGGCGCAACACATTGGGATACACCATGCGGGCGTTCCCTTTGTGGAGCGTCCTTATTTTTGCCCGCAAATACATTTTTTGGGAGAAGTAATATGAAAAAGTTTTGGTCTGTTGTTCTTGTGTTCGTCTCCTGCCTTTGCCTCTGTTTCGGGCTTGCGGCATGCGGCGAGAAGCCGATGGAAGAGCCCGACGATACCAAGACGGAAGAGCCTAACGGTCCCTCCAACCCCAACGAGCCCGAAGCGCCCGAAGCGGATCCGATAGAGGGCTATTGGACGGGAGAGCCGGAACCTGTTTCGGATAGGTTTTCCGTGCAATACGGCATTTCCGTCGCGCCCTTTGAGGACGAGGTTTGGGCTGTGCTTGAGGTGACCCCGTTTCTTGCCGACGCGGGCCCTTCCGATAAGACCGATACCGAATATCTCACGTTTGTATTGAGCCAAACGGACGAGAATTCTTATAGCGGAAAGCTGAAAACTTGGGATACGGAATACGATGTCTCGTTGAGCCTAAACGCGCAAGGGGCGCTTGAATTGACGATGCCCGATTTTCTCGGCGAAGATAGAAATGTGGGCGTTACGCACACGTTGTCAACAAAGGCGGCGCTTCCCCAAGACGGCCTCACCCTTACGGGCGTTTGGTACTATCAAATTGCAAATCCGAATGTGCAGACTGTTTCCGTTGATTTCACGAACAACAAGTTTCACAGAGGGGAGACGCAGACGTCGATTACCGTCCGCGCCGTGGGAAGTTACCTCGCCGTTCTCGATTCCGACGGATTTACATATGCCGTTGTAAAAGAGGGGGAAAACTACACAATTTGGGAAACGGAGAAGGATATAAAAATTGCGCAGACAGCTCCTGCTTCGGATGAATGATAGGAAGCAAAGCCCCCCTTCTTGCTCACAGGGAGTGGGATACAGGGGAGAGTGTATAATAGATTTCAACATAAAAAAAGGAGAGAAGAATGAAAAAAAGATACATAGTCGGAGCAGTCATTTTCTTTGTGATAGGAGCACTGCTCATAGCGGATGGGATATATGTTTATAGCTTGATGTCATCCCACATGGAAAGCCCGGCCTCGAGAGGGGATTCGATCGTTCTATATGCGACGTTTGGGCAAGCGGGATTTGCAATTCTCGTCGGCATATTCATGCTTCTTCGCGGTAAAAAGAAGGCGAAAAAGGAGCGGGAAGAGGCGGCAAACAATCGAGCCGAGAAACAGCAGGCAGGGGAAGAGGCTTCGGAAGAAGCCGTTCTCGGCGGATCTCCCGAGGCCGCCGTGGCAGAGGCGACCGTTTCGGAGGACGAAGGTGTTGCCGAACATCATCGGCGTGCGTGGCGGCTTCCTTCGGAGCGGAAAAAGAGGGAGAAGCTCCCGAGCGAGAAATGGTTTGCAGAGAATGGAATGCCCTTGAAGGAAATTCCGATTGCAAAATCCACCCTTCGCTCCTTCTCTGCCGAAGAGAAGGCGGCATTCTCCCTCACGACGTATGCCGTCCTCAAAAAGAAACTCTTGATTGCGATTGCCGAAATGCTGATCGCCGTCGGCGTTATCATCTTCCTATTTTTGAAGGAACCTGTGACCGGCGCCTTCGCAACTCTCGCAATATTGTTCTGCGGCGGGTTTGTCGTCGGAAAGACGGGACAACTCCTCGAAGGATTCATGATGATGAAAGGG
This sequence comes from uncultured Clostridia bacterium, assembly GCA_947630365.1. GTDB lineage: Bacteria > Bacillota > Clostridia > Christensenellales > Borkfalkiaceae > Gallimonas. Next base: position 2,033 of record CANRHI010000054.1, read on the forward strand.
CCGGGCAGGCTTGGGCTAAATCCGTTTATTCAATTTCTCTTCGAGCTATTGCGGTTTATTTTTACGATATTCAGTGTGTTTGCCTCGCTGATGTATGCGGCATTCGACATGGTGCATAAGGAAAAGGCGGCATCTTTGCCCCGCATCGCCATGCCGCAGGGCTTCGGGTACGATGCCATTTTGGATTACTATTCCACATATGAAGCGGCGGTAAAGGGGCTGGACGAAGGGAAGTTGAATGCGGAGAAAGCAGACTATCGCAAGAAACAGCAGGCTCTTGACGACATACAACATGCGGTAGATACCAGCGGCCTCGGCATGCAGGACAAGGCGCAGCTCGGCGCGGCAATTCACGAGCGCAAAGAAAAGAACGAGCAGACATATAACGATACCTTCGGCCCGCACCAGGATTGAGGGGAGGGGCATTCCGAATACGCACCCGCCTCTTCCCCGCTTCTGCGAAAAAGAAAATCGGGCAAATTTGCTTGACTTCTCGGGCGGGGGTGATATAATAGCAGGGATAGGACAAGTGAGGAAGGCAAATGCTCAAAAAACCCTCGAAGCGGCAGGTGGAAAAGTTTCTTCTCAACAGTGTGATCGTGGTCGTCGGCAATGCCATTACGGCGAGCGCGTCGTCTTTTTTCATCGTGCCGAACGGCTTTACCATGGGCGGCGTGACGGGCGTCGGCATCTTCGTGCGCAACCTCTTGGAGAATCACGGCGCGACGGGGGCTCTCGTCGATTGGTCGGTGAACATCACCGTCTACGCGCTCAACATTGCGCTCTTCATTCTCGGGGCGTGTCTGCTTGGGAAGAAATTCGCCGTTGCGACGGGTGCGGGGACCTTCCTCTACCCCATGTTCATGACCGTTTTCGACCTCGCGAACGACGCTTACTTCACCAAATACGGGCACAATATCGCGATGGGGGAAGAGTTTGGAGATCCGCTCCTTGCGATGATCTGCGGCGCCATTCTCTTTGGACTGGGCATCGGCATCGTGGTGCGCGTGGGGGCGAGCACGGGCGGCACGGATATCCCTCCGCTCATTTTCAAAAAGTTTTTTAACGCGCCCGTTTCGGTCACCATTTGGCTGCTGGATTTCTCCATCGTCGCGCTCAACCTGTTTGCCGCCTCGCTGGACGCGTGCATCTACGGCGCGCTCATCGCGCTCATCTCCTCCATTGTGGTGGATAAAGTCACGCCCATCGGCATGCGGCGATTGCAGGTGAAGATCGTCTCCGACAAGTACCGGGAGATCCGCGACATGATCCTGAAGGACGTGGCGCGCGGCGTTACGGTGCTCTACGGGCAATCGGGCTACCTGAAGCGGGAGTGCCACATGCTGCTCACGGTCATCTCTCCCCGCCAGCTCGTGACGCTCAAATCCGAAGTGGAGAAGATCGACCCGCAGGCGTTCATGATCATCGGCGTCGTCTCCGAGGTGCACGGGCGGGGCTTCCACACCGACGGCGTGGATTTCCTCATGAAGCAGGACGACGACGAGGGGGAATTCCACCCCGCTGCCGACCCCGACCTGCCCATTCTTCCCGAGGACCCCGGCATGAAGCCCGTCCCGCCCGAGGAATTGGCGCCCGTAGACGCCGTTTCTCCCGCGGATACGGGAAAATCGGCAAACTGAACACGCATACAAAGCGCTCCTGCGGCTGCCCGCGGGGGCGTCTTTTTTCGAAGAAGAAAAATTTCCCGCTATGAAAACTGCATGAAAGTTGCATAATTGCCACGATTTCCTTTGACAAAATGAAAATAATACCGTATAATAGATTAAAAATGAAGAAATATGCGGTTTTGCCGCATTAGGAGATATTTATGAGACCTGCAAAATTGCGCATTTATGCGCTTCTCGCGCTCACGTTGGCGCTCGGCGGCTGCCTTGCGTTCGCCGCGTGCGGGCACGAGCATAGCTTCGGGGCATGGGAGGTGACCAAGGCCCCGACATGCACGGAGGCGGGGGAGCGCGTCCGTACCTGCACCGACTGCGGCGAGAAGGAGACGGACGCCATTCCTGCCTCGGGGCACGATTGGTTCGACGTGGATATTTTGGAAGAGGAGACTTGCACGGAGAGCGGAGCGGTACTTCGCCAATGCTATAACTGCGGTTCGGAGCAGGAATTCGAGATCCCTCCCACGGGGCATTCTTGGCTCACCATTCGCACGGTGGAGCCCACCTGCACAACGGACGGGACGGCTGTGACGAAGTGTTCCGAATGCGGCACAGTGGATAAGACGGAGACCGTGGCGGCATTCGGTCACTTTTGGATAAAGACGAGCACCATCGAGCAGCCCACCTGCACGGAGGTCGGGCAAGCGGAGGAGACCTGCAAGCGCTGCAAACAGACGCAGAGGGTGGAGATCCCCGCCCTCGGGCACGTCTATGCGGGAGAGTACACGGTGGATGTGCGCCCGAGCTTCGAGCAAGACGGCAGCAAGAGCTACCACTGCACCCGCTGCGACGCGAAGAACCCCGATTCCATCGAGGTCATCCCCATGCTCAAAGCGGATGTGCCCATCGACTACGAATTCCGCATCCGCCGCAACAACGGCGACCTCGTCGTCAACCGCAGCATGACCGTCACGGTGAAGAACGCGGCGGGGGACGTGGTCTCGACGAGCAAGGCGGGGGAGACGGCAACGGGCATCTACACCGTTTCGCTCCTTCCCCAAACGTACACGGTCTCGCTCTCCGGGCTTCCCGACGGATTTTCGTCCGAGACGAGCTACGAGGTGGAGGCGGAGGATCCCTACTGCACGCTGTGGGTGACCAATTCGCCCATTCAAAAGGATGCGCCCGCGGGGACGAAGTACAAGGTCGGGGACGTGATGTACGACTTCACCATCAAGACTTCGATGGGGAAGACGGTCTCCCTTTCCTCCCTGCTCGAGGGGAAGAAGGCGGTCGTGCTCAACTTCTTCTACGTCACCTGCCAGTGGTGCCGCTACGAATTCCCGGGGCTCAACGCCGCATATGTAAAATATCAGGACGACGTTTCGGTGCTCGGCATCGACGGGTTTAAGGAGCCGGATTCGCAGATCAACGGGCTTGCCTCCGAATATGCGCTCTCCTTCCCCTTGGCGGCGGATACTTCCGCCCTCAATCTGGCGAGTGCGTTCGGGCTCTCGGCGTATCCCGCCTCGGTATTCATCGACGCGGAGGGCGTCATCGTCCGCATCGACAAGTCGGCGCTCGTCGAGGACAGCGGAGACGGCGGGTACGAGTCCGAGCGGCTGTACTCGAACATCTTCGAAGGGCTCATCGCCGACAGCTATTGGAAGAACCCCGCCAAGGCTCCCGCGAGCGCGAGCCTCTCGGCGCCCCTTCCCGCCCTTCCCGCAAAGCGCCGCGCTCTGTGAGAGAACAAATTCGGAAAACAATGAGGAGAATTCCCATGAAACGATTTTATAAGCTATTGACTATGGTATTTGCGGCGATGCTCTGCCTCGGGCTGGCGCTCTTTGCCGCCGCCTGCGATCGGAGCGGAGACGAGAACAAGGATCCCGGCTCCGAAGAGGGCTCCGTCGAGTACCGCATCGACGTGTATCTTCAAAACATTTCGGGCACCTCGTATGCCATCGACTTGGACCGCTCCGTGACGGGCAAGGGCAAGGTGGGCGAAGCCGTCCCCGTGCCCACCATCGAACACTTCACGGAGAATGCGGCGCACGCCGAGGCGACCCCGGCTTCGAGCCGTATCCTCAAGGAGAACGCCTCCGAGAACAACTTCAAATTCTACTACGACCGCGAGCAATACACTGTCAAGTACGATGCGAATGCCCCCGCGGGCGTGGCTACGGGCAGCGTTGCCGAGCAGAGCTATTCCTATGAGAGCAGCATCCGCTTGGCGGAGAACGGCTTTACCCTTCGCGGCTACCGCTTTGCGGGCTGGGCGACCGAGAAAAACGGCGAGCCCGCCTATCAGGGCAACGACCGCGTGAAGGTCACGGGCCCGCTCACCCTCTATGCCGTGTGGGATAGGGGCTATACCGACCGTTTGGGCGGCACGGACGTCGTGTACTTCCCGCGGGGGGACGAGGAGCTCGCCGTCCTCTCGCGCGGCGGGCACGAATTCGAGGGCACGCGCAACGGGAACAGCTTCACCTTCGATCGTCCCGCGGGCGAGATCTCGGGCATGGTGTTCGGGACGACCTTCTCCTATGAGAATGCGGACCTTGCGGGCGAGTACGTCCTCTACGACTGCACCAATCATGCCCAGCTCGGGCTGGGAGGAGCGTCGGCAACCGACGATTCCCGTATCAACGATCAGGTCACCCTCGAGGTGGACGAATACCTCAACGCGACCTACACGAAAAACGGCGTGGAGGAAGAGGGCTCGCTTTCCCGCTCCGAGCGCGGAGATTACCTCTTCACCTCCGAGAACGACTCCTTCTACCTCCTCCTCAATGCGGAGAGCGGAACTCTCCCCGCGCGCTTCTCGATCAGCGGCGACGAAGCGGGCGTGTATGCCGAAGGGCTGCTGCTCGGCGGCGGCATCTACATCTCGGGCGACAGCATCGTGCTCGACGGCTACGGCAACGCCGTGCTCTATCGGGCGTCGGGCGGCTACAACCTCGGCTACGATGGATATTACACCATCACCGGCACGGCGAACCTCTCGCGCCAGACCTTCCGCCGCATCGAGATGATCATCTACGATCCCATCGGCGCGCTCGGCGGCGCGGAGGGGACATGGGTGGGGAACTCCATCTACACCTTCCCCGCGCTCGTCTCCAACGAGATGGGCGAGGCGAACGGCTATGTGCAGGCCGACGTCTATGCGGGCAAGTACGAGGGCGAAGAGGGGACGCTCACCCTCGACGGCATGCTCAACGCCGCGGGCGCGAGCCTCTTCGACGACAGCGCGACCTTCACCCCCAAGAACGGCACCCCCATCACGGGCAGCTACACCTACACGGTGGACTATAAGTCCGGGCTCATCGTCACCCTCACCGAAAAGAGCGGCGCGGTGCACACCTACCAGGCGCATTGGCTGCACCAGCCCGACAAGCAAGGCGTGGTGGGCAGCGTAAACTCCTACGACCCGAGGACGGCGGAAGAGTACGTCGAGCTCTACCGCGTGACCTCCCAGCTCGACTTCCCGCTTCTCTATCTCTACCCCGAGACCTCGGCAACGGGGGGGAACATTCCCGAGGGCGCGAAGAAGGCGGAGCTTTGGGCGGCGGACGAGGATGGCGACGACATTCCGAAGCTGGCCGGCGAGGGCTACTACATCGTAAACAAAGAGGGCGGGAAGGACTTCTACACCTTCACCCTCACGAGCACGGTGGCGGGCTACACGGGCACGCTTCCCACGAGCCTCAAATTCTTCACCTCTGGCGTATACAGCTCGGAGGATAACCGTCCCCGCGGCGTGTATTGCGTGCTCGAAGAGAACGGCAACAAACTTTATACGGAATATACGGATACCCAAAACAACATTACCATTTGGGCGAACAGCGAAATTGCGCTTCAAGGCGTGGGCTCGCTCATGCGCAAAGGGGAGGGCGACTTCGTCGAAGGTAGCGCGACCCTCTCCCGCAGCATCAATTTCGATACCGAAACGCTCACCTTCCTCTATGCAGGCGAGAACGGCGGCGCCGTGCAGCTTCTCTACACCGTGACGGGGGAGAACATCGTCCCTGCGGCGGGCGCGGAGCTCGGGCTCTACTACTACCTCTTCATCGAGGAGACGCAGAGCGGCAGGTATGTGCAAGACCTCATCCTCGACGGCACCGTGTTGGGTCCCACCGCGGCGGGCGTCACGGGAAAGGCGCGCTTCCATACGGGGTATGGCTACGACGATGAAGGCTCGTGGCAGATGGGCACCTACGAATACGTCGGCTCCACCGACTTCGGCGACGACATCTTCGAGCTCACCGTGGGCGGCAACAAGATATTCAAGTTCGTTCTCTACATCATTCAGAGCGACTACGTCTACTTCCGCTACGACGAGGCGCTCGAGGGCACCTTCAACGCCGACGACGGCGGCAAGCTCGTGCTCGACGGCTTCTTCTACGGCAGCTATACGGACAAGAACGGCGAGACGGAGCTCGGCAGCTTCTCCTACAACCCCGTCGAGAAGCTCGTGTTCTTCACCATGGAATCGGGCGACGGCTTCTACTGCCGGTTGGAGGGGGGCAAGCTCACCGTGCTCGACAGCGCGTTCGGCTCCTACCTTCTCATCGACGGCAACTACAACACCATCAACAACGCCACCATCGAATTCGACGGGCAGGGCGGCGTGACCGTCTCCTTCGCGGACGGCGGACAGAGCCGCACGGGCACCTACACTCTCGACTCGGCGGAGACCAATGAGTACATCGTGGTCTGCAACTTCGGCACGGGCATGACGATGCCCGCGGGCGGCTGGCATGTGCGCCTCTTCTTCGGGGCGTATGCGGACGGCTGCATCGTCTACGATCCCGAGATGGTGGGCACCTTCTTCAACGACGAATGGGATGTGCTCTATCTCGACGGCTTCGGCACGGGCTCGCTGTATGCCGACAACGGCGCCATCGGCGGCACGGGCGACTACACCGTCATGGACGCCGAAAAGGGGCTCATGTACTTCACCGTCGACGAAGAGACGGATGTCTCCATCCGCTTCGACCGCGAGCAGCACACCTTCGAGATCCTCGACTTCTCGGATATCTCCTATCTGTACCTTGCGGACGACTTCGACTATATCGTGTTCACCCCGAACGGCGTGCTCCGCATCGGCAACCTCTCGGGCATGTACTTCACGGGGGAAACGGCGTACTACGGCTTCCTCTACAGCTACGATTCCGATGGGTACTCCTCCGCCGAACTGCCCGTCCCCGGCGACAAAACATACACCTACGGCGGCAAGACGTACACCTTGCAGGATAGAAGGACGGTCACGCTCACGGGCACCATCCAATTCTACGATAAAGCGGGCTCCCTCATCGAAGGGAACGGCACCAAGGAGGCGACGCTCATGACGACGCTCGCGCTCGGCGCCAACTACAACCTCAATACCACCATCACCGTAGACGGGAAGGCGCACACCTTCACCCTCAACCCGTACACGGAAGGGCGCATCGACCCCCGCCTCACTTACGACGGCGTGGACTACGATGTAGATTTCACCCTCGGCGAAGAGAATCAATTCACCGTAAAGGCGGGCTGGTACGAGATCGTGATGAACGACTTCTACTCCAACTTCCGCGAAGAGACGGGCGCAAAGCGCGGCGGCAAGATCATAAAGGAAGTCGTCGGCTTCGGGCCCATCGAGCTGCAGGCGCCGACGTATAGCGGCGAATTCTACTACCATAACAACGAGACCCCGGGCGCGGATGCGGAGAAGCTCACCTTCTCGGGCGTGACCGAGGATCAACTCGTCAAGGTCGGCTACCGCGTCGGCGGGCTGGGCGATTGCTACGAGGTCGTGTTCACATCGGGCGGCAAAACCTACGCCATCGACTTCTACGAGAGCTTCGCGGAGGAGCAGGGCCCCGTCATCGTGCTTCAGGGCTTCTACACCTACGAAGAATTCACCGATGTGGACGGCTTTGCCAAGGTCGGCGTGAAGTACCTCGTCGCCTCGACAACGCCCAACACCGCGGGCTACGGCGAACAAGCCGCCATCGGCAAGCCGTACTCCGTCACCCTGTATAAGGATGTTAAGGGCGTTCCCACCCCCGTCGTCTGCTACGATACGGGCGTCGCGATGACGCACACGGGCGACAAGTGCGCCGCCGTTTGGCTCGGCGAATTCGGCGGACTGGACGACGACGGAGACCTCATCGTCGGCAGGGGCTACTATGTGAGCTTCACGCTCTCTACCGACCCCTTAACGCCCAATAAGGTGACGGCGGTCACGGTGAAGGACTACAAGGTCGGTCAGGCGCTTGCGGGCGCGTACCTCATCAACTACTTCATCGACGACAGCGAGACGGACGAACAAGACAAGCCCGTTCTCAAGGTCGCGGAAGTGCTCGCGGTCGCCTATACGGACGGCTCGGGCTACTACTGGCTGGAGGACACGCACGACCTCGCCTATAGCAAAGAGACGGATACATGGACCTTCTACGGAACGCAGACGGGCTCGACGGAGAAGCAATACACGCTCACGTTCACCCTGCTTGCCTCCGGCTCCTTCTCCGTGCTTGTGAAATAACGCGCAAAGGGAATTTTCCCTCCCCCTCCTTCTCCAAGGAGGGGGGTATGTTTTTTCAAAGGAAGGGGTGTCGGTTATTTGGAATGACACCCCCTCAGCCGCGCAAGGGCAGCGCGCCAGCTCCCCCTCAAGGGGCAGCCAAGTTGTTCTACAACAAAATCCCCTTCCTTTTTAAGGAGGGGGACACAGGGGGAGGTTCCCGCCCCATCCCCACTGCATGAAGGGAATGATCATATACAAAGTAAATGGCATAAAATGTAGATCGGGTAAATATATTTATGTCAATCCGAAAAATATACAAAAAATTTCTCATAAATATTAAAAATCCCCTGTATTTTGTTTGCATAAAAATTATTTTCATGCTAAAATAATAACAACCACGCAAGAATTTATGCAAAAAAGCCCCTCGCGGGGTGCATTGCATGGAGGCAATCATGAAGTTTACGAAGAAAACGCTCTTGTTCCTGCTCACCGCCTGCCTGTCGCTCGGTGTTCTTGCGGGCTGCGATTTGGGCGGCACGAAGGGGGACGACGGGCAGGGCTCGACCCCGAGCGGGCAGACCCCCGACGATAAAGACCCCGACGATAAAGATCCCGACGAGCAGGGCTCGACGGACTTCTCGGGTTATATCGGCAACTGGCATTCGCTCGACGGCGAGAGCTACCTCGTCGAGGTCGAGGACGACGCCGTGTACTTCAACAACGAGGAAGTCTCCGCGCTCGTCTACGAGAAGGGGCTCACCTTCGAGAACGGCGAGGTCGAGTACGTCCTCAAGCACCATTCGGTGGTGGAGAAGGCGTGCGTGCTGTGCTTTGCCGAGAACGAGGAATTCCTCCTTCCCGAAGCGGGGCTCGACCGCGTTTCGGTGCCCGAGGAGCTCAACGGCACTTGGTCCATTCCGTCGCTTACGGGCGTGTTCGTCACGCTGGACGGGAGCAACTTCTCCTTCACCCCGGGTCCCGGGGAGGACGTGAGCGATGGCTACGTCGTCGCCGCGGCGGGGGAAGAGGAGCTCGCCATCGTCGCCATTATCGACATGGGCGAGAACATCGGCGTCTACAACTTGGTTTACGATACGGAAACGGGGGAGCTCTCCGTGACCGTGTTCGATACGACCTTTACCTTCATCAAGACGGGCATGGGGAACGAAGCCGATCCGCGCGTCCTCGAGGTGCTCGAGGGGGACTACAGCGAAGAGCTCGCCGTCTCCTCGCTCCAAGTGAGCTGGATCACCTATTATAGCTTCGTTCCGACGTACTACGCCTACACGCCGCAAGCGGACGAGACGTACACCATTTGGAACCCCTACTCCAGCCTTTCGGAGCGCATGGACATCAACCTTTCGCTCATTGTGTATTCGGGGCTTCTTTCGGACGAAACGGCAACCATCATCCTCGACTGGAATTCCTACATTCCCGAGGAAGGGTATTCGACCATCTCGTTGAAGGCGGGCGTCACCTACCGCTTCTATGTGGGGGCGTACCCCGATTCGAGGCAGCCGCTCGACGGCGTGACCGTCTCCTTCTCCATTGCGAAGGGAAGCACTCCGCCCGTTTCGAGCGTTCCCATTCCCGCCAAGTACCACGGCATTTGGTACAACGAGACGGATAAGAGCAAGACCGTCCACTTCGAGAACAGGCGCGCCCTGTGGAACGGGCAGCCCATCTCAGTCACCGAGGCAACGGCAGAGGCGTTGACGGCGGAGATCGACGGGAAAGAGGCCACCTTCACTTTGAGCGGGGCGACGCTCACCTGCGTGATGGAAGGGGAGACGACGACCTTCACCCTCCTCTCGGGGCACACGCCCGTGGTCGCCGCGGTGTACGCGGGCTACTATATGGCGAACGAGAACGAGCTCATCATCATCGAGGGCGCCAAGCTGGATAGCGAAGGCACGGTGCTTTCGAACGGCTCTTTCACATGGGTCGGGCACGAGGCGCAGGTCGCCGCGGTGGAGACCACCACGATGACCCTCGTCGTCGGAAACGAGATTTGGGTCGCCCAGCTCGACGGCGGCAGCGTCACCCTTCAAAAGAGAGACGGCGGCACGCCCAAGACCTTTGTGAAGGGAGACATCGTCACCAAATTCTCCGCACCGTTCGTGGGCGACTTCACGGCGGGGGAGAACACCCTGCACATCACGTCGAACAGCGTTTCCTTCAATAAGAAGATCGTCGAGGTGTGGAAGATGGGGAATGTGTTGTACTTTGCCTCCGAGGGCAAGGCGTATGCGTTGAAGAACGACGGCGGCACGCTCACCTTCACCGACCTCACCACTTCCACCCCCATCCCGCTCACCAAGTCGTAAGGGGGGCGAAAAGGGAGCCCTACCCTTCGCGGAAGGGGAGGGTGGCGCCAAGCCCTCATACCGAGGCGAAGCCGAGTGTATCTTCCCCGAAGGATACCACCTGCAAGAAGATTCGCTCACTCCGCCTACGGCTCCGTTCGGAATGAGGAGCATAACTTGCTTCCCCTAATGAGGGGGGCCCGCAAGGGGGCGAAAGGAGCCCTACCCTTCGCGGAAGGGGAGGGTGGCGCCAAGCCCTCATACCGAGGCCCGCGCCAACGCGTCATTCTGCCCCTTGGCAACCGCGTCATTCTGAGCCCCCTTGTGGGGCGAAGAATCCCGAAGATGAAAATTCGGACTTCGTACTTCGGGATGTTTC
>CANRHI010000055.1 GCA_947630365.1 uncultured Clostridia bacterium
CCGCCTCCACGGCGCCGCACTCCGTCTTGCCCGAGCGGTTCCCGCCGAACACCCAGCGGTTGCGCTTCTCGCAGGTATGAAAAGCGAGCTGCTTCTCGTGGACGCGCTCGCCTGTATTGTAGCGGGAGAGGTTGTCCCCCTCGCTACGCTTTCGCTGTTCCTCCTCGATGGCGAGGAGCTTTTGCAATATTTCGTTCATTTTCGCTAAAATAAATGCTTTCACACCCGCCGAAAAGGGCTATGATAGCGGCTATGAAACGTCTCCTTTCCCTCCTTTTTGCCGCGCTTCTTTGCGTCCTTCCCCTCTTTACGGAAGGGAAAAGCGCCCGCGCCGCGGAAAATGCCCGCTACGCCGTCGCCCCCACCCGCGACGTTTGGTTTTATGCGGGAGAGAGCGATTCCTCCCGCCTCTTTCTCCTCCCCTACACCTACTATGTGCGCGTGGTGTATGAGGGGAGCGAGTATTCCGCCGTCGAGTACCTCGCCGACGACGCCCCCTTCCGCAAAATTTACGGCTATTGCAAGACGGCTGCGCTGCAATTTGTCGACTTCATCCCCGAACGCCCCTACCTACGCCGCGAGCTCACCCTCACCTACGAGCTCGCCAACCCCAGCGGCCTCGGCGGAGGGTCCCTCGACCGCATCGAACGCACGGCGGTGTACTACGGCCACACTTACGACGGCGGCGGGCTGCACTTCTATGTGCTCTCGGAGGGGAGCTTCGAATACATCGCCGCCGATAAGGAGCTCGAATACGAGCTGAACACCGACTACCTCACCGAGACCTCGGCGGAGCCCGAGCCCCCCATCGAGGAAGAGAGCGGCTTGGATACGGCGGGCATCATCGCCATCTGCCTCGTCTGCCTTGCCGCCGTCGCCATTGCCGTGTTCGTCCTGCGGGGAGGGCGCAAGGGAACGGGCGAGAGCGAGCGCGACTTCTGAACGGAAGAACGCCCGAACGAACGCTTCTTCCGTATGCTCTGCTCCCTCCCCTTTCCGATCTCGGAGGCGATGCGGGGCAAAAGAGGAAGGTCCTTGCAGTAGCTTTCGAGGGCTTCCTCCGTCCACCCGCGCGCCGCAAAAAGTCCACGCAAGCGGGACAACAGCTCGTGCTGGCGGCGGAAGTAGCTGCGCTCGGAAAAGGGCAGCGTGAAGTCCCCAAACCGCCCGAAAAGAACCTTTTTTCGCCGAAAATATTTGTATTCGAGAAGATAGAGCTCCTCCTCCGTGAGAAGGGAAAGCAGCTCCGAGACGAGGTTTTTCAGCTCTTCGAGCCGCACTTTGCGGGAAATTTCTTCTAAGATCTTCGTCGCGTCCCAAAGCGCCCCCGCGCGGCTCTTGTAGGAAAGAAGCGCCTTGTTCTCCACCGAAATCTCGAGCGAGGCCTCAAGCTCCTCCAACATAGGATAGGCATACAGCAGCGCCTTGGTGTAGTCGTATTTCATGACCGACCCCCTGTAAAACAAAACTTTCGCAAACAAAATCCGAACGTTTGTTTGCATTTTTATGATACCACGAACGAAAGAAAAAGGGAGCGGAATATGACGAAATTTTTTCGAAAATTTTTTTGTTCTACTCTTTTGAGCGATTTTGTTTCTTTTCAACACCCTTTCGAACACCTTTTGAAATTTTTTTACTGTTGAAAGGGGAACTAAGCAGATAGAAAGCTGCCCCCTTTGAAGGGGGCGGCTCCGCCGTAGGCGGTGGTGGGGATTGCAATTCGTGAATCCATACTTCCATCCCCACCCGTCTGCCCCAAAGGGCAGCCACCCTCCCCTTCCCGGAAGGGTAGGGCTTACCGCACCCCCTCCCCTACCCCTCCCCCTCAAGTATAAGGGGGAGGGCACAGAGCAACAAGCGAAATCCCCTTCTTTTTTAGGAGGGTGATATACAGCGGTAAAAAAGAATCCCCTTCCTTTGTAAGGAGGGGGACACAGGGGGAGGTTGCCTTTTTCCCTCTTTGTGCGAAAAAAGGCGGAAAAATTTCTTTTAACGCATTGCGTTTTCCGCGCGCGCATGATATAATGGTAGCATGTTCAAACGAAAGACTGCGGGCATCTTGCTTTTTGTATCGCTCGCATGTGCGGCCGCGGGACTTTTCCTCACCGATACCACCGCCTCCGCCGCCTCAACGCCCAATGCCTCCCTCTTCCTGCCCGCCTCCTACGAGCAGTATTTGGTGTTGGAAAGTCCGACCTCCTTCGATATCAGCGAGGAGTATATCGTCGTGGCAGACGGGCATACCCTCTATATTTACGACCGCGAAGAGGGGAAATACAGTGCATACGAACATAAGAAATTTTCTCAACCGTCTGCAACCGCCAATATTTCGCGCGTGCAAATTGCAGAGGTCGATGGCGAAAATAATGACCGTATTTTCTTCTCGGACAGTGACCTTCATCTTTATACGTTTTCCTCTTCGGAGAACGAACTTTCTGCCCAAATTATCGACAACGTTCCTACCTCAAGCTTCCTTATTGACGAAAAGCACGACGCACTCTTCACCGCGAATGCTGCCGTAAGCGGCAATGTTAGCCTCACAAGATATCCTCTTTCCGGGAATTTTTCGACGAGTGAAGATAGTGCAGAAATATCGAATGCAAATTCCCCTCTTCTTGCCATCGACGGGGAAACGCTTTATCTTGTCTATTCCAACACAAACGTCAGAACATGCCCCATTGACGATTTGGATACAGGGTTTACAGACGTTATCACTTCAAGGGGTGCCATTGCGGGATTGCAATCCATTGCATTCCTCGGAGAGGAGCTCTATTACTCCGTGCGGCTTCCGTCCCCCGACCAACAACAAAATGGGCTTTATCGCTACAAGGGGGACAAGCTCGACCTCGGCAAAGATACGAGTGCGGGAATAACTTCCCTCACCGTATATAACGATTCCCTCTACTGCATCATGGGGAATTCGATTTATTTGCTCAATATCGACGAGGAGAAAAACGTCTCCTTCGCCGACTTCGAAATCTCCTCTTCCTCCTCGTCGGTGGGGAGGCTCTCGGGCGCCAAGGACAGCGTGCGAGCGGGAAAACTGCTTGTCACGGCGGATACCGGCAACAACCGAATCTCCGTGTACGATATGCAAAAACGTTCTTTTGCCGTAATCCCCGTTGATTATTCGCCCATGTTCGTTGCAACAGACGGAAAAATCGTTGCGGCAGCTACAACGAACAGCATATTCACATACACATGCGACATTGACGGAAATTGGAGCGATGCGGAGAAACTTGTCCTTGAAAGTGGGGATAGTGTGAGTGGTATTGCGTGCGTGTTTGGAGAGGTATATTACACATCCACCACTCGCCGCGGCGTGCTCGGAGGGAATTCCGTTATCAATAACACCTCCAAGGGGCTCACGGCGAATCTCTACGGCGATCTTTTCGTCGTCTATTCAGACGGAAAAGTTTCGCGCTTTTCTGAAGAGGCCTTCACAAAAGAGGGCTCCGGCGAAGAGACGGACATCAAACTTCCTTCCGACTTCACTTCTCTGCGGGCAGATTTCGAAGGAAACCTCTACTGCCTTTCGGAAGGCGTTCTCTACAAAAACAACGAGGAATTCGCCGAAATCGACGGCAAAAACTACGTCTATTCCAAGGACGAGGAACAAATACAAGCCACCACCTTTGCCCTTGGGTTTGAGGACGACGAGGTGTATTTCGGCTTCGGAAATTTCATGGTCAAAACCGCGGCGGGCGCGCTCGGCTTCCCCACCCTCGGCACCATTTCGGCGGAGGGCGTTGCGGAGGAAACGGGCAAGGTGCACGCCGTGTACGACGATGTAAAGCTCGTGCAGGTGAAGAAGGGCGCGGTAGGCATCCGCGTCGACCTCGGCGAGCTCAAGAGCGACACCGAGCACTTCCCCTATTCCTCCTACGAGCGCACGAGCGAGAGCGCGAAGGGCGTGCTTCTCGACGAAACGGGGGGCTTCCGCCTTGTTGCCCTCTATCGCGACCGTGCGTACACCGTGGAGCTCTTCCGCAAGGCGGATACCGAAGAGCCGCCCCTCTCCCCCGCCGTGGAGGAAAGGAGCGAGGCGCTTTGGCTTGCAAACGAGGCACATCTCTACAACTACCCCGCCCTCATCGACGCGAAGAGCGCGGAGGCGCTTCCCCGCGGGAGCAGGCTGCAAGTGCTTGCCGTTCTCCCTGCGGAGGAGGGCGAGATCCCGTTTGCCTTCGTCGAGGGCTTCGGAAATGCCCGCGCGGAGCAGAAGGGGTACGTTCCCCTCTCGTTCCTGACCTCGGTCGACCCGAACGGCACCGAGGCGGAGGGGCACTTCCTCGGCACCCTCATCCCGCCCGAGGGCGGCGTTGTGTTCACCGCGGCGGACGGGACGAGCATCACCCTCACCGAAAATACGGACATGCGCTTCTCCGAGAACGACGACGGGACGTTCACCGCCCACTACACCGACGAATCGGGCAGGCTGTACACCGCGGTGGTGAGCGCGAAGATGATCGACGACGGCACTTCGGACGCCCTCCGCATCTCCCTCATCATCATTCTCACCGTGCTTGCGCTCGTCATAATCGGGGCGTACTTCTTCCTGCTGCCCCGCGGGAAAAAATCCAAAAAATAAGCGGCATTTGCCGCCAAAGAGGCTTGAATCATGTCGAACTATCTCTCTCCGCTCGTCTTGCAGCGCGCCGACCCCTACCTTCTCAAGCATGAGGGGAAGTACTATTTCACCGCCACCTGTCCCGAATACGACCGCATCGAGCTCCGCTGTGCAGACACGGTGAACGGCATCGCTTCCGCCCCCGCCCGCATCCTTTGGCACAAGCACCCGCTCGGCGAGATGGCGTGCCATGTGTGGGCGCCGGAGCTGCATTATATTATGGGGAAGTGGGTCATCTACTTCGCCGCGGGGCACAAGCCGCACATTTGGCGCATCCGCCCGTATACGCTCATCTGCAAGGGGAACGACCCGATGAAGGACGAATGGGTCGAGGGCGGGAAGATGCAGCCCGCCGACGGCGACATGTACCCCTTCACCCATTTCTCGTTGGACATGACGGTATTTGAGCACGGCAGCCGCTGGTATGCCGTTTGGGCGCAAAAAGTGAGTACGGAAGAGGGCGGCATCGAGCCCATCTCCAATCTCTACATCGCCGAGCTCGCCTCCCCCACCAAGCTCAAAACCTATCATGTCCTCCTCTCCACGCCCGATTACGACTGGGAGCGGCAGGGAGGCTTTTGGGTGAACGAGGGGCCTTCCGTCCTCAAGAGCAAGGGCAAAATTTATCTGACCTACTCCGCGAGCGCGACGGGCGCGTGCTACTGCATGGGAATGCTCCGCGCCGACCAAGATGCCGACCTTTTGGACCCCCGCTCGTGGCAGAAAGACCGCTACCCCGTGTTTGAAACCGACCCCGCGCTGAAGATCTACGGCCCCGGGCACAACACCTTTGTGGAGGGCGACGAAGGCGAAACGCTCTGCCTTTTGCACTTCCGCAACTACGAGAAGATCACGGGCGACCCGCTGAACGACCACAACCGCCACGCCCATGTGATGAAGATAGCGTTCGACGAACACGGCGTTCCCCTCTTCTCCATGAAGAAAGAGGACCTCTACAACACCCCCTTTGAGAACGAGAAACAGAAGAATATAAACGATTGAGTACTGTTTCGTTGAATTTCTTTGCTCCGTCCGCGCTCTGCGGTCGCGTTCTTCGCAAACAAATTCAACGAGGAAACGAGCGTTTCCGTTCTCTTGAGTAGACCTCTCATTCGCTCAACCCGACATTGAGCGCAAGGGATTGCGCAAATTGGGTGCGCTGCCGCAGGGAAACCCTGCTTCGCGCCGTTATTTGGAAGCAACCTCCCCCTGTATCCCCCTCCTTACAAAGGAAGGGGATTTTGTCTTTTATCTCCCTCCCCTTTGGGGGGCACCGCTATTGAATCCCCCTCCCCTTTGGGGAGGGGGACGGGGGGGGGGGGGCACCGCAGCATTAAGCCCTACCCTTTGCAAAAGGGTAGGACTTGGGCCGTCGTTCCCCCCGTCAATAAAATCGGGCGGGCTCCATATACTGTAAACATGAAGCGCATTTTGTTTACGGGCGGCGGGAGCGCGGGGCACGTCGTACCCAACCTCGCCATCATGCACGAGCTCCGCTACACGCACGAGCTTTTTTACATGGGCACGGACGGCATCGAAAAGGGCCTCGTCACGCGGGCGGGCTTCCCCTTTTTGGAGGTGAATTGCCCCCGCCTTGTGCGGAAGCTGACCTTCTCCAACCTCAAGATCCCCTTTGCCCTCCACGCGGCGAAAAAGCGCGCGCTCGAGCTCATACAAGAGACCCGTCCCGACCTCGTCTTTTCCAAGGGCGGCTATGTGAGCTACCCCGCGGTTTGGGCGGCGCATAAGCTGTCCATTCCCGTGCTCACGCACGAGAGCGACCTCACCCCCGGGCTGTGCACCAAGCTCATCAAAACAAAGTGCAAATTCGTTTTGACCTCCTTCCCCGAGACGGCAGAAAAATTCCAGAACGGCATTTGCACAGGCTCCCCCATCCGTCGCGAAGTGCTGTGCGGGGAACGCAGCCGTGCGCGGCACAAGTACGGATTTTCGGAGGAGAAGCCCGTCCTCCTCGTGCTCGGCGGCGGGAGCGGAAGCAGGGCGCTCAACGAGGCGATCGAGAAAAATCTTCCCGCCCTCTTGGTGCGCTTCCAAATTTTGCACCTGTGCGGCATGGGCGCAAGCCCAAAAAGCGGCGGACATGGGTACCTTCCCCGCGCCTTCGAGGCGGACATGGGTAGCGCGTATGCCGCCGCCGACCTCGTCCTTTGCCGCGCGGGGAGCAATACCGTGTTCGAGGTCCTCACCCTCAAAAAGCCCGCCCTCCTCGTTCCCCTTTCCAAGTCGGGGCGGGGCGATCAGGTGGAAAACGCCCTCTACTTCCAGCGCCGCGGGCTGGTGCACGTCCTTCCCGAGACCGAGCTTTTTAAGCTCAACGAGGAGCTTTCCTCCCTCCTTTCGGACGAAGCCCTCCGCGCCGCCCTCTCCGCCTCGGATATCCGAAACGGCACCCCCGCCGTGCTCGAAGAGGTCAGAAAATGTCTACTTTGAGCGGGGCGCCAAATCGTAGCTCCCCCCGAAAATATCCGTCTGCAGATACGTCTCGGGCACCTTGCCGAGGAGCACGCTTTCGCACACAAGCACCTCGGTAAGGGATGCAAAATTGCTCGTGCCCGAGGGCATGACGATGGAAATATCGGCGACGATCTCCAAATAGATCGAGTGCTTGGTTTGGTTGATGCCCGCCTCCTCGAAACGGGAGGAAAAGCCGCAGGAGACGTTCGAAATGGGAATGATCTTGATGTTGAGCTTGGGCCCGAAGCCCGCCCACGCCTCGATGCCCGTGAACGCCCCGAGGGGCACTTCCACCCCCTCTTCGCTCATCTTTTGAAGATTTTGCTGGGACATATACGCCGCGTCGCGCGCGATGCGGTTGATCTGCAGCGCGTTGGAGGTGAGCGAGACGATCCCCCCATCCTCCCCACGCGTGACGGTGACGAGGTCCTCGTAGCGCACGCCGTCCGATAGGGTGTAGTAGATGGCGTCGTTCACGGCGACCGTGGTGATGGACCGCATGCTCGCCTCCGCCATCGCCTTGAGTACACCCGTGATGTTGATGTGCGCGAAAATAACGAGAAGAAGCACCGTCCCCGCGACCAACCCGAACAGGATGCGCCGCTTTATTTTGTTCGCCCGCGTGCGATATTTCACGCTCTATTTTATGCGCGGCGGGCGGCACACATACGGAAAAGAAGAAGCACTACTTTTCCGGGGAAGGGGAGGGTGGCTGCCATAGGCAGACGGGGGGGGATGGGAGTGGGTGAACCTGTCATACCGAGCCCCGCAAGGGGCGAGTGTATCCCCTGATACGAAGTCCGTACTTTCATCAAGGGGATTCTCTCGGCTACGCCTCGGAATGACACGGTGACACGGGGGCGGTGACACGGTAACACAGGGTTGATCCCCACCACCGCCTACGGCGGCCCTTTGCGAAAGGGTAGGCCTTCAACCCCCACTCGACGCGGCTTCGCCGCGCCACCCGCCCCCTTCAAAGGGGGCAGGTATGAGGAAGGATAGAGAACGAGCCGACGGCTTTTGCCGTCGGCTCGGTGGGTTTGATGCTTATACATAGTTCCCCTTTCGTTTGCGGGGAGACAGGGATTGTTCTGCCTATTTAATTAAATAGACATATCATATACTTTTACCGAGAAAGTGATGTCGCTTTCCAACCCATCAAGGTGATAGGTCAAGGTAATAATGGCATAAGCATGTGAGCGCTGATAACTTGTACCGACACTAGTGCTTCGTGACCACGTTTGCTCCCACTTATACTCGGTAACTCCATTCTCTTGCGAGATAACGGGCTCGTTAGTAACTGTCAGAGGTTTTGCCTCGTTGTCATTTGCGAGATAATGATTCACCGAAATCGTCCGATTTTTCGCCAATTCCGCCGCCATTGCACCGACGAGACAATCGCCCTTTATTTGTAATGTGGATTCATATTTCCACGAACTATCATATGGGGTGCCCAAAAAGCCTTTGGATGTCCCTATCGTTCTTACTGTTTCGAGCTTTGCCGTGAAGTCATCGTTCGCCTCTACTGCCCACAATGCCTCTACGATGATTCCGTTGTTTTCCAAGGCATTGAGCTGTGTAACGCCTCTCCACGCGTCGCCCTCGTGCACAAACCAGCCGAGGAAGGTATAGCCATCTGCCTTGGGCGTTAAGAGCCGGTATTCGGTCGAGCTGAATTGCGCCGTACCGCTCCAAGCGCCGTCCGCGCCCGTCACGTCGCAGCCATCCAAGGTGAAGGCGACCGCGCTTTGATAGGTGACGCTTGCGGGGTAGGTCGCCGTAAACTTCGCGCCCTCGCCCGTGATTTCGGGAATGCCCTGCCATTCGCCCGTTCTTCCGTCGTCGGACGTAGGCTTTGCGACGATCTCGAATTCCGCCGTGCCCGTGACGGTGGAGCTCTTTCCGCCGATCTCCACGGTGGAGCCGTATTTCATCGACTGCGTGTGATAGTACCTGTCGCGCGCTTCGTCGTAATCCCAGTTGAACTGCTTTCCAAGCGTTTCGTCCGAGGTGTAGAACGTGATGTCGTACTCCTTGAGGCTCTGCTCCGCGAGGACAAGATCGAAGGAAGCGAGCTTGGAGCCGATTTCGGCGGAAGCGCCGAGGGGCGTGTATGCGAATTGCTCGTTCTCCGTAGGAATTTCGGGATATTCAAGCACGCTGAAGAGGGTGTTTTCCTCCCAGCCGCCTTGACCCGTGGAGACCATGACGTTCTGCTTCGTGAGCTCTTCCGTTCCGCCCGTGTATTTGCGATACTTGTACGAAACGGCCGCCTCCTTCGCTTCGAGGAATTTATACGTCGTCGTGCCGTCCGCCTGCGTCTCCGTCCAGCCGTTTTCGGCGTTGAGCTTCTCGATCATGCCGCCGAGACCGTGGAATTTGTCCGCGACCTCCCCCTCGATGTCGTGCGTTTGATTCTCTATGCCCTCTTCCATGGTGCCGCCGGGGTTGCGCCAATTCAATGTGGCGTGAATATTCAGCGTAAGAGAGAACGTAGCGGATACAGGGATCTTGATTTCGGTCGTGTCATCTGTGGGAAGAGAAATGCTCCGGATATAACCGTCCTTATCCGCAGTGATTTTCGCACGCAAATTTCCGAGAATGCCGTTGCTGAACGATTCTCCGTTGATCTTGAGATCCCACGATTGGCTGCCGTCCTCGTTCTGTGTGTACACAAAATTCGTGAGCACCTTGTTGAGCGTTGTGCCGAAGTCCTCTTTTTCTGCGGGCTGGGGCGTCTCCGTTCCCGAACCGCCGCTTTCGCTGCCCGCGATTTTGTCTGCGATAAAGTCTCCGAAATTCAACATGAAGCTCAACTGATTGAGCATATCGCCCATGAAATTTTCCATCGGCATTGCGCGGTAAATCGTTATGGGATCGATTTCGGGATTTTTTATCAAGCCCTGTTTCGTTGTCTGCACGCGCATCATGTAGACCATTCCATCCTTTATGGTAATATCTAAAGTAGAATTACCATTGATGGCAACCAAACCAACCGATTTCCCGTCATATTTCAAACGAATATTGAGGGCGAGCTTGCTATTCTCGTCTATCGTGACGGAAATTGCAACGAGCTTGATTTTCACACCAATGCCGAACAGGGATGCCGTGATACTTCCATCAACATAGAAGTTATTGTTCACGACATAGTGGTGCGGTTCGGCTTCGCCGGAGATGACTTCGCCGTCGGCGTCCACTCCGTGCGTTGCGCTCTTCACGAGCGAGAGAAGAAGTTTCTCCGCGCCGAGGAAGCTCTGATACTCCCCTTGAGGAAGGGAGGTCTCGACGGGGCCGTAGTCTATGGTACCCTTCAGCGAGGTTTTCTCGGTGCATCCGTTGCCGTAGATGTTCGTAAGATCGAGCGCCGTGAAGCGCGCATAGGTCTTGCCCTCTTGCACCGTCTCCTCGCGCGTGAGCGTCGCCTTCACGTTGTCGAGCCCCTCTTTTCCGAAGATGGTGTTGGAATTGAGCTCGATTTCGAGGGTGGACGCGTTAAAGGTGAAGCCCGCGATGTAATCGGAAATGGAGAACGCTTTCGGCGTCTTTGCGCCTTCTTCCACGCTCATGGGCGCCGCGTCGTCCGTATTGCCGAGCAGCCCGTTGAGAAGCCCCGTCACCTTCCCGATGGTATTTTGCACGTTCTCGCCGAGAAGTCCGCCCACGAGCGGCGTGAGCGCCTTGAGCTGTGCGACGTTCTGCAGCGTGAGCCACTTGCTCACCATGTAGTTGTTGAGGATATCCACATCCACGCCGAGCATGGGAAGCGCGGCGGAAAGGATGGTGAGGATCTCGCTCGAAGGCGCATACAGGCACACGGGGTCATAGCCCGGCACCGTCTCTGCCGTGGAGCCGACGGGACCGTACTGCGAGAGGGTGACATAGAAATCGAGAATGCCGTCCTTTTCCGCCTCGGCGTCCGCCGTGACCGTGCCGCTCTCCGCATCTGCCTTGGGAGCGGCGTCGAGAATGAAGAGGTCGATATAGAGGCTGCTGTCCGCTTCGTTTTTCGCAATTATGTTGATGGAAGTGTGCGCGAATACGTCGGTATCCACCCAAAGGTTCTTGCCGTCTACATCGAGATGGATGAGGCTGTTCTCCCCGCGGTGCGTAGACATGGAGGCCTCGATATCGTACTTGATGCCCTCGTAGGCTTGGTAAGCCGCGTCCGTCGAGGCGACCTTGCCGCCGAATTCGAGCTTGAGGTCGGTCGCCTCGAGAAGTTCGACCGCCGCGCCGATATAGTCGAGCAAGTTCTCGACTGCGCTGAGTCCGAAGTACTCCGCCTCGGGCATGGTGGGAAGTTTGCCCTCGTAGACGTTCGCATGCAGGTCGGCGGAGACTTGTATCCCCTCGCCCTCGTAGCCGAGCGCCAGCCCGAGAAGGCCGTCGCTCCCGAGCTCATCGAGGAGCTCCACCGCGAGATTTTCGTACTTCACGCTCGCGAAGCCGCCCTTTTCGCCCGCCCCAAAGACGAGCTTGCCGAGGATCGCGCCGATGTCGAGCCCGCTGCTGCCTTCCTCCCCGTTCTTGGGGAGAAGCGCGGAGAGCGCGGACGTCATCCCCTCGCCGCCCTGCAAGAGCCCAAGGAGATCCTCAATGCCCTCGATGGCGGGAAGAGGTTTGCCCGTCGCCCCCTCTACGATCGACGAAATTTGCCCGTAGAGCTTCACAAACGCCGCTTCCAAATCGGGCAGCTCGGAGTAGATGATGTCCGCCCCGATGGTGCCGTACAGAATTTGCACATGCTCGCCGTTTACAAGGAGGGTAATTTCGTGTTCGGTATCGGAAACCGAGAGCGTCGCCTTGAGGTAGAGCTCGAAGCCTTTCCCCCAAGAGAGCACGCCTTCGCTGATCTTGAGCCCGAGCGCCGTCCCCTTCACATCGAGGGAAAGGTTGCCCGTGAGCGAAATGCTCTCGTTCTCCAAAATGGCGGGGATCTGCTTCACCAAAGAGGTGATGTCGGCGAAGCCGCCCGTCTCGGGCGAGAAGCTCTTCCCCGCGGAAATGCTCGCCTTCACCCCATAGGCGTTCACGGAAATGCCGTCCGAAATGTCGATTTGCACCGTTCCGAGCTCGAATTTCACCCCGAGGGCGCTCAACAGGTCGGTGCCCTGCAGCGTGAGGTGCAGCGCGTCCGCGCCCTCCTCGATGGAGAGAACGGCGTCCAAATCGAGAAGAAGAAGCTGCTCGACGAGGTCTTTCTCTTGGCTCTCCCCCGCGGGAAGCCCGACGTAGGTTTGGATGAGCGCAAGCGCCTCGGAAACGGTGACCTTCACCCGCATCTCCTCGATTTGGAGATACAGCCCATCCTCTTTGTAGATGAGGGAGACCGTCTTTTTCGCGCCCTTGTAGGTGAGGTCGACTTTCGCCTGCGCCGCAACGGGCTTGAGGGCGAGGTCGGCTTCCACATGCAATATAAGCTCGTCGGTCGCCTCGCCGTAGTCGGCGACGATATGCAAGTACCCATTCTGAATGAGGCTTGCCACCGTCTTGGCATAGTCGAGGATATCGACATACTTCTCCGTAACGGTCACGGTGAAGGCGTCTGTGCTTTCTATATTCAGAGTAAGGGCGTCCTTGAGGGTGGTCGCGGTGATGGCGCCG
>CANRHI010000056.1 GCA_947630365.1 uncultured Clostridia bacterium
GACGGTTAGCATGCCGTTCTCCTCCCGAAGGCCCTCGGCGAGCATGTCGATGCGTGCCATGATGTCCGGAGCGACCGTCGTCTGCTTGGGCGGCGCTCCCCTCTTGGAACGGGGCTGGGGCTTGGCTTTCCCCGTCGCCCAGTCGAGAATGGCCTGCACGACCACGTCCTTATTCGCCCCCGTGGCGCTCGCCATGCCCTTGTTTCTGCCGATGATGCGAAGGGTAGAAAGCGGCAGGGAATTGAGATACTCCTTTAAGCTTTGTAAGCTGTTCATAAAACGGTGCGCTCCATAACATAAATTTTGGTTTCGGAAGGAATGCTGCCCTTTTCGAGCTCCAATGTGGAGCCGACAAAGCAAACTTCTCCCCTTGGGAAGAGGGAAAGAAAGCGGTGGACGGGCTCGATATCGATGTTGAGACCCTTCACCTTGTAGTGCATGGGAATGACGACGGATGGCTTGAGCGCGTCTACATACGCCTTCGCCTTGGGCGCGTTGAGCGTGTAGGTGCCGCCGACGGGCAGAAGAAGCACGTCCACGGGGGAAATTTTTTGCAACGTCTCCTCCGAGCACGCCTCGCCGAGGTCCCCGAGGTGGCAAACGTTGCAGCCGTCGATCTTGAATTTGAAGATGAGATTGCTCCCGCGGAGCGCTCCGCCGCAGCTGTCGTGGAAGCTCGGCTTTGCGGAAATTTCGATGTCGCCGAGGGACCGCTCCCCCGCCTCACGCAAAACGACGGGATCCCCCCCCACGGCGGAGAAGTTGTTGTGGTCAAAGTGCCCGTGGCTCAAGGTGACGGCGTCCGCCTCGACCCCCTTGGGCATGGAAAAACCGACGTCCCCGTAAGGGTCGGTCACGATGCGCTTTCCCGCGCTCCCCTCGAGCACAAAACAGGAGTGCCCCAAATACGTAATTTTCATGCTTCCTCCAAATCATCCGATACAGAAATATGCAATAAAAACCGCCCGTGACCGCCTTCGAATCGCAGCTCGTAGCCGAGGCGGAGCTCCAAGCCCCCTTCCCGCGCTTCTATGCGGCAAAGGCGGGTGAAGAGCGGGACGAACGCCCTGCCTTCCCCCATCTCCAAACAGAGGGAAGTGGTCTCGCCTTCCCGAAAATCCGCGCTCTGCCCGCGCTCCCCCGTGCGGCGAAGGGAAAGCCCTTGCCCGGAAACGGTCAAAACGACCTCGTCCCCTTGGTCGAAAAAGCAAATGCTCTCGCCGTTTGAAGTAGAGCTGCGGCGGGCGGGCGCCTCGAAAAAGGCGGTCTTGCCCCCCGTGCGGGTTTGGATCTTGATGCGGCTCATCAGAAATTCTCATTCAAAAATTGTACGCTTTCGAAACAGTAAGTGAAATATGGGCGATGGCAACGTCCGAAATTAGTTTACGCCCTGTGCAAACATTGTAACACAAAAAACGCCGTTTGTAAACCCTCGGCGCCGAATTTTTCCTCTATTTTCCGCCGTTGCGCGCGAAAAATTCGTCGTGAAAGCGCTTTCCCTCGCGAATGAGGGCGAGAACATCGTCCCTCTCCCCCTTCTCCACGGCGGCGCGGTAGGCGGAAAGCCCTTCGATGAGGCGGTCGAGCTCGGGGACAAGCGCCTCGCGGTTGAGAAGGAACAACTCCGCCCAAACGTCGTCCATGGGGGCGACGCGGGTCATATCCTGAAAGCTCCCGCCCGTGAAGCCCACGCACTCGAAGGCGAGCGGAGATTTGATATACGCGCTCGAAACGATGTGGGCGAGCTGGGAGGTGAGCGCGATCATGCGGTCGTGCTCCTTTGCCGTGCAAAGGACGATGCGGGCAAACCCCATATCGAGGGCGAGCGAGCGAATGATTTCCACCGCCTCTTTGTCGGTTTTTTCGCATTCGGTCATCACGAAGTTGGCGCGGCGGAAAAGATCCGCGCTCGCGGAGGTGATGCCCGTCGTCTCCTTTCCCGCCATCGGGTGGGTGCCGACGTAGCGGTACGCCCTCTCCTTTTCGTACACAGCCCGTTCGATGGGCTCCTTCACACCACAAATGTCGGCGACGATGCAGCCTTTTGAAAAGCGCTCCTCGTCGAGCACACGCATGGCGACCTTGGGCGGGAGGGCGAGAAAGACGACGTCCGCCCCCGCAAGCTCCTTCGCTTCCCCATCGATAAAGTTGTGGGAAAGAGCGTAGTCGATGGGCTCGCGGCTTCGGTTTTTCCCGAGCACGGTGTGCCCCGCGCGCTTCAAGGAGGCGGCGATGGAGCCGCCGATGATCCCCAGTCCGTAGACGATAATTTTCATAAAATCGACCTCAAAACCTTATTTATGTCACACATAGTACTATGCAAATTGCTCAAATTTGAAAAATCCACATGTATTTTTTGAGCGCGTCCCTCCGTTTTGCGTAATCGGGAAGGATGGCCTTCACCTCTACCCAGAACGCCGCGCTGTGGTCCATATGGCGGGTGTGGCATAGCTCGTGCACGGCGAGATACTCCGCGAGGCTCTCGGGGAGGAAGGCGGAGTAGAGCGAAAAATTCACCGTCCCCTTCGTGGAACAAGAACCCCACCGCTTGCGCGCCGAGGTGATGCGGATGCCCGTCGTCGAAAAGCCGTAGAGCGACGAATATTTTCGGACGAGCCGCTGCATGCGCACCCTCGCCTTGGAGCGGCACAGCCTTTTGAGCGCCTCCGCGCGCTGTTCGGGCGGGAGGAAGAGGGTCTCGGACTTCAAGCGCGTCGCCCCGCTCGCGATGGTCCGCTCTTCGCCGAGAAACTCGATCTTGCTTCCGTCCGCAAGGGATGGCGGCGTCTTTCCCCGCGAGTGGATGGCGATCCAGCGGGCGTGTTTTTGCACGAAGCGCTCGATGGAAGCCAAAGAAGTTGAAAGCGGGGCGCGGACGAGCGGCTTTCCCTCGCGGTCGAAGGTGAGGCAAAGCGTCTTTCGGTTGCTGCGGACGATCGAATATTCCATATTTCGTATTATAGCACATATTTTCGCGCGCTTCAAGAACATTTGCCCAATTCCTTGACTTTTCCGCAAAAGAAGGCTATAATTTATTTTATGCAGGATGTACTTGTACGAAAATTTGTGCCGAAGCCGGGAACGCTCGTCGTAGACGTGCCCGCCTCCAAGAGCATTTTGAATCGTGCGCTGCTCCTCTCCGCGCTGGCGAAGGGAGATGTTACCCTCCACGCGGGCGCCCTCGGGGAGGACGCCAAGGCGGCGCTGCGCTGCATCGAGGCGCTCGGCGTGCAGTGCGAGAAGGTCGAAGGCGGCATTCTCGTGCACGGCTGCGGCGGGAAGTTCCGCGAAGGGGCTTCGCTCGACGTCGGGAGCGCGGGAACGGTCGCGCGGTTTTTCCCCGCGGCGCTCGCGTTTGCGGGTGGCAACTACCGCTTCGACGCCTCCGCCCAAATGAAGGCGCGCCCCATGGGCATTTTGAAGCTCCTCGAGAGCGTCGGCGTGAAGTTTATCTTCGAAGAAGCGCCCTACTCCTTCCCCTTCACCATGACTTCGGAAGGCATTTCGGCGGACGAGCTCGTCGTCGATACCACCGAGAGCACCCAGTATGCGAGCGCGCTCATGATGGCGGCAAGCGTGCGCACTTCCCCGACGACGCTTCTTCTCACCGGCCCCCGCATCAAGGGGAGCTACGTAAAGATCACGCGGGAGATGCTGAAGAGCTTCCATATCCGGACCGAGGACGTGGAGGGCGGCGTGAAGGTGTTCCCCGCGGGCGAGCCGCCCAAGGAATTCGACGTGGAGCCCGATATTTCGGGCGCGTGCTACCTATATGCGCTCTCCCTCCTTTGCGGGGCGCGCGTGCAGGTGCCGCGGGCGCATTTGAACACGGCGCAGGGGGATATACGCTTCCTCCATGTGCTCGAAGATAAGGGCGTGCGGCTCACCGAGACCCCCGAGGGCCTCATCGCCGACGGCAAAAACGTGCCCTTCTTCAACGGATTCGACTACGACATGCAGGATTTCTCCGATCAGGCGCTCACCGTTGCCGCGCTCGGGCTGTTTGCGACGTCCCCTTCCATTCTTCGCAATATCGCGCATATCCGCCACCAGGAGTGCGACCGCATCGCCGCCATCGTGGAGAACGCCAACGCGCTCGGCGCCCGTTGCTTCACCGATGGGACGGACGTCTTTCTCGAACCCGCCCCCGTGCACCCGACCCGCATCCACAGCTTCGGCGACCACCGCGTTGCGATGGCGTTTGCGCTCGTCGGGATGAAGCTCGGCGGCGTCACCGTCGACGACCCCGATTGCGCCGCGAAGAGCTTCGAGGGGTACTTCGAGCTGCTCGATTCGCTGCCTCGGGCAAATGGATGAATTTGGGGAGCCCCTCCCCCTGCGTCCCCCTCCCCGCCAAAGCGAGGAGGGGGATTTCGCAACACTTGCCCCTCCACCTATATCCCCCTCCCCGCCAAAGCGGGGAGGGGGATTGCTATTCGCTCCACTTGCTCCCATCCCCACTCGTCTGCCCAAAGGCAGACACCCTCCCCTTCCCCGAAGGGTAGGGCTTTTCTGCGGTGCCCCTCCCCCTGTGTCCCCCTCCCCGCCAAAGCGGGGAGGGGGATTCCATATCTTTTCAAACAAAAACCCGACCGAGAGGTCGGGGAAATTTACTTTTCCAAGTACTTTTTCAAGATCTCGAAGAGCTCGTCCGAGACGACGTGCTCGACGCGGCAGGCGTTTTCCTCCGCGAGCTTCTCGTCCGCGCCCATGCGCATGAACACGTCCGTGAAAACGCGGTGCTTCTCGTAGATGTCCTCCGCCTTTTTCTGCCCTTCCTCGGTGAGGGTGATGTCGCCGTTCCCATCGATGAGGATATAGCCCTTCTGCACCAACAGCCCCATCGCGCGGGAGACGCTCGACTTGGCATAGCCGAGCTCCTCTACGACGTCGACCGAGCGAACGCTCGCTTTGCGCATTCGCAGAAGCAAAATGGTTTCGAGATACATTTCCTCCGATTCGTGCGTTTTCATTGGCTCTCCTCACTTTTCTCTATTATACACAAAAAATGTGAAAATGTAAAGGGGTTTTGCGAATGTCAGAGCAAATTCTGCGCTTTCAGGTAGCGAAGAAGGGCGTGGCAGCCCTCGAGAATGTCCTCGAAGCTCTTGTCGAAGTCCCCCGTGTACCACGGGTCGGCAATGTCTCTCGGGATCTCCGCAAAGTCGAGGAGGCGCTTCACCTTATGGGCGTTCTCCTGCCCGACGATGCGGCGCATGTCCACGGCGTTCCACTGGTCCATGCCGAGGAGGAAGTCGTACTCCTCGCCGTCCCGCTTCGTCATGAGCCGCGCGCGGTGCGGGACGAGCGGGATATGCTCCCTCTCGAGTTTCTCCCTCGTGCCGCGGTGGGGCGGGTTGCCGATCTCGTCCGTGCGGGCAGCGGCGGAAGCGACGCGGACGCGCCCCGAAAGCCCTTCCTTTTCCAAGAGATAGCAAAACACGCTCTCCGCCATAGGCGAGCGGCAAATGTTTCCGTGACAGACGAACAAAACAGAGACCATGGGTTTTCTCCTCATATCCCCGCCCGAGAGCGCGGGACAAAAAATATTTGCAATGTTTCGGTGAACAAATCCGAAAAAGGAGGTGAAAATTGTTGCAATTACATTCGGAATTTGCTATACTGTAACCATGAAAATCTTTTCCGAAAGACTCATGGAACTCAGGAAGGAACGGGGCTTATCGCAAGCGACTGTCGCCCGCGACCTCGGTGTAAGTCTTGGCATCGTTTGCTATTGGGAAACCAACAAGAGCGATCCCACCGCCTCGAACATCGCCAAACTTGCCCGCTACTTCAACGTGACCTCCGACTATCTTCTTGGGCTCTCCGACTGACACCTGTTTGTAAGGTCCTTCACCGCCCTGCGAGCTTCGCAATTCGGCCGTCAACCGCAACGGACGCTTTTCCCGTGCTTGAAACGGCTGTCTTCCCGCCCCCTGCGGCGGGTTTTTTACGTTTCCCGCAAAAGTTTTCGATCGAGCTCCTTCACCCCGTCGAGAAGGGCGCGCTCGTCGGCGCGGAATTCCCCCGCGAAATAGGCGAGATACCGCTCGACTTCCGCCGTCTCCTCCAAGGTGAGGCAGCTATTTTCCGAGAGAAGCCGCTCCAAAATGCCCTTTGCGGCCTCCTCTTCCCCCAAAAACAGCGCTTTTTGCGCCCTTAAGAGCCATAGCCCGTGCACGGCGGGCAGATCTTCCCGCACGACGGGCGCGTTTTCGAGAAGCCCTTCGGGCAGGTCCGAAAAACTTCCGCGGCGCAAAATGCCCTCCGCCTCGAGGACGATGAGCATCACCTCCTCCTCGGGGGCTTTTTTTATGAGCCCGAGGAGAACGGCGCCGTCCGTCTTGCCCTCCTCCAATTGCGCGGGATAGAGCGCACGCAGCCCTTCCGAGAGCATGAACGGGGCAAACGCTCCCAAAAAGAGCACCCCGCTCGAAAAAGGAAGCGCAAAGAAGAAGGCGAGCATTCCCCCGCCGAGGAGCAAATTCATCAAAGGACCGCCGAGCGTAGAACAGATGAGCCGAAAGCGGGGTCTCTTTCCGTTTGTTGCATACAGCTGCGTCTCCCCCGCGACAACGCTTTTTCCGAATTTCACGCCGCCCCTTCCCACCGTAAACCAACCGAAGGAGAACGTCGCGGGGCGAAGTCCGACGCACAGCCCCACGAGGAGATGCCCAAGTTCATGAAACAGCGCGGGCACGGAAAGCAACTCGAGCACAAGAGCGAGCGAAAAGAGCCCGTAGTCCAACTCCTTCCGCGCGAAAAATGCCGCCAAAAGGATCGCTCCCGCGTAGGCGAGCACGACCATGGAGACCGTAAAGACGATGTATATCGTTCGCTTTGTCCTACCGCTCATGCAAGCCCCCTCCAAAGGAGGTACCCCTCCAAATTGTCCCGATCCGAGAACAAAACCTCATGGATATGGATGGTTTCCATGATGTTTGCGAGTAGAAGCGCCCCGCCGGCGATGATGTCCGCACGGCGCGGGTCCATCCCCCGCACGGCTTTCCGCTCCTCAAGGGGCATGGAGAGAAGGCGCTCCGCGAGCTCCTCCACGTTCGGCAAGGCAAGGGGGAAGTTTTGCAGCCGCGCCCCGTCGTATGCTTCCAGCCCGCAAAGGACCGAGGCGATGGTGGAAGCCGTTCCCCCCACCGCGTACACGGGCGCATCCAACATTCCCGCGGAAAGGGGCGAAAGAGCGGAACGGATATACGCTTCGAGGGCGGGTTTCTTGTCCCCGCAGGCGTCGAAGAGGCGCACCGCCCCCACATTGAGGCTCATAGAGAGCGCCGTTTTTCCCGCCCTTCGGCAAAAGAGCTCTGTGCTGGCGCCGCCGATATCGACGATGGAACCGTCCCCCCCGCCGAGCGCACCGAGGGCGCCGAGCTCCGCCTCTGCCTCGCCCGCCACGACGTCGACGGACACATTGCACGCCTTTTTCACCATCTCGCAAAAGTCGGCGCCGTTTTCCGCCTGCCGCACTGCCGCCGTCGCAAACGCCAAAATTTGAGCGTTTTCCCGCCTTCCCTCCGCCGCAAATGCGGAAACTGCCTCCGCCGTGCGGCGCATGGCAAGGGGCGAAAGGCGGCAGCTCTGCTGCAACCCCTCGCCGAGGCGGGTGGTTTCCACCCTCTTAAATAAAGCATTTCCGCCCGCCCAAAGCATGAGACGAACGGAATTCGAACCGATATCGATGACTGCGTACTTCACTGTTTTGATTTCCAACCCTGCTTGACGGCGAGGTGATACAGCCCGTTGCCGTTCAGATAATCGTCGAGCTCCTTCTCGTCGTGCTCGATGCTCGTTTTGTACTCCTCGATGCTCTCCAAGAGGCGATCGCGCTCCTTGCTCGCCGTGACGACCTGCACGATGCTGATGATGAGAAGAACGAGAAGAAAGAACGCCAAAAGGACGCCCCCTACGGTCGCCCCAACGGCAATGCGTTTTGCCTTTCCTTCGCTGCGCGAGGCCGCGCTTTGTTCTTGGACGGTGTTCTCCTCTTGTGCCTCGTCTGCCATGGCGGCGCCTCCCTTTTCCTTCGTTTGCAACCATTATATACCATTCGCGCGAAAAAAGCAAGAATTTTATGAATGCTTTTTTCATAAAGAAAAAACCCGACGAGGCATCCGAGCACGGGAAAGAGGCGAAGGGGCGGAAAGGAAAGCATGACGGCGACGAAAAGATACACGCCCGCAAAGATGAGGACGAAGAAAAAATCCCCGAAAAAGCGCAGCCACCGCGAAGAAAAGAGGCGGAGGCAAAAGAAGGGCTCATACAAAACTCCCCCGCCCGCGCCGAGCGCGACGGAGACGAGGAAAACATACAGCTGGCCCGCATTCATTTGAAGATCTTTTTGAGCCCCGCGGCGCCGCCGTATTTTACGGACGTCACTTCCCCGCTCGCCAAAAAAAGCCCGCTCCCCTCCGAAAAGGAGAGCACCTTTAATTTGCTTCCCTCGATGCGCACCTTCTGCCCCGCAACGGTGAGCCGAATACCCGTATCCGTAAACGTATCAACGCGCTCGACGCCCGAAAGCGAAATGCGCTTATTTCTCTCGATGGTAAGTACGCTCTCTTCCTTTTGCTGCATAGCAAAAATGTATGCGGGAAAAGGCCAAAACATGCAAAAATGGCGGAGATATCCGCCATTCTGTCTGACATAGTACTATGCAAATCACGAATTTTTGGCTTTTGCCCGCGCTTTTGCCCGCAATTCGCCATCGAGAATGCGCTTGCGGATGCGAACATTTTGCGGAGTGATCTCGAGGAGCTCGTCGTCTTTGATGAATTCGAGCGCCTCCTCCAAGGAGAGCTTTTTGGGGGTAATGAGGCGGAGCGCTTCGTCCGAGGAGGAGCTCCGCGTGTTGGTGAGGTGCTTTGTCTTGCACACGTTCACGTTGATGTCCTCGTCCTTCGGGGAAACGCCGATGACCATCCCCTCGTACACTTGCGTGCCCGCGCCGATGAAGAGCACCCCCCTTCCCTGCGCATTGAAGAGACCGTAGGTGACTGCCTCGCCCGTTTCGAAGGCGACGAGCGAGCCCGTGCTCCGCTTTGTGATCTCGCCCTTATAGGGCTGGTACTCGAAGAACACAGAGCTCATCACGCCCTCGCCCTTGGAGTCGGTGAGGAATTCGCTCTTGTAGCCGAACAGCCCCCGCGCGGGAACGAGGAATTCGAGGCGCATTCTCGAGCCCATGGCGCTCATGTGCACGAGCTCGCCCTTCCTTGCGCCCATGCTTTGGAACACGGGACCCGTCATGTCCTCGGGAACATCTACGATGAGGCGCTCCACGGGCTCGTACTTCACGCCGTCGATCTCCTTATAGAGGACCTTGGGCGCGCTCACCTGAAATTCGTAGCCCTCCCGGCGCATGGTCTCGATGAGGATGGAGAGGTGCATTTCCCCCCTGCCGCTCACGCGGAAGGCGTCTGTGCTGTCCGTATCCTCCACGCGCAGGGAGACGTCGCGAAGCAGCTCTCTGTACAGCCTGTCCCGAAGGTGGCGCGTGGTGACGAATTTCCCCTCCTTCCCCGCGAACGGCGAATCGTTCACCGAAAAGATCATCTCGACGGTCGGGTCGGAAATTTTCACGAATTTTACGGGTTCGACGTGGTCGAAAGCGCACACCGTGTCGCCGATATTTATCTTTTCGAGCCCCGAGAAGCAGACGATATCGCCCGCCCGCGCGCTTTCGCAGGGGACGCGCTCCAGCCCTTCGATCTCATAGAGATTGACGAGCTTGCCGCGAAGGTTGACGTCGCCGTGGTTGAAGTTGCAGACGGTGACCTCCGCGCCCTGCCTCGCAACGCCCCGTTCGATGCGGCCGATGCCGATGCGCCCGACGTAATCGTTGTAGTCGATGCTCGAAACGAGCAGCTGCAGAGGGCCTTCGTCGTCCATTTCGAGGGGCGGAAAGTGCGAGAGGATGGTCTCGAAGAGCGGCTTTAGATCGGTGCCCGGGGTGTTTTCGTCGAGCGAAGAAGTGCCCTCCCTTCCCGAGCAGAACACAAAGGGGCTCTCGAGCTGTTCGTCCGAGGCATTCAGGTCCATCAAAAGTTCCAAAACCTCGTCGATGACTTCCTTCACGCGGGCATCGGGACGGTCGATTTTGTTCACGACGACGATTAGCTTGAGCCCGAGCTCCAACGCCTTTTGGGTGACGAAGCGGGTCTGCGGCATGGGGCCTTCCGCCGCGTCCACAAGGATGAGCACGCCCGAGACCATCTTGAGCGACCGCTCGACTTCCCCCGAGAAATCCGCATGCCCGGGGGTATCGACGATGTTGATCTTCACCCCGTTGTAGTGAATGGAGGTGTTCTTCGCAAGAATGGTGATGCCGCGCTCGCGCTCCAAATCGCCCGAGTCCATCACGCGCTCTTCGACGACTTGATTT
Organism: uncultured Clostridia bacterium; assembly: GCA_947630365.1. GTDB lineage: Bacteria > Bacillota > Clostridia > Christensenellales > Borkfalkiaceae > Gallimonas. Next base: position 10,397 of record CANRHI010000056.1, read on the forward strand.
TCGCGGAAGGTGCCGCCCTGCTTGAGCATTTGGTCGACGAGCGTCGTCTTGCCGTGGTCGACATGCGCGATAATTGCAATGTTTCGTAAATCGTTTCTTACCATATGTGCCTCTTCAAATCCAACGCAAATTATAATACATTCGGAAAAAAAATACAACAACTTTCAAGTCAATTTGCCATTTTTCTTTCTCTTGCGGAAATTTTTTGTTTGTTGTAATTTTTTCACGGGGGGCGCGATGACATGCGGGACGGAATGGCAATTGGAAGCACCCCCTCCCCTACCCCTCCCCCTCAGGTATAAGGGGGAGAGCAAGAGGAGAGCAGGGTAAACTGTGTCATTCCGAGGGGCTTGGACCCCGAGAGAATCCCCTTGGGTGAAACGAACTTCGTATTAGGGCTCGCCCCTTACGGGGCTCGGTATGAGGGTAGGTCCCGCGTCATGTTGAGGGAGCGGAGCGAGCGAAACATCCCGAAGTACGAAGTCCGAATTTTCATCCTCGGGATTCTTCGCCCCACAAGGGGGCTCAGAATGACGCGTGGGCGCCGGGGGGGCAGAATGACGCGGTGCCCCTCCCCCTGTGTCCCCCTCCCCAAAGGGGAAGGGGATACACGAAATAATCCCCCTCTCCACCCAAGCGGGGAGGGGGAGAAAGGGGGCAAAAGTTCTTCGTAAAAAAGCGGTTCAAGAAAAATTTTTTCAACAATTTTTCAAATTAGCCTTCAATGATTTGACACCCCCCCCCATTGATATATAATGTTACAAAACAAAAATGGAGGCGTTTTTATGGACACACAAGAAACTTCCCGTGATTTTTCCGTGGAAAAACAGGGAAACGAGGCACAATCCTCGCCCGATGCGCAAAAGAAGAAACTTTGGCTCAAAGAGCTTATCCTCTGCGCAGTCATTGCAGGGCTTATGTTGATCTCGTCGATTTTCACAGCTTTTCTCCCCTTGATCAATATTTCAAGCGATCAAATCGAGAATTATTCGAGGCAGCTCTCTTCCGTCGACGCGATCTATCTGCTCGTTGACGTCTCAACGGCTCCCGCGCAAGATAACGAAATCACGCAGAAATTTCTTGCAAACGGCGGCGCGAAGTTGTTCCGTAAGATCAATTCGAAAGGTGAGGACGTTACCGATAAGGAAGGCGAAACCAATTATAAGATAGTAGTGCGTTCTGCATCCGAGGAACAAATCTTAAACGATGTCGAGTATAAGCGGTCGCAAGACTTCGGACAGGATCTTCAGGGGATATTCGGCCCTTTGTATTTGTCCGACATTCTTGCCGAGCAGCAAAGAATATACGACGAAACGATGAATGGATTAGCGTTGATTTACCCCTCCGGGGTCCCGAACGATTTGGTAGAGGAAATGGATAAGGAAGTTGAAGAAGACAAGCCCATTCTTTTGGACAAGGGCTGTGCCGTCATCGACCTTTTCCCCGAAGAAATCGCTCATTACAATTTTGCGGGACTTGGGTGCTTCCTTGAGCATGCCGCGAAAGATTATGAAGCAGGTATCCTCACGGGCGAAAAGCTCGACGAATACGAAGCAAAATACCTTGTGGGGACCTACGATAACGAAACCGAACTGAAGGCACTCTTTGAAGACGACATGAGATTTATAACGTATCTTCCGAGATACACGACGAATTTCTCCCTGATAAATGGAACGACCGTCGAGCTGTCGTTTGGAATAAAGGAAGAGACTTGCACGGGATCGTATCAGTTATATATGTTTTTCGGAATTGCTCTTACGGCGTTTGCCCTCGTCCAGCTGCTCTATGTGTTCCCGCCGGTATTGCGGCTTATACGCTTGCTCCGCCATCAACCTCGCAAAGTGCCCAAGAAAAAGCAGAAGCTCGGCGCGAAGTATATTACGACCGTTTTGTCTTTACTCATCCTGATCCCGTCCATCGCGTTGCACATCATAAACGCCGTTATGGAAGCCGGGCGCTTTACTTGTGCATTCCCGCCGGTACTCGTTCTCACTCTTCTCATCAATGTGCTCATCATCGTTGGGGACGTTATGTATCACATTCATGTGAAGAATAATCCCGAGATCGCCTGAGAAAACTTTCCTTGCCCCTCCCCCTGTGTCCCCCTCCCCGCCAAAGCGGGGAGGGGGATCGCTTTAG
>CANRHI010000057.1 GCA_947630365.1 uncultured Clostridia bacterium
TCCCCGCCAAAGCGGGGAGGGGGATCGCTTTAGGTTATCCCTCCCTTGCCCCTCCCCGCCAAAGCGGGGAGGGGGATCGCTATTCGCTCCACTTACTCCCATCCCCACCCGTCTGCCCAAAGGCAGACACCCTCCCCTTCCGCGAAGGGTAGGGCTTTTCTGCGGTGCCCCTCCCCCTGTGTCCCCCTCCCCGCCAAAGCGGGGAGGGGGATCGCTTTAGGTTATCCCTCCCTTGCCCCTCCCCGCCAAAGCGGGGAGGGGGATAAAAGACAAAATTTCTTTCCTTTTTAAGGAGGGCTCATAGTAAGAAATCCCCTTCCTTTGTAAGGAGGGGGACACAGGGGGAGGTTCTCAATTCTACTGCAAATTCTTGTTCCGATAGGTGCAAAACCGAATGCTATAGCCGTTGTCCTCTTCGGGCGGGGTTTCCCTCACAAGGGTGAAGGCGGGGTCGAGGTCGAGATTTGGGACAAATACGTCGGCTCCCCCATCCGCGTCGACCTTGGTGACGAGCGCCTCGGTGCAATACGGCAAAAGCGCCCGATACACGCTCGCGCCGCCGATGACGAACACATCCTCGGGCGGGTAATTTTTCACCTCTTGGAGGAGCTCCTCGACGCTGTGGACGGTTTTCACGCCCTCCACGTCCTCGGGGCAGAGCACGATGTTTGTGCGGTTCTTCAACGGTTTCCCGCCGGGAAAGGAGCGCAGGGTATTCAGCCCCATGACGACGACTTTCCCCGTCGTGGTCTCGCGGAAGAATTTCATATCCTTGGGGAGGGAAAACATCAGACCGTTGCTTCTCCCGATACCCCACTTCTTGTCGGCGTGGAAAATGGCTTTCATATGGCGCGTTTCTCCTGAAAGAGATCCCTCGACTGCGCTCGGGATGACAAAACCAGCTCGGGATGACAAAACCAGCTCGGGATGACAAAACCGACATGTCATTTCGAGCGAAGGCGAAGCCGAAGTCGAGAAATCTCAACCTCATATGGCGACGGGGATCTTTTTGTCGAGGGGGTGGAAGGCGTAATTCTCGAGCTTAAAGCTATCTACCGTGAAATCGTAGAAGTCCTTCACGCTCTCGTCGACGACGAGCCGCGGGGCGGGCATGGGCTCGCGCGCGATGATCTCCTCGACGATGGGCACATGGCGGTCGTAGATATGCGCGTCGGCGATGACGTGCACGAGCTCCCCCGCCTTGAGCCCGCTCACCTGCGCAAACATCGTGAGGAGCACGCTGTATTGCACGACGTTCCAATTGTTCGCCGTGAGCATATCCTGCGAACGCTGGTTGAGAATGGCGTTGAGAGTATCCCCCGAGACGTTGAACGTCATCGAATACGCGCAGGGGTACAAATTCATCTCGTGCAGGTCGTGAAAGTTGTACAAATTTGTGAGAATGCGGCGGGAGGCGGGGTTGTGCTTTAAGTCGTAAAGGACGCGGTCCACCTGATCGAATTCCCCCTCGCGGTACTCCGACTTTTGCGCGAGCTGGTAGCCGTATGCCTTGCCGATGGAGCCGTTTTCATCCGCCCAGCTATCCCAAATGTGCGAATTCAAATCGGCGATGTTGTTGCTCTTCTTCTGCCAGATCCAAAGAATTTCGTCGACGGCGCTCTTTAGGGCGGTGCGGCGAAGGGTGAGGATGGGAAATTCCTCCTGCAAGTTGTATCGGTTGACGATGCCGAATTTCTTCACCGTGTGCGCGGGCGTGCCGTCCTCCCAGCGCGGGCGGACCTGAAATTCGCTGTCCCACACGCCGTGCGCCAGTATTTCTTTGCAATTGGCGATGAAGATCTCGTCTGCCCTGCTCATTTGCACTCCCCCTCGATGCGCGCTCTCGTCTCCTCTTCGCCCAAGATTTGGAGAATGGTCCAAAGGTCGGGCGTGTTGGCTTTGCCCGTCGCGGCGATGCGTAAAACTTCGGCAACATCCGCAACGCTGCCCTTATATGCCTCGGGGGCTGCCTTGTAGTCCTTCATCTCGGCGGCGAAGCCGTGCCTGCCTGCGATCTCCTTGACCTTGGAAAACCACGCCGCGGAGTCATCCTCGGGCGAATACGACTTGAGGAAATCCGAGAGGATGCCCGCCCTATCCGCCTTCTCGCAGCGGTAGGGCTCGCGAGAGACGGGCCGCTCGAAGAAGAAGCGGATAAATTCCATCGCCTGCGAGGCGGTGGTAAAGTCCTTTCTGCGCTTCTTGCCGCCCACACCCATGCAGAGGGCGAGCACGCGGAGCATCTTCTCCTCGTCCGCAAAATATCCCTTCTGCGCCTCGGTGCCGAATTCCTCCGCCCAATCCTTCAAAAAGGCGAACATTTCGTGTTCGGAGAGCCTTGCGAGCTCGTTCTTGGAAATATCGTTGAGCTTGTCCAAATCGAAGAGCGTGCCGCTCTTGGACATCTTCGAGACTTTGAAGGGGAAGCTCTCGAGCGGCGCCTCGGGGTTTTTCATGTACCATTCCTCGAAGGCGGAATTGAGAAGGGTGAGCATATACACCTTCACCGCGCGGGGGTAGTACCCCTCCTTGCGGTAGAACTCGAGGGAGAGCTCGGGGTCTTTGCGTTTAGAAAGTTTGCGGCGGGTCTCGCCGTCCTGCTTCATGAGCGAGCAATTGTGCCCGTAATGCGGGAGCGGGAAGCCGAGCGCGGAAAAGAGCTCGATGTGGATGGGAAGGCTGGCGAGCCACTCCTCCCCGCGGATGACGAGCGTGGTGCGCATGAGGTGGTCGTCTATGGCGTGGGCGAAGTGGTAGGTGGGGATGCCGTCCGACTTCAATATGACGATGTCCTGATCGTTCTCCTGTACGGTGATGTCGCCCTTGATCTCGTCGTGGAATTTGTGCTTGACTTCGGGGTCCCCCATGGAGCGGAGCCGCAAGACATACGGCGTGCCCGCGGCGAGCTTTTCAAACACTTCCTCCTCGGAAAGGTTGCGGCAGCGAGCATACCTCCCATAGTAACCCGTCGTCTCCTTCTTGGAAGTCTGCTCCTCGCGGAGGGCGGTGAGCTCCTCCTCCGTGCAAAAGCAGGGGTACGCCCTCCCCTCTTCGACGAGCTTCTTCGCATACGCGCGGTAGATCTCGGCGCGCTGACGCTGGTACCAAGGGGCGTAGGTGTCGTCCCCGCCGATCTCGGCGCCCTCGTCGAAGTGGATGTCGAAGTACTTGAGGGCGGAAATGACCGCCTCCACCGCGCCTTCCACCTTGCGCTTCAAGTCGGTATCCTCGATGCGCAAAAACAGCACGCCGCCGCTTTGGTGGGCGATGCGCTCGTTGGCGATGGCGACGAAGAGGTTCCCGAGGTGGATAAAGCCCGTGGGCGAAGGCGCAAGACGGGTGACCTCAGCGCCCTTTTCGAGGCTGCGGGGCGGATATTTTTGTTCGATGCTCTCTATCGTCGGCGTTCCCTCGGGGAACAGCCGCTCTGCCAATGCTTTGTAGTCCATACTCTCTCCTTTTCAAATGAGCGCAAGGCTCTCGGGCGCAAGCTCCGCGAGCCCGTTTTCTATGTCGTGCACGAGCGAGACCGCCCGCTCCAACTTCTCTGTGGAAACGCCGTACTTCTTCCCCTCGCACACGGCGGCGCCTGCGACAAAGTCGATATCGCACCTTCTGCCCGCCTCGAGGTCCAAAAGCATGCCCGAGCGGGAGCTTTTATACCGCTTTGTGGCGATGGGAAGGGCGATCCTCCCAAACGCGCCGAACACGCGGAAGAGGTCGTGCCCGTGGTACGGGAGGGCCTTGCAGCCCGCCGCCCGCGCGACCGCCATGATCTCGCGAAGGAGCGCAAGGCACAGCTTTTTGTATTTTTTTGCAAGTTCGCCGAAGGTGAGCCCGGAGATCGCCGAAAGTGTGGAAAGCGCGCCGTTGGCGACGAGCTTGGCAAAGCGAAACTCTTTGAGCTCGCCCAAAGTGACTTCCGCGCCGCCCCTTTTGAGAATTTCCGCGAGCTCCTCCGCCCTTTTGCCCTCTCCGAACGCGCCGAGGGCGACGGGGTAGCCGCAATCGCTCGTGATCCGCACTTTGCCTTCCCCCACGCGCTCCGCGCCCCAGGAAAGCACTGCGCCATACACGCGGGAGGCGCCGAAAATTTCGGCAACCCCCGCCTCGGGGAGCCCGTTCTGCACGGTGACGAGCGCGCCCTCCTCCTTCAAAAAGGGCAGAAGAAAGGCGGCGATGTCGGCATTCTCCCGCTGCTTGGTGCAAAGGAAGATGACGTCGTACTGCCCCCGCATCTCGTCGGGAAGGAGGGCGTTCACCTTGGTGAGCGTATGCGCGGAGCCCTCTTCAAGAAGCGCTCCCTGTAAAGAGAGCGCCCGAATATGCGCGGCATTCCTTGAGACGAGCTCGCACTCCTCCCCTGCCCGCGTGACAAGGACGCCGAGGGAAGTCCCCATGGCGCCCGCGCCGAAGATGAGAATTCTCACCGCCCGAAGCCCGCGGCGGCAGCAAGCGTTTCCACCGCCTCGTCGATGGTAAGCCCGTCGCAATTGACGATGACGTCCGCATACTTCTCGTAGAGGCGCACGCGCTCGCGATACAGCTCGCGGAAGCTCGTCACCCCGTTGCGGAACACGACGCCGCGCTGCTCGAAGCCCTTGATCCTCTTCATCGCCTCCGCTTCGCCGAGCTCGAGATAGACGACGAGGCCGAGCGTCTTTAAGTGCTCCATCGCCTTTTCGCAATAGCACACGCTGCCGCCCGTCGCGATGACGCAACGCGAGGCATAGATGCCCGTGTTCACGCGCTCCTCGATGGCGAGAAAGCCCTCCGCGCCCTTTTCCTGAATGAGGTCGGCAAGCAAGGCCTTCTCCTCGTTTTGGATGATGAGGTCGCAGTCGATGAAGCCGAAGCCGATGCGCTTGGCAAGCAGAACGCCTGCCGTACTCTTGCCCGCTGCGGGCATACCGATAAGTATCAAGTTATCCATACCCGCTATTATAATATAGCGCGAAAAAAATGTCAACCGACAGGCGGGCGGTGACAAAAAATTCGTTAAATTTTCCCAAAAATTTCTGTTCGGCGCTTGACATTTCCAAGCGAGCGGATTATACTTTTCTTAACGAATTTTTAAGGAGACAGAATATGAAAAAGAGACTTGGAATCGTACTTTCTTCCATCGCCCTCATGCTCGCGCTTGTGTTCACACTTTGCGCCTGCTCGAGCTACGGCGGAATCAAGAGCGCCTTCGAGGACGCGGGCTATGAAGAGGTAGAGATCAGCGATACCTACAAGAAGCAAGCGCAGGAATTCTTCGGCAAGGATGCGGACTTGGACAAAGCCGAGATCCACATCCTCCAAAAGAAGGCGGATGAGGACGCGAACATCGTCGATAAATTCACCTCGGCGGTCTCCGTGGTCATCATCGTGGAATTCAATTCGGACGATGAGCTCGTAGAGAACATGGAAGAACAACTCGGAAAAGAGAATGTCGAGAACGCTTACGAGGAACTTCAAAAACTTCCTACCGTAAATGGGAATTGCGTGCTTGTTCTTTGCTCAAACTCGTCGGACGCAAAGCTCTTTAAGGACTGATTTTTTTCTCCCTCCCGCAATTCGGGAGGGATTTTTTTGCCTTTTTTCAAAAAGGGGCATAAAAAAAGTTGTTTTTTTGCGGAGGGTATGATATACTTTTTTTGAACTTTGTAGAAAAAGGAAGAAGAAAATGCAATCGTTGTTCTCCGGCCTCTTGGTCGTCACCGTGTTCAAGAATGAAATGCTGCAAAACGTGTACTACGGCGTATGCTTCGCCCTCATCGCGGCGATGGTCGTCGTTGCCGCCGCAGCGATCGTGCTCGTCATGCTCCAGTCCGCCAACTCGGAGGGCATCGACGCCCTCGGGGGCTCGAGCGAGACCTTCTACGGCAAGAACAAGGGCAAATCCGTGGAATCCAAGCTCAAAATGTGGACGTTCATTTGCGTCGGTATTTTGGCGGTGCTCGCCGTGGTGTTCTTTATTTTGCAGATCGGTCAGATTTGGGGATAAATCTTTGAGTACGAAGGGCGGCGAACAGCTGCCCTTTTCTTTTTTATGGCAAAGCAATCGAACGCAAAACAACTGCTCCTTGCGCGCATCCAAGATGGCTCGCTCGCCCTTTGCACGCTCGAGCAAATCGTAAGAAAACTCGGGCTCGGCAAGCGGGAGGCGCCCGCCGTGCGCGAAATGCTCTACTCCCTCGTGCGCGGGGGAGAGCTCCTCGTGGACTCTTCGGGGCGCTTCGGCACCGCGGAGGCGTTCGGCGCCAAGCAGGGAACGATCTCGGGCAACGAGCGGGGCTTCGCCTTTTTCGTGCCCGACGACGGCTCGGGAGATCTGTTCCTCCCCCGCCGCGCGTTATGCGGCGCCCTGCACGGCGACCGCGTCCTGTGCGCGAAGGTGGGCTACCGCGACGAGGGCGAGGTGCTCTTTGTCCTCTCGCGGGGGATGCGGGAGGTCGTCGGCACCGTGCTCAAGAGCGGGCGGGAATTCGTCCTCTCCCCCGACGAGCGCAAATTTTGCGCCGAGATCGTCCTTCCCCCCACCAAACTTCTCGGCTGCCGCGCTGGGGACAAGGCTGTTGCGAAAATTCTCTCCTACGGCGGCGTGCTCACGGGCGAGATCGTTGAGAAATTGGGGAACGGCGGGGAGCTCTTCACCGAGGAGCTCGCCCTCATCCGCGCCCACAGGCTTCGCGAGGAATTCCCCGCGGACGCCGAGCGGGAAGCCGAAGCGCTCGCAAGGCGCGACCCCCTTCGGGAACGCAAGGGGCGGCTGGACCTTACGGACAAGCTCATCATCACGATAGACGGCGAGGACACGCGCGACATCGACGACGCCATTTCCGTCGAACAACAGGGGAAATACTTCCTCCTCGGCGTGCACATTGCGGACGTCTCCGAGTATGTGAAGCGCGGGAGCGCGGTGGATGGCGAGGCGTTCCTCCGCGGGACGAGCGTATATTTTCCCGACCGCGTGCTTCCCATGCTCCCCAAGGCGCTCTCCAACGGCATTTGTTCCTTGAACGAAGGCGAGCCGCGGCTCACCCTCTCCTGCCTCATGAAGGTGGACGGGAAGGGCAAGGTCGTCGAGAGCAGCATCGCCCCCTCCCTCATCCGCTCGTGCCACCGCATGACGTACACCGAGGTGACCGCCATCGCCGAGGGCGACGAACAGGCGAAGAAAACCTACCCCGACCTCGTTCCCTTTGTGGAAATTGCTGTAAAACTTACGAACATTTTGAAGAAAGCGCGGGCGGCGCGCGGCGGCGTGGAGCTCGACATCCGCGAGACCAAGATCCTCTACGAGGACGGGAAAATTTCCCTTCCCGAGGGGAAGCGCACCATCTCCCACGAGATGATCGAGCAGTTTATGGTGCTCGCCAACGAAACGGTGGCGGCGTATGCGGAGGAGCGCGGGCTGCCGTTCGTCTACCGCGTGCACGAGCGGCCCTCCGAGGAAAAGGCAAGAGACTTCGCCGAATTTTTGCACGACGCGGGCGTTAAAGTCCGCTTCGACCCCTCCGCCGTCACTCCCGCCTCCTACAAGCTCCAGCTCGACAGCCTGCTTTCCTCCCCCCTCTATCCCCTCGTCAACCGCGTGATGCTCCGCTCCATGCAAAAGGCGGTGTATTCGGAGGAGAACGTCGGGCACTTCGGGCTCGCCTCCGAGCGCTATTGCCACTTCACCTCCCCCATCCGCCGCTATCCCGATCTGTGCGTGCACCGCATTCTCAAGGAAAGCCTTCGGGGAATTTCTTCCGCAAAGGAGCAATACAAGGGGTGTGTGCGGGATGTTTCCCTCCGCTCCTCGGCGGCGGAGAAGAACGCGGCGGAGGCAGAGCGCGAGGTAGACGCCCTCTTCACCGTGACCTATATGGAGGACAAGATCGGCGAGGAGTACGAGGCGACCATCTCCGGCGTCACTTCCTACGGGCTGTTTGCCGAGCTCGACAATGCCGTGGAGGGATTTGTCGCCATCGACACCCTCCCGCGGGACAGTTACGACTACTTGGAAAACAAGTTCCTTCTCATTGGGGCGCGGAACAGCTTCCGCCTCGGGGAGAGAATTTGGGTGCGCGTGGTCGGCTGCGACCACGGAATGCGGCGGGTGCTCTTCGCGTTCTTAAAAAAGGCGGTGCAAAATCCTTTGCAAGCGAAGAAAAATATGCTATAATAGGGTCGGTATGAAGGTCATCGCGTTCAACAAGAGCGCCTCGTTTGAGTACTTCATCGGGGACAAATACGAAGCGGGCATCGTGCTCGAGGGCGCGGAGGTGAAGTCCCTCCGTGCGGGCAAGGCGTCCCTTTCCGAGAGCTTTTGCGAGATCCGCGGCGGCGAGGTGTTCTTAAAGAACATGCACATTGCCCTGTATGAACGGAGCGGCGCCTTCTCCACGCGCGATTCTCGGAAGGATAGGAAGCTCCTCTTGCACCGCGACGAAATTTCCAAAATCGTCGGCAAGGTGAATGAGCGGGGCTTCACCCTCGTCCCCCTGAAAATTTATTTTAAGGACGCGCTCGTGAAGGTGGAGATCGCCCTCTGCAAGGGCAAGCACACTTACGACAAAAAGCAGACCTTGAAGGAGCGCGACGAAAAGCGCGCCATGGACCGCGAGGCGAAAAATTACCGTTAAATTCCGCTGCAAATCAATAAAAAAAGTTTCCAAATACAGGAGGAATCCCATGAAAAAATATTTGAGAATGCTCGCCCTTCTTTCCGCCGCACTGTGCCTTGTGTTCGGCTTTGCGGCGCTTGCGGGGTGCGATACGAGCGCAAAGAAAAAAGACGACGATACCCGCACCTACAGATGGGTCGTTGATGTCTCGTGCGACAACGGTGCGGTGTTTCTTCCCGCCGCCGGGATCCAAGTCCTCTTTCGAGGCGATGACGGCGAAATAGAATATCTTCCCCTTCAAAGAGAACCTATAGAACTGACTACCGAATGGCGTGTTAATTCCGTTGAGCTTGTAGACAACAGCGGGACTCTTTCGAAACTTCACCTCACCTGCGAGCGCGTCTTTTTGAATACATGGGATGACGTAAATTATGCGCATCTCGACGTCTTGCCCGAAAGCACGACCGAGGAGACGGTCATCTATTCCGTGGTACTCACCTATCCCGACGGAACCCCCGTTGCAAATCAAATCGTCCAGCTGTGCACCGCCGCGGTAGAAGGCGTACCGGGCGCCTGCCACCCCCTTGCCACCGACGAGAATGGCATGGCGGTCTTTGAGCTCGAGGCGGACACCTACGAGCTGCATATCGAGGGCGTCCCCGACGGGTACACCTTCGACAATACCAAATACACCCTGACCGCGGAGAACCCCTCCATCACCGTCTCGCTGGAAACTGCCGCTTGAGCCTTACGAACATGAAAGCGCCCCCGCTTTGGCGAGGGCGTTTTTTTATATACTTATGCAAAGCGATCACGCCAAGAAGAGCGAGGCGTAGAGATCGAGCTCATCATAAGTGACGGATTCTTGTACGACGACCTGCAAGACGCCCGACCGGTCGATGACGGCGGTGACGGGGTAGCCGTTGTTCACCCCGCCGAGGAGGGTAAAGGTCTCGCTGTACACCCCCTCGCCCGTATCCTGCGCGAAGATGATGTCCCAATCCTTCCACTTGCGGGAGGGATCGAGCGCGTCGTCCTTCTTGTCGAGGTAGTCCTGCACGGGCTCGGGCGAATACACGCTGTGCACGGCGACCACCTCGATGTCGTCCCCATACTTCTCCTTGAGCTGTTGGAAGTAGGGCAGCTCGAGCACGCAAGGGCCGCACCACGTCCCCCAAAAGTTGACGAACACGACCTTCCCCCTCGCCTCGGAGAGCGTGAAACTCTCCCTTCCGTTGTAGCAGGAAAGCGTGAAGTCGGGCACGACGTCGCCCGACGCCACGGGCTCTATCGTCTTTTGCTCCTCGTCGAAGAAGTTGTAGTACACGAGCGCGCCGACGAGCACGGCAAGCGCCACGATCCAAGCCCCAAGTTGCAGCCAAAATCCCCGCGTTTTTCTTGCTCTTGCGGGCTTTGCGGGCGCCGGAACAGGCGGGGCGACAGCTTCCGAAGAAGCGGCTTGCGCAAAGGAGGCGAGGGACTTTTCCGTTTGGACGGGAGAAGCGACGGCTTCGGCGGGAGAGACGGAAAGCATGGAGAGGGCGTTCCCCTCCGCGGCGGGAGCCTCCACGGCGGAGGCGTGGACGAAGATCTTTTCCCCCTTCCAAGAAATTGCCTTGGCGGGGCAAACGGGAATGCACTCGCCGCAGTTGATGCACTCGTGGTCGCCGACGCGGTGGATGTCCATCTTGCAGTGCGCCACGCATAGGCCGCAGTCCGTACACTTGGTTTTATCGAGTTTCACCCCGAGGAGAGCTATGCGGTTGAAGAAGCCGTACAGCGCGCCGAGCGGGCAGAAGAAGCGGCAGAACGCGCGGTAGATGAAGATGCACGCCGCGATAATTGCCACCATGAGGGCGAATTTCCATGTGAACAGCGCCCCGAGCCCGCTGTAGATCTCGGCATTCGCGCCGTTTGCAAGCAGCGGCGCCGCGCCGAGCAGCGTTCCCGCGGGGCAGATGTATTTACAGAAGGCGGGCACCGCCGTCGCGCCATACGCCCCGAAGGAGATGGGAAGCGCGATGACGAACACGACGAGAAAGACGTATTTCAGATAGGAGAGCACGCGGGTGACGCGGCTCTTTTTGAGCTTGGGCGTCTTGATTTTATAGACGAGGTCCTGCACCAGCCCAAACGGGCACAAAAATCCGCAAATGGTGCGCCCCAAGATGAGCCCGAAGAGCAGGATTATGCCGATGACATAGAAGGGCGCGCGGGTGCCCGACTGCGCCAAGGCGTTTTGCAGCGACCCCAACGGGCATGCCCCCACCGCTCCCGGGCAGGAATAGCAGTTGAGCCCGGGCACGCAGACGTTCTTCGTCGCCCCCGTATAGATCTTTCCCGAGGCAAAGCCCTTGATATTCGCGTTGGTGAGAAGGGCGGCGTACAGCTGGATAAGGCGGCGCTTGGTGGGTTTGTGCGCGCTCCACCATGCGCGGAAGCCCTTCTTTTTGGGCTTCTCCTCCGCCTCGGAAGTCGTTTCGCTTGTCTCGGAGGGCGTTTCACCCGCTTCGGAGGGCGTGTTTTCTTCCCGCGCGGTGGAAGGCGCTGCGGCCTCCTCGGGGGAAACATGGAGCGACTCCTCCGAAGGCGTCTCTATGGGCGATTCGGGAAACAAATTCTTTTCTTCCATCTTCCCCTCCTCAACCGAGACCGATGCACTCGCGGCAGATCGCCGCGGCCTTCCCGAACACGTCCGCCATGCCGCCGTTCCACACGCCGAGCCCGATGAAAACGACCGCCAAGACGCCGACCAAGATGCGCGCCGCAAGCACGATGTATTCTTCCTTTGCGGAGACCGCCGCGAGCGCGCCCTGCAATTTGAAGGTTTTCGGCGCGGGCGTTCCCCCGCCCTCCGCCAAAATGCCTTTGACGAGAACGAGCTCCTTCTTCGCGCTGAACCCGTCGTACACCGTCGCGAACACGAAGAGTAGCAGGCTTGCAAACACAAAGGAGAGCATATACCGCACCAAATTCAAGACCGAGCCCGTCGGGTCGGACGCGGGGAAATTCGAGATGTCCGCAAGGTAAATAATGCCGTAGATCGCCACGCCGAGCGCAAACAGGAACGCCGCGCCCCACACCGCATAGCGAATGAGCTCGGTTTTTTTGAGAAGAGCGTGCGCTTCGCCCTCCCCCGCGGGGAGCTTTTTCTTGAGCTGCGAGACCGTTTTTCTCGCGTCGCGAGGGGCGCGCAGCTTGCCTTCTTCCGCAAAGAGGACATGCAAAACAAATCCGCCCACGATGGCGAGCACCCACAAAAGGATGGGCGCAAGCAGGATGAGTAGGCGATGGGCGACGAGCTCTTGCGTGTACCCCTCCCCCGCGTAGTAGATCTGCGCCGCCTCCGCGATGAACACCACCGCCATCGCCACGGTGAAGAGGGAGAGAAATATCCCATACCAAAATGTAATTTTCCGCGCGGCTTGCTGCATGCAGCCCTCCCTCGGCTTCCACGCCTGCCCGAAACATATGCGTGGTTTATTCGTTTATTCATTATAACAGGTCTCAATGCGCTTTGTCAAACAATAAAATGCAATTTTTATACTTTTGTCGGAAATCTTTCGCCGCAATGGGAGAAGTAGCACCTCCCCCTCGGGACGAAGGTCCCTTGCTTCCCCTATGAAGCTGCCCCCTTTGAAGGGGGCGGCTCCGCCGTAGGCGGTGGTGGGGGTTGCCCCGAGTGAGCGGTGGGTATTTTGC
>CANRHI010000058.1 GCA_947630365.1 uncultured Clostridia bacterium
CTCAGTCGCGCAAGGGTAGCGCGCCAGCTCCCCTCAAATAGGGGCGCCGAGAAAGCCTGCTCCCTCAACATGACGCGGTGGGGAGCCAAGGGAGCCCTACCCTTCGCGGAAGGGGAGAGATAGGGGAGGGAGTGTAGGAAAAGCCCTCATACCGAGCCCCGTAAGGGGCGAGTGTATCTTCCCCGAAGGATACCACCTGCAAGAAGATTCGCTCACTCCGCCTACGGCTCCGTTCGGAATGAGGAGGTCTACTTGGCTGCCCCTTGAGGGGGAGGGGGTGTAGGAAAAGCCCTCATACCGAGCCCCGTAAGGGGCGAGTGTATCTTCCCCGAAGGATACCACCTGCAAGAAGATTCGCTCACTCCGCCTACGGCTCCGTTCGGAATGAGGAGGTCCACTTGGCTGCCCCTTGAGGGGGAGCCAAGGGAGCCCCCCCAAAAAACACAACACAACCAAGGTTCCAACCGGGTCGGAAAAGGCTCGGAGAAGAATAAAAAAAGAAAAGGGAAAAATTAAGGAGGGAAATTATGAAACAAACAAAGACAAGACGCGCGCTTCTCATCGTCACGCTGATGATGCTCGTGCTCACTTTGGGCTTCGGGCTTCTTTTCATGCAACGGGAGAAAGCGAGTGCGGACGAGTCTGCGTCGGAGCTTATACCTCTCGCCGATGCTGAATTACAAGCGACCGGCGCTTATATGGCAGGCAGCGAGGGCGTTTGGTGGGATTCTCCTACCACCGGTACCCAAGTCCGCTTGCTGTTTTGGAAAGTCAGTAGCGGAGACCCCGTTAGGCTTAGTGCGGGCGCAAGCAACCATTACAATGCCGATCCGAACATTGAATTGACGATCGACGATGGCACTCTCCAAACCAAGACTTTGGCAGACTGGAATCTTAAGGACACTCATTCTGCTTGGGTCGACAATATGGCTGCGCACAATGGTGATACGTCTGTTGGCGAAATTTGGGTTTGCTCGAATCATGAATTCCTCACAAAAATTAAGGAAGTTCATGTGAAACCCGGTTTTGCACAAAGAGATGCTAGCGGTGCCGAGACAAACGTTAAGGCGACCAAGGACTACTATCTTTGGAATGCGGACACGAAGGGCTGGCAGACCCGTATTACCAGCTTCACGGCTACCTACGACGGCACACTTGAGCAGGACGGCGCGCTCAATCCCGCTAAGCTCAATATTACGGCTCAATTCAAGGACGGCACGAGCGGCACGGTTGACGGCACTTTGATTACTGTTGGCGAGCTCGATACTTCCGATTTGGGAACAAAGCAGGTAACGCTCACCTATCAGGATAAGACCTTTGATCTTTCCGTTACGGTCGAAGAAAAGAGAACGCTTACAAGCATTTCAGTCGAAGATATTTCCGCACGCCGCTGGACCTACATTACGAATGACGATCTCGTGGTGAAAGCGCATTACGGTGCGGAGGATGAAGAAGGCGAACAGCTTTCTCCTGTCGATTTTACAATTACCGAAGCTCCCGACATGTGGACAACGGGGGAAACCGCAACAGGAAAAGTCTCCTATACACACAATGAAGTGACGAAAGACGCAACCTTTACGGTCAATGTCCAAGACAACACCACGACGGATAAGTATCTTGACGTCGTTCCCGGCAAATCTTTCAACGGAACAAACGGCGGCGGGCAAGACGGAACGGGCTTTATGTTTGGTGATAGGGCTCTCCTTTCTGTTCCGATCAAGATCGTAGGCTTTGATCTTGGATATGCACTCGGAAGCCGCAATTCCATTGGCTTTGAGCTCATCAAGGGAATGCACTTTGTCGATTACATCGATTTCGTCTATGACGGTAGCCCGAAAACCCTTCAAGAACTTTTGACTGATGGGACCATCAAGAGTGCGGGTACAAGCGATAACGGCGTTTTGGTATTCTGGTTTGTCGATGCGGCGAACCGCGCAAAGGTTTCGCAAATTCACTGCAAGGCAGGCATGCAATGGCCGAAGCAGGTCGGCGACCATTGGAGCGCGCTTGAAGAAGGACAAAATGCAGTCACTGCCGCAAGTGAACTTCTTTCCGACCTCGTTCTCAAACACGACGTGTATCTTGAAAACAACGGCGCGCAGGGCTGGCTCAAAGTTATCGAAACACTTACCGCTACCCCTACGGAACAAGAAGTTGTGCAGGGAACCACGGGAGACGAACTGAAGAGCAATCTCACCGTAGAGGTGCAATATAAGGGCGAGACCGCAAAAACATCGGTTGAGGCTACAGACTACACCGTTGAAATCGACACTTCGGAAGTCAGTGATTCCGTGGAAGGCACGGTGACCTATCGTGGCAAGACGGCGAAATTCACCGTCAAGGTCGTCGCTCCCGCAAAGATACTCGACCGTATCGAGCTTTCCGGAACGACGGAATTTACTGGCAAGCGTTTTGAGGCGGCTCCCGAGCTCACGGGCTTCACGGTCACGGCTCACTATGAGGGAGAAAAGGACGAAGGCACCGTACTCGAAGCCGGTAAATACACCGTCGGTACAGTGGATATGTGGGACACCGTAGGCGACCACAACATCAAAGTCTCCTACACCGAAGCAGGGAAAACCGTCGAAGCGAACCTCAAGCTCACAATCGAGGCTCCCGACATGAGCAAGGGTCTTGTAGTTGTTACAGACAATACGCCTTCGTCAGATTGGCAGCCCACGCCTTCTACACAGCTTCTCTTTTACTTCAAGATGAAGGGCGACGTGACCCCGCCGACTCGTCCCGCAGCCCCTGATACAACTGCTTTGCATACGGGGAACCATATTCAAGATTATCTCATCATTGACGGGAAAGAATACTCCGAATGGAGCTCGCATGTAGCTTGGGTCGGCATGATGCCGAATCGCCCCACAGGCTCTGCCGAGGATGTATATGAGCTTTGGCTTTGCACAAAGGAAAGTGATACCGATAAAGAATGGAAAGCAGCGATCAAGACTGTTACCCTCAAGGCCGGTTTCCAATGGAGCGCAAACAGCGCACTTCTTCCCGGGCTTATTCTTAAAGAAGATGTTACCCTTTGGAACGCGCATGAAGCCGGTTGGCAGCAGAAGGCTACAAGCCTCGAGGCTTCCGTGAAACAAGGCGCCGACCTCACGGCGGGCGCGAACATCAACGATATTCTCGACGTTAAGGCAGTCTATGGCACGGAGAATAAGAAAGCGATCACCGGTTACACCGTTGAAGGCTACGACAAGAGCAAGACAGTGGCGCAGACGGTCACCGTGAAGTATCAAGACGTTCAGACGACGGTCGAAGTTACCTTGACGGCTCCCGCTTCCGTTCCCGAAGAAATCACGCTCGACAAGAATACGCTCACAGTCAATCAGTTCGAGCTTGCCGACTTCTCGGCTATCACGGCGACGGTGAAGTTCACCGGCGACAAAGCGGACGTCACCTTTAAGCTCAACGCACTTCCTACGCAAGCTACGCTTTCCGCGATCGATACGTGGGAGAAGGGCGAAAAGAAGGTCACGCTCACCTATTCCGAGGGCGGTGTGGATATCACGGTCGAAATTACCGTTACGGTCGGTGATCCCGACACGACGAAGGGGCTCAAAGTGCTCCACGACTACGCCGAAAACGCCGCAAAGACTTGGTGGTGGTCGCAGCCTGCGCCTCAGACCTCGCAGATGCTCATTTACTTCGATGTCTTTGGCGAAGGTGTTGCAGAGATCGATACGGATTCCGCACAAATCGTGTTCGAAGGGAAAGAGCACGTTGATAACTACATCCTCATCAACGGACAGCCTTTCAGCGAATGGTCTAAAAATTTCCCGGCACCCGGCTGGTATGGTACGCTGTATAACGCAACCCCTTATAAGATGGATGGCAGAATCGATGCGCACACTCTGTGGTTTGACCCGAGCTATGCGGCTGGATATGCGACCATGAGCGAATGGAGAGATACCGTTAAGACGGTCACCATCAAGGCGGGCTTCCAGTGGTACGACAAGAACGGTCCGGTTGCCGGCGCGGTCGTGAAAGAGGACATCACCATCTACAATGCGCAGTCCAGCTGGCAGCGGCTTGCGACGGATATCGAAGTCGCCAAGAAGGCGGACGCGAAGATCCTTGTCGGCACCGAGGACATCAGACCCATGCTCGACGTGAAGGCCGTGTACAGCGAAACCGACAAGCAAGCCGTCCCGGGATACACCATCGAAGGGTACAAGAAGGATACGGTCGGCAAGCAGACCATCACCATCAAATTCCAAACCTTCGAGAAGCCTCTTGAGATCGAGGTCGAGGAAGAGAAGGTGAAGGTGAAATTCGATCTGAACGGCGGCACGGGTATTCCCGAAGAGCAAGAGATCGTAAAGGGCAGCAAGCTGACGAGACCCGCGACCGACCCGACGCGCGAAGGGTACACCTTCGACGGATGGTTCACCTCCAAGAACGGCGGCTCGGAGTATGACTTCAACGCCCCTGTGAACGACGAACTTACCATCTTTGCGCAGTGGGTAGAGAACACTACGCCCGGCGGCGACACGCCTACGACGCCCGGCGGCGACACGCCTACGACGCCCGACACGCCCGCGGAAGAAGAGGGTGGTTGCGGCAGCGTCATCGAGGGCCCCGGCATCTATGTAGGTATGGCTCTCATGCTTGGCGCGACTGTGGCGATCGTACTTGCAGTACGCAGAAAGAGGGATTAACGTTTGCAGTCCCCCCCGAAAATTGGGCGCCCTTCTCGGGCGCCCTCTTTTAGGGTTTACGGGGGGGTGAGTAGTGGGTATTTTGCCCCCACCTGTCTCGCTTCGCTCGCCACCCGCCCCCATAAATGGGGGCAGGTGCATGCGACCCTTGCCCTCCCCAAAGGGGAAGGGGATTCCGCACCACAATGAATATCCACCTTTCCAATCTAAGACATCATGAAAAATTTCAAAAATCCGAAAAGTGAATGGAGGGCGAGGACGTTTTGGTCCCTCAACGGCTCCCTCGAAGAAAAAGAATTGAAACGGCAGATCGGCGTGCTCCATCGCATGGGCTTTGGCGGCGCGTATCTGCACTCGCGGACGGGACTTTCCACCGAGTATCTCGGGGAGGAATGGTTCCGTCTCATGAACGTCTGCGCCGACGAGCTTTCCCGCCGCGGCATGATCGCCTACCTCTACGACGAGGACCGCTATCCCTCGGGCGTGGCGGGCGGCTATGTCCCGATGGACCCCGCCTTCCGCGGGAAGTACATCACCGTGCGCTTCACCTCCGCTCCGTACCAAAGCGCCGAGGGCGACATTGCGGCGTTTTCCGTGCAATTCGACGGGGAAACGCTTCTCTCCTATGCTCCCTATGCGGGCGGAGAGGGGGAAGTCGCCGTGTTCTCCGTCCACGAGCGCGAGCCACAGGACGTCTATAACGGCTACCCCTACTTCGACGCCCTCAAAAAGGAGGCGACGGAAGCCTTCCTCCGCATCACCTTGGATGGCTATGCCGCCGCCATGGGGGAGCGCATCGGCGGGAGCGTGGAGGGGGTGTTCACCGACGAGCCCAACCGCGGCGCCGTCTTTAACGGCTTCGCCCACATGGGGGAGGATACCGAGCGGCGCGTGCCGTACACGGAGGAGCTCTTCCCCGCCTACGAAGCACGTTGGGGAGAAAAGCTCGAAACCATTCTCCCCGAGCTGTATTTCCGCGGAAGGCAGCCCTTCTCCCGCACCGCCTGGCGGTATTTGGAGACGCTGACCGCGCTCTTCATCGAAAACTACGCCGTGCCCTACGAAAACTGGTGCAAGGCGCACGGCATGACCTTTACGGGACACATTCTGCACGAGGATAATCTCTCCGCGATGACCACCCTCTGTGGCAGCCCCATGCGCTTTTACGAGCACATGGACGTGCCCGGCGTGGACAACCTGACGGCAAACAGCACGAATATCGCCGTGCCCGTGATGGCGGCCTCCGTCGCACGGCAGTGCGGCAAGAAGGGCGTTCTCTCGGAAATGTACGCCGCCATCGGCTGGCAGACGGACTTTTCTACCTATAAGCGCATCGGCGACTGGCACGCCCTCTTCGGCGTCACAGACCGCTGCACGCACCTTTCCATGTACACCATGGCGGGCATTGCCAAGCGCGATTTCCCCGCGAGCCTCCTTCATCAAAGCGTTTGGTGGAAGGATTACAAGCTCGTCGAGGACTATTTTGCGCGGCTGAACGTCTTTTTGGCGCAGGGAAAGCGCGAGGCGGACGTGCTTTGGGTGCACCCCGTCGAGACGGCGTGGGGTCTCGGCCGCATGGAAGGGTATGTGAATTGCTTCGTCCCCAAGGACGAGAAGTACCTTTCCGTCGAGGGCGTGTATTGGCAGACGAGCAATTTGCTCGCCGAAAAAGGCGTGGCGTTCGACTTCGGAGACGAAGAGATGATGTCCCGCCTCGCCCGCGTGGACAAAAAACACGGGCGAATCGTCGTCGGAAAGGCTTCCTACATGTGCCTGTTGCTTGCGGGCAGCGTGAGCCTCCGCGCCTCCACCGTGGCGCTCGTGCGGGACTTCCTCAAAGCGGGCGGAAGGGTCGTCATCGGCGGCGAACAGCCCACCCTCTGCGAAGGGGAGCCGCTCGGAGAAAACGTGTTTGCGGGTGCGGAGCGCTTCGCGGTGGAAAAACTGCCCTTGGCGTTCAAGCTCGGCTTCCGCGTCGGCGGCGGCAAGGCGTACACCCACTTCGCCCGCGCGGGGAAGAAGGCGTATTTGGCGGCGGTCTCCATCGAAACCGCGCCGCGGCACTTTGTATTTGAGATCGACGGGCGCTTCGGCGTGGAGCGCTACGACGCGCGCAAGGGCACACATGCGCCCTGTTCCGCCATCTACTGCGCGGGAAAGACGATGGTCGACACGACGCTCGACGCGGGCGAGGAGATCCTTCTCGTCTGCACCGAGGGAGAGAGACCGACCCCGCTTCCCCAAAAAAGTGCGGGTGAGGCGGTCGCCCTTCCCGGCGAGGTAAATTACACGTTGTCGCAGCCCAACGTGTGCGTGCTCGACTTTTGCGAGTACGCCGCGGGAAATACGAAGGGCGAGGGGGAAATTCTCCTTGCAGACCGCGTCCTGAGGGAAGCTCTTCGCCTGCCGCAGCGCACGCCCGAGGCCATCCAGCCGTGGTTCCGCGAGAAATTCGGGCTGAAAACGCCGTGCGGCGCGGCGACAAAATTGCGCTTCTCCTTCTCTGTGGAGAAAAAGCCCTCCGCGCTCTCTCTCATCTTCGAGCCCATCGCGGGCGCAAAGCTCTACTTAAACGGCGTGCGGGTGCGGGGCGTTCCCAAAAAGACGGATTGGGACAACTGCTTCTTCGCGCTCAAACTGCCCGTTTCGGCGCTCACCGAGGGCGAAAACGTGCTCGAAGTGCGCTTTGCGTTCGAGGAGGATACGCCCGTCGAGGCGATGTACCTCTCGGGCGATTTCGGCGTGCGCTTGGAGGGGAGAAGGGCGACGCTCACCGAGCTTCCCCAAACGCTGAAAATGGGCGATATTTGCCCGCAGGGGCTGCCCTTCTACAGCGGCGAAATTCGCTACCGCTTCCCGCTCGAGAGGGGGAAATACACCGTTTCGCTCGGCGAATTCGGCGGGGCGCTCGCGCGCATCGGGGGGGAGACTTGCGCCTTCCGTCCCTTCCGCCGCACCGTCGTCTCGGAGGGCGAGCTCGAAGTTTCCGTCGTCATCACGCAGAAAAACAAATTCGGACCGCTGCACTTCGGGGAAAACTGCCTGGGCGCCTATGGGGAATTCTGCCCGCCGCCCGAGCAGCTCAAAGAGGAATATTGCTTGATTCGGCAGGGACTGTTCGAGGCGCCCACTGCCGCGAGGGAGGACCATGAAGAAAGTTGACGTTTTGCCCGTCCGCATCGTCGCCGCATGCGGCGTGGAGAATGCGGAGAGCCTGCTCAAGAAAAAGACGTTGCAGATAAGCATCGGGCGGGAGGAGACCGCGCGCCTGAAAAAGGGCAGCTTTGTCGTGCTCGATTTCGGGAAGGAGATCGTCGGCGGCGCGCGCATTCTCTCCTACTTTTCCGCACCCAACGTGGATGTGAGGCTGCGCTTCGGGGAATCGGTCTCCGAGGTGTATGCCGAGATCGGCGAAAAGAACGCGACCAACGACCATGCGCTGCGCGACTTTATCGCCGCCATCCCCCAGCTCTCGGACAACGTGTACGGGGGCACGGGCTTCCGCTTTTTGCGGCTGGACGCGATGGGCGAAATTGCGCTCAAAGCCGTCGTCGCCGAGGATCACCGCGCAAATATCCCCATCCGCGGGAGCTTTTCGTGCGACGACGAGCGGGTGAACACCATCTACCGCGTCGCCCAAGAGACCCTTCTCACCTGCGTGCAGAACGGATATATTTGGGACGGCGTGAAGAGGGACCGCCTCGTTTGGATCGGCGACCTTCACCCCGAGATGATGGGGCTCCTCGCCCTCGCGGGGGAGAGGAAGGAGGTGGAAAACTGCCTCCGCATCTCCATGGAACAGACCCCGCTTCCCGAGTGGATCGACGGCATTCCCGTCTATTCGCTGTGGTGGATCATCAATTTGCACGACTACTACATGTACACGGGCAAAAAGATCCCCGCGCGCTTCCTCTCCTATATGCGGGGCGTCGTCGAGCAGGTGGACGGGCTCATCGGCACGGACGGCACGCATTTCCCCTACGACTTCCTCGATTGGCCCACCCACGGGCAAGAGGATGAAACGAAGGGGCAGCTCGGCGTCGTTGCGCTCGCCATGCACAAGGCGGCGCGGCTCTCCCGCGCGGCGGGGATACATACGGCGGCGGAGGAAATTCTCGCCCGCCTTCCCCATGCCGACGTAAAAAAGAGCGAGCAGGCGGCGGCGCTGTGCTTCCTCTCGGGCGTGACGGGAGCAGAGGAGACGAAAAAGCTCCTTATCCGCGAGGGCGTTGATGGCATCTCTGCCTTCATGAGCTACTACATTCTCCGCGCCCTCACCGAATGCGGGGAGGGGGAGCGGGCGCTTTCCTTCATGAAGGAGTACTACAGCGGCATGCTCGACCGCGGCGCCGTGACCTTTTGGGAGGACTTCTGCGTGGATTGGCTCAAGGGCTCGGGGCGTATCGACGCGCTCCCGGGGCGCGGCGAGAAGGACCTCCACGGTGACTTCGGTGCGTTCTGCTACCAAGGCTTCCGCCACAGCCTCTGCCACGGCTGGTCGTGCGGGCCCGTGCCCTTCCTCACGCACGTCGTGCTCGGCGTGAAGGTAGTGGAAAGCGGGTGCAAGACGCTCGCCATCTCGCCCGATCTTTGCGGACTGCGGCGCGCGGAGGGCGTGTTCCCCACTCCCTTGGGCGACGTGCACATTTCGCACGAGAGGGCGGGGGAGAAGATCGTCACCAACGTGGACGCCCCCGAAGGCATCCGCATCGTGAAAGAGGGCAGATCTCTCATTTCATAGAACATTTCATAGAAAAAGAAACAACCGAAAACGGGAGCGAAATGCTCCCGTTTTTCGATGTCGCCCCGTAGGGCGAATATGAGCCGCCTCTGCGGGTTTTTTATATCCTCTCCATAAAGTATTGCAAAAAGAGGGGAGATCGAAATTTCCTTCCGAGGAGCCGCGGTGAGCCGCGTCCGCTTCCCCATGGAGGAGGGGAGGGCAAACGTCGAAGTCGCCCTCGAGGGCATCCCCGCGGGCGACGAAAGGTACACTTGGAGCCCCGAGCACCCCAATTTGTTCTCTGTGGATATCCGCCTCTTCGCGGGCGGCGTTTTGACAGATGAGACCAAGACGCGCTTCGGGCTTCGCAAGATCGAGAGGCGGGGGGACGAGGTATTTCTCAACGGGAAGCCCTTCTACCAAAGGCTGATCCTCGACCAAGGTTATTGGCGGGAGAGCGGCATCACGCCCCCCGAGTGCGGAGGCGCTCCGCCTCGATATCGAGCTCGCTATGAAGATGGGCTTCAACGGCGCCCGCAAGCACCAAAAATTCGAGGACCCGTATTACTACTACTACGCCGAGGAGCTCGGCTTCGTCGTGTGGTGCGAAATGCCTTCCGCCTATGAATTTTACGCGGAGGAGAAGGAGCGGCTGCTTTCCGAATGGAGCGACATCGTTCAAAATGCCCGCAATTTCACGAGCATTGTCTGCTATGTGCCGCTCAACGAGAGCTGGGGCGCGCGCGACATCGCAAAAAATGCCGAAATGCAGGACTTCGCCCGCGCCCTCTATCGCCGCACCAAGGAGCTCGACCAAACGAGGCTTGTAAGCACCAACGACGGCTGGGAGTATGTCGAGGAGACCGACCTTGTGGGCATTCACGACTACGCATACGGCAGCGATGGCTTCGCCGAAAAATACAAGAAGGAAAATTACGACGGGCTCTCTCCGCAGGGGAGAAGGCTCATGAGCGAGAATTGCCGCTACAGAGGGCAGCCCGTACTCATGACGGAATTCGGCGGCATCGCGCTCAATACGCTCGGCGGCAATTGGGGGTACAATGACGGCGCAAAGAGCAGCGAGGAATTCTTCAAACGGTACGAAGATTTGATGAACGGCATTCGGTCGCACCCCGAATTCCGCGGCTTTTGCTACACCCGGCTCGCCGACGTCCAGCAGGAGGTGAACGGCCTGCTCCTCCCCGACCGCACCCCCAAATTCGACCTTTCCCGCCTCTTCTCCCTCACCACCGGCAAGGGAAAGAAGTAAGTTGAAATGCCCATATATATCCAAGGGGCGGAGAGCTAGAGAACTAAATCGAATATTTTTGACTTATTTTACCTGCGCAAAAAATTCTTTTTCCTTAATGATAAGAATAGGACAGCCCTGCGCGATAAGCTCCAATGCCTTTTTGGTTTTTGTACCGTATGTTCCGTGGGCGTAAGCCTCACATTCCATGTTCCCGATTATAAGAATATTCAGCTTCTTTGAAACATTACCTACGATAACACCGCCACGATCGTCTATGTATTGTTCTACCTTTGCCTTTGGTCCATAAGCAAAATTTCCGCTCAAACATACATTTTGACCTTTTACATCGCTGATTTGCGACTTGATTGTCGCGACGGGGTTAAGGATACCGTCAATTTCAGACAGAAGTAAAGAACTTTCATCTTCCGTGATTTGATTATCTTCAAGCACTTTATCCAAAAGTTCCATTATCCTGTCAAACGGAAAATGTCCTCTTAAATACTCATTTTTGTACAACCATTTTCTTAACTCATTGCATTCGTCAAACGTAACTTCTTTATCGCTTGCAATGCCTTTCAGTATACCCGCCAAAACTTGCGTTGCAATCGTTATTTCGGAAGACGATAGCGTTTGAAAATACTTCGTCATAATACCATGCAAGCCATGTAATTCATCGGAAGTAATTACGCCATCGCTCGTAATTTCATCAATGAACTCGATGATTTCTGATACCTCGGCACATTCAGAATACTGGCAATTTTCTTTCTTCCATTTTTGTATGTACTCAAACTCGGCATTCGACACATTTCCGTCAATACTAATGCCCTGAATTACGCCATAAAAATCGCTGATAGCTTTTCTTAAAAGTGGGTTTGAAACATATTGCACAAACTTGAAATTCTCATTTGGAGAATACCTACGAACAAATTTATCTATCGAAAAATGATAGGTGTTCGCCAGAGCAATTAGCAAATCTTTATTGGCACAAGCATCGTCGAAGGCATCGTGTTCCGTATCAATGTCCACACCGAAATATTTGCAAAGTGTACTCATAGAATAGTTCTCAACCGCAAAGGGCGGAACAAAAGTCCGTGCTATTTCGAGCGTATCGACATAATATAACTCGGGTATATCAATGTTATATCTTTGGAGTGCCTTTGTGAGCGCGTCCAAATCTGCGCCTGCCACATTATGACCGATGATGATGGACTTGATAAAGCATGGCTCTATCTCTTTCCAAACTTCGGGGAAAGTTGGCTTATCCGCAACCCTTTCTGCACAAATCCCATGCACTTGCATACATATTTCATCAAACTTATCTTCGGGGTTGACATAAATATTGCTTTCGGGATAAATAGGCTCTCCGTCCTCGTAATTCTCGCACATTACTCCCATCTGACATATAGATTTATTTTTTCCATTTGCCCATTCGACATCAAAATAAGTTACTTTTTTCATAAGTATCTCCCTAATAAATATTTCTCTAAAAAGATGCGCCTCATGAGAGGCGCACGAAAAATGCACCTCTCAATGTTGCTACACATTTAACCCAATTCAAGGCGAGAGAATACACTTTTACCGAGAG
>CANRHI010000059.1 GCA_947630365.1 uncultured Clostridia bacterium
CCCCACCTGTCTCGCTACGCTCGCCACCCGCCCCCATAAATAGGGGCAGGTCACAATAAGGACCCTCATTCCGCCCCATGTTCCCGCGTCATTCTGCCCCGCCCGAGCTTCTTTTGTATTCCAAGGGCGGCACGAGCGCGTAGCGCGAAGTAGCGAAACGAAGAATCCAGAGGATGAAAAATCGAACTTCGTTCTTCGGGATGTTTCGGTCGCTACCCTCCCTCAACATGACGCGGTTGCCCAACGCCCCCTCCCGCAATCGCCTCCACCCTCAAGTCCCTTCGTGGGGACGTTTCATACCAAAAGAAGAGAGCGCCTAAAAGGCGCTCTCTTCTTTTGGTGCGGACGAAGGGACTTGCGCCTTTGGCGGCGCGCCCCGGTGCACAGCACACTGTGCTGTGCAGTTTGCGGCATACGTCTTTGTTATCATCGTATTCGCCCGCAAACCGATTGCTCCCGCAATCGCCTCCACCCTCAAGTCCCTTCGTGTGTTCGAATGCAAAAAATCGGAAGAGAAACTCTCTTCCGATTTTTTGGTGCGGACGAAGGGACTTGAACCCCCATGGTCTCCCACAGGAACCTGAAACCTGCGCGTCTGCCAATTTCGCCACGTCCGCATGCTCCTCCATTTTTACTCGGGGAGGGACCCGAGGCAGAGGCGTCTCTGCTTGTCAAAACGCCGTTTTGACGACCTTAGTGCCGTCGGAACCGTCCAACTTCCACACCCTTCCGCCGCTTGAGAGCGATCTTTCCGCCTTCCCATCGACGAATTCGAGCGCGGAGCCGTTCTCCAGCCCCCATGCACGCCATCTATTATACAGCACGATGGCGTCAAAGTCAAGCATTCTTTCGTCGTAATGGGGAGAAATTTTTCCCTCGAGCCAACCGAGCCCATCGTACATTTGATATTCCCCCTCGACGACGGAATCCGAGTACATCTTCTCGAACCAACAGATCGCCCCTGCGGAGAGCCCCGCAAGGAGAACGCCGCGCGCGTATGCCTCCTCGATGAAGGAAAGAAGCCCCGTCTGTTTCCACGTTTCGAGCATGAACACGGTATTTCCGCCGCCCACATACAAAAAGTCGGCACGGTCGAATTTCTCCCGCATCTTCGCGGGGTCTGGCTCCCGCCCGCAGACGAGGGCGACGTCCGTCTTTATGCCGAATTTCCCCGTGTACACCTTGTGGAAGGTGTTGTAGTAGGGCATGCAGTCGTGGCTGGCGGTGGGAAGAAAGAGCCCGCATGCCCTCCTCTCCCCCGCGCGCTTTTTCGCCTCCTCGGCGATGTAGGCGTCGATTTCGAGCGTGTCGCCGTTTTTCATCTCGCCGCCGCCGATGGCGAGGACGCGCCTACTCACTGTCCCCCTCCCCCTTCTCCGACGCGGCAATGGGCGGGGTGGGCTCCTCCGCCATGGAGATACCCGCCGTGCGGTCTACGGGAACGGAAAAGATGACGCCGCTCGCCTCTGTCTTTAAG
The DNA here is from genome assembly GCA_947630365.1 of uncultured Clostridia bacterium. GTDB lineage: Bacteria > Bacillota > Clostridia > Christensenellales > Borkfalkiaceae > Gallimonas. The sequence continues at coordinate 1,478 of CANRHI010000059.1, forward strand.
CCGACCTTCTCCGAGAGGGCGTTCATGATGGCTTGGGTGTTTTCCTTCTTGGTGAGGATGAAGGCGACCTCCTGCACGGGCACGAGCGAAATGCCGATGAATTGTTCGGCTTTCTCGTTGTCCGCCGCATGGGCGCGGACGATGGTCCCGCCCGAAGCCCCCGCCGCGCGGGCTGCCTCCATGGCTTCGTCGATATGGTTGACCGCCACCGAGACGATGACGAGATCGTACTTTCTATCCTCTGCTTTCATCACTTTATCCTCCGAAAACGTCTTGTTTGCCGCGGCGCCCGTAATTCCCTTGGAGACGATGCCCGAGACCCCCGTGAGCGGGACGGTGAAGGAAATTCCCCTTCCCGCCAAGTATAGGAGCATTTTGGAGCGGAGCTCGCGGATGATGCGGTCCTCGTCCGCCTCGGGGATGAGGGAGAGCGTGATGGATTTTTCCGTCTCCCCGATGCCGAGGTAGTCGAGCATTTGCGAGCGCGCCGTTCCAAGCCCCTTAAAGGAGAAATTCAGGGCGACCGAACATTCGGCGAGGAGCTCGCGCACCTTTTTCCCCTCTCCCCAGTTGACGATGGAGATGAGCAGCTTCGGGCGCGGCGGGCGCGCGTTCGGCTTTACGGGCTTTCCGCCGCGAAGGGACTTTATGGCGTTCGCCATGGTGGTAAAGGCTGCAGAGGGCTTTTTTTCGTCCATCAGTCCACCTCGAATACAAGGATCTTGTCCTCCACATGGAGGAAGCTCTTCTTGATGCGCGTCGTCTTGACGCGATACACAATGCCGATGATCTGAATGGTGATGAGCGGCGTGAGCGCCACGAAGGCGACGCAACCGAAGGCGTCCGTCATGATGGCGGAAGGGTTGAGAACGTTGCACGCGCCGATCGCCATCGGGAGCACGAAGGAAGAAACCATCGCGCCGCTGGCGACGCCGCCCGAGTCGAACGCGATGCCCGTGAACATGTTGGGCGTGAAGAAGGTGAGCGCAAGGGCGAGAATGTAGCCCGGGAGCAGGATATATAAAATGTTAAAGCCGAGCAAGATGCGGAGCATGGCGAGCCCCAAGGAGACGCACACCCCCGCGCACAGCCCGAGCTTCATCGTCCGTGCCCGTATGGCGCCCGCGGACATGCGTTCCACCTGCTTGTTGAGGACGTGCACGGCGGGCTCCGCCGCCACGACGAAGTACCCGATGAGCATTCCCACGGGGATGAGCAGCCACTTATTGTAGCCCGCGAGAGACTGACCGATCTCCCTGCCCACGGGCATGAAGCCGACGTTCGCCCCCGTGAGAAAGAGCACGAGCCCCACGAAGGTATAGAGAAAGCCCATGGCGATCTTCACGAGTTGTACCCGATGGAAGGAGCGCGAGACGAGCTGGAACACGAGGAAAAAGACGAGAATGGGGCAAATAGCGATGGCGACCTCCCCCATGTACTCCCCGAAGCCGTGCAAATAGACGGTGAGCATGTTCCCCGTCGTCTGAACCGATGTGAGCGGCGCGACGGTGTATTCCACGTCCTCGATTTGAAAGGCGACGGCGAGCACCATCACGGCGATGATGGGTCCCACGCTCGAGAGCGCGACGAGCCCGAAGGAGTCGCTCTGGCCCTTTTGGCGAATGGACGCGACGCCCACGCCGAGGGACATGATGAAGGGCACCGTCATGGGGCCCGTGGTCACGCCGCCCGAGTCGAACGCCACCGCCCAAAAGGAGGGCGAGACGAAAATGGAGAGCACGAAGGCGACGGTATAAAACCCGATAAGCAGATAGGCGAGCTTGATGCCGAGCACGATGCGGAGCATGGCGAGAGTGAGAAAGATCCCCACCCCCACCGCCACGGTGAGGATGAGCAGGTAACTTCCGAGAAAGGTCCGCTCGGCGAGGGCGGGCACCTGACGGGCGAGGATTTGCAGGTCGGGCTCGGCGACCGTCACGATGATGCCGATGACAAAGGACAAGAGCGCGATGAGCCACACCTTGCGCGATTGCGTCATGGCGGTACCGATCTTCTCGCCGATGACGAACATAGACATATCCGCGCCCAACGTAAAGCAGCCCATTCCGAGCGTCAGCAAGAAGGTGCCGATGAGAAAAAGCGCGAAGGTGCCCGCGTCGAGCGGGGTGAGCACCGCCGCCAGCACCATGATGATGAGGGCAATGGGAAAAATGGAAGTGAGCGATTCGACGATCTTTACTTTGAGTGCGTGTGTCAAAATTTCCTCGCAGCGGGCTTATTTCATGTACTTTTGTTCGATGGCGGCGATCTTGTCGATGCGGCGTTGGTGCTTCTCGAGCGCGGAAAACTCGGTGGTGAGGAAGGTCTCGACGATGTCGAGCGCGAGATTTTTCCCCACGATCCCGCCGCCGAGGGCGAGGACGTTCGCGTCGTTGTGCTCGCGGGTGAGGCGGGCGCAGGTGGCGTCCGTGCACAGGGCGCAGCGGATGCCCTTCACCTTGTTGGCGGCGATGGAGATGCCAATGCCCGTCGTGCAGACGAACACCCCCCTCTCGCATTCGCCCGCCGCGACGCTCTCCGCCGCGGGAAGGGCAAAATCGGGATAGTCGCAGGAATTTTCCGTGGAGGTGCCGAAGTCCTTCACTTCATACCCTTTCTCCTCCAAGAACGCCTTCACGGCGTTTTTGAGCGCGAGGCCGCCGTGGTCCGAAGCAAGTGCGATTTTCATATAGAACCCCCAAAATGGAATTTTATTCGATTTGATCCGAGCAGAGCTCGCCGATGATGCGCGGCATGCAGTCGAGAATGGCTTGCAGGGTGGCGCGGTACACCTCCACGCTGCCCCCGAAGGGGTCGGGGATCTCCCGCCCTGCGATCTCGTAAAAGCTCGTCACGTTGTTGCCCGAAAGGGTATGTTTTTGCGCCTCCGTCATGCAGACGACGGCGAGCGCCTCTCCTTTCACCTTCTCTGTGAGCGGACGGGCGCGGAAATTCTCGTCGAAGGGAATGCCCGCTTCCCGCAAGGCGATGGCGCTGTTTTTGCTCATGGGCGCCCCCTCTGCGGCATTCAAGCCCGCGGAGAGCACGGTGTACCAGCGGATCTTTTGCTTTTTCAGCGCGTCGCGGAGCGCCGCCTCCGCCATGGGCGAGCGGCAGGTGTTCCCCGTGCACACAAACACTATCTTCCTATGTTTCATTTTCCACCCCGAAGGCGCGGTGCAGTCGGTTGCGCACCCCCGCCATCACGCCGCCTTGCTCCTTGGGCTCTATGCCGATGAGGAGCGTCGCGTTTTCTTCCGCGCGGCGAAGGAGGGCGTACAGCCGCTCCGCCATCTGCTCCCCCGTGCCGCCTAAATCGAGCGTAGCTCTTTCCCCCAATGCGGGAATACTTGCGCTTTCGCATAGAATGCAGGGCGCGCCGCCGTTTTTTTCTTCCTCGTCGTACAGCGCCGCCGCCTCTTCCGCCGCCCTGCAAAACGCCGTCTTGCAGCGGGGAGAGTAGTGTTTGTACGCCATGCCCGGGCTCTTGGGCTTTTCGCCCTCCTTGCGGACATACACCTTGCAGTCGCCCGCGACGGAGACGATCATCTCCCTCGTGACGAGCCCTTCGCGCAAAATTTGCGGGATCTCCCCCGTGCAGTCCAACACCGTGCTCTCGATGCCGCCGCTGCACGCGCCCCCGTCCAAAATGAGCGGGATCTTCCCATGAAAGTCGTCGTACACATGCCGTGCGGTGACGGGCGAGACGTGCTTGGAAAGATTGGCGCTCGGCGCGGCGATGGGAAGATCGACTTCCTTCAAAAACGCCTGCGCGGTGGGCGAGGACGGCACGCGGATGGCGAGCGTATCGAGCCCGCACGAGACGTACTTCGAGACCTTCCCCGTGGAAGGGTACACCATGGTGAGCGGCCCCGGCAAAAACGCCCTGCGGAGCGCCGCGGCGTACTTCGGCTCCCCGTCGATGAGCGGGGAGATATCGTACTCCCTATGCACATGTACGATGAGCGGGTTGTCCGCGGGCCTGCCTTTGAGGGCAAATATCTTGAGAACGGCGTCGTCCGAAAAGGCATTCGCGCCCAAACCGTACACCGTCTCGGTGTGGAAGGCGACGACTTCCCCCGCCTCGATATACTCCTTGGCGAGCGAGAGCGCCCCCGAATAGCATCCGATGATCTGCGTTTCCATAATGTTATTCGATGGGGATGTCGCCGTCGTCCTGCGGGGGGAACGCCTCCTCGGCGGTGGGGTTCTCCTCCCAAGGGGCGGGCTTTTTGCGCGAGGGTTCCTCGAAGGGAGCTCCCTGTGCGTCGACGTCGATGAAGCGGGTCTGCGAGCCGATGAAGCGGAGCTGGATCTTCCCCGTGGGGCCGTTGCGGTGCTTGGCGATGTTGAGCTCGGCGGCGTCGCCCACGGAAACGCCGTTCTCCGCCCCCTCTCCGCCGCCCTCCGAGCGGCTGATGAACATGACGATATCCGCGTCCTGCTCGATGGCGCCCGATTCGCGCAGGTCGGAAAGCTGCGCTTCCTTGGTCTGGATACGGCGGAGCTGGGAAAGGGCGATGACGGGCACGTCGAGCTCCTTCGCCGCAATTTTGAGGTCGCGGGTGATGGAGGCGATCTCCTGCTGGCGGTTCTCGGGCGAGCCCTTGCCCTTGAACGTCTCCCCGCCCATGAGCTGGATATAGTCGATCATGATGAGGTCGAGCCCGCCCTGCGAGGCGGCAAGACGGCGGCACTTGGAGAGAATTTCCGCGGGCGTGACGCGCGAGGAATCGTCGATGAAAATTTTGCTCCTTTGAAGGCGGTCGCTCGCCCGCATGAGGTTTTTCCAATCCCCTTGGCTGAGCTGCCCTTTGAGCGCCTTCTCCATGCTCACGTTCGCGTGGGCGCACAGCAACCTTTGCACGATCTGCACGCGGGGCATTTCGAGCGAAAAGACGGCGGCGACCTTGCCCTTGACGAGGCAGGCGTGCTCGACGATATTCATTGCGAACGACGTCTTTCCCTGCCCCGGGCGGGCGGCGATGACGATGAGGTCGGATTTTTGCAGCCCATTGGTGATGCGGTCGAGGTGGTGGAAGCCCGTCTCGAGCCCGCGGAAGGCGTTCCTGTCCCCCTGAATTGCCTCGAAGCGGCGGACGACTTCCTGAATGGTCTCCCCGTCCCCGAGCCCCAAGAGGGCGCCCGAATCTTCCTTGCGCGAGAGGTCGTAGATGAGCTTTTCGGCATACGAGATGGCGTCGCGCTCGTCGAGCCCCGCGGAGCTGTTTTCGATGATGTCCTTGGCGGCGCGGATGAGGGCGCGGTTGACGCTGTCCCTCCGCACGATCTCGAAGTAATGTTTGTAGTTTGCCGCCGAGGGGCTGATGGAGGCGAGCTCGGTGATATAGGCGATGCCCCCCGCGCGCTCGAGGTTCCCCTCCCGCTCCAAGCGATCGGTGAGGGTGACGACGTCTACCGTGCTCCTTCCGCCGTACACGGCGCGCATCGCATTCAGGATGATGCGATGGGATTCTTGGTAGAGATCGTCCTCCCGCAGCTCCTCGAGGAGCTCGGATTGAATGCTTTCTTCGATGAGAATGCAGCCCAAAAGCGCCGCTTCCGCCTCTAAATTGTGCGGCATCTGATTGTTTGCCATGGTAGTCCTCTGTACTTTCGTCGGGCGTTCTTTACGCCAATTTTTCGAATTCGCCGAGCGCTTGCTCGAATTCCGCCATCGCCGCGGCGAAGGTCTCCTTCTTGGTGAGGTCGGCGCCCGCGAGCCGCAAAAGGGACACGGGGTCGGTCGAGCAGCCGCCCGAGAGGAATTTCTTGTAGTCCTTCACGGCGGCCTCGCCCTCCTTCAGGATGCGGTTGGCGATGCAGATCGCCGCCGTGATGCCCGTCGCGTACTTGTACACATAGAAGGAGGTGTAGAAGTGCGGGATGCGCGCCCATTCGGTGGCGATATTGTCGTCGTGCACGATGTCCGGGCCGTAGTACGCCTCGTTGAGGGCGCGGTACATGGCGGAGAGATTGTCCTTATTGAGCGGCTCGCCGCTCTCTGCCATCTCGTGCGCCTTCTCCTCGAATTCGGCAAATTGCGTCTGGCGGAAGAGCGTCGTGCGGATCATGTCGATAAAGTAGTTGAGGAGGTATTTTTTCAGCGTCTCGTCCTCCGTCGTCTTGAGGAGGTACTTGAGGAGAAGCACCTCGTTGACGGTGGAAGCGACCTCCGCCACGAAAATTTTGTAGTCCGCCTTGGCGAAGGGCTGGTTTTGGTTGGAGTAGTAGGTGTGCAGCGAGTGCCCCATCTCGTGCGCGATGGTGAATACGTCGTGTGTGGTCTTTTGGTAGTTGAGAAGCACGAACGGGTGAACGCCGTAGATGCCGTTGGAGTACGCGCCGCTGCGCTTGCCCTCCGTCTCGCAGACGTCGATCCAGCCCTCGTCCCTTCCCCTTCGGAAGAGGGCGAGATATTCCTCTCCGAGCGGCGCAAGCCCTTTCAGGCACAGATCGAACGCCTCCTCGTAGGTGAGCTTGAGCTCGGCGTCCTCCACGAGGGAGGGATAAATATCGTACATATATTGCGTTTTCAGCCCCATCACCTTCTTGCGGAGGGAAATGTAGCGGTGCATGAGGGGAGCGGCGGCGTGCACGCAGGAGACGAGGTTGCGGTACACGCTCTCATCCACGTCCTCCTCGAAGAGCGCCATTTTGAGGCAGCTCTCGTACCCGCGCGTGCGCTGGTAGAAGATGTCCTTCTGCACGTTGCCGAAGTACGTCGTCGCGATGGTGCCGAGCAGCTTGCGGTAGGCGGAGTAGTACAGCTCGTATGCCTCCTTGCGCTTCTCCCTATCCTTCCCGCTCATGATGACGGAGTACAGCCCGTGCGAGAGCTTGACCTTCTCCCCGCCGTATTCGATCTCGGGGAAATCCACCTCGGCGTTGTCGAGCATCATAAAGACGAGGCTCGCCGTGGTGAGGGGCTCGCCCGCCTGCGCCAAGATGACTTCCTCCTTTTCCGAGAGGGTGTACTTCTTGCTCGCCTTGATGCGGGAGAGGCGGTAGTCGTAGTCCTTGAAGCGCGGGTCGGCGATATAGGCGTCGAGCGCCTCGTCCGAAAGGGCGGTGAGCTCGGGCGTGGCGAACGCCGTTTCCGCCTCGAAGCGGGTGAAGAGCGCATAGATTTTGGTCACATACCCGCCGTATTTGGTGATGCGGACATCCTCGTCGCGCCGCATTTGAGCATAGAGGAAGAGCCTGAGCGCCTCCAGCGTGAACGCCTCCTCCGCCGCGAAGTAGCTTTGTAACCCCTCCGCGCTGCCGAGCGTGCCGCGGTAGGCGGCAAAGTCCAACTTCTTCTCGAGGTCGGAGAAATCCTCCTCCCACTTCTCGTCCGATGCGACCACGTCGGATACCTTCCATTTGTACTTTTCGGGGACCTCCGATCTTTGCATTGTATCTCTCCTTGAAAACTTAATTTTTGAAGCTATGGATGGGTGCGGGGATGAGCCCGCCGCGGGAGATGAATTTCTCCGCGCTCCCGCCGTGGACGGGCAGAATGGGCGCGTGCCCCAAGAGCCCGCCGAAGTCGACCGCGTCGCCGACGCCCTTCCCGGGAACGGGGATGACGCGCACCGCCGTCGTTTTGCCGTTTATCATGCCGATGGCAGCCTCGTCTGCGATCATGGCGGAAATGGTGGAAGCGGGCGTATCGCCGGGGATGGCGATCATATCGAGCCCCACCGAGCAGACCGCGGTCATCGCCTCGAGCTTGCCGAGGGAAATTTCCCCCTTCTCCGCCGCCTCGATCATGCCGATGTCCTCCGAGACGGGAATGAACGCGCCCGAGAGCCCGCCGACGCGGGAGGACGCCATCACGCCGCCCTTTTTCACCGCGTCGTTGAGGAGGGCGAGCGCCGCCGTCGTGCCGTGGCAGCCCACCGAAGAGAGCCCGAGCTCCTCCAAAATGTGGGCGACCGAATCCCCCCGCGCGGGCGTGGGCGCAAGGGAGAGATCGACGATGCCGAAGCGGGCGTTCAGCCTTCTTGCCGCTTCCTTTGCGATGAGCTGCCCCGCCCGTGTGATCTTGAATGCGGTGCGCTTGATGACTTCCGCCGCCTCGGTGAGGTCGGCTTCCCCCAACGCCTTTAGGGCGTGGTGCACGACCCCGGGGCCCGAAACGCCCACGTTGATGGCGGTATCGCTCTCCCCCACGCCGTGGAAGGCGCCCGCCATGAACGGGTTATCCTCCACCGCGTTGCAAAACACGACGAGCTTGCAGCAGCCGATGCCGCCTTGCTCCTTTGTGCGCTCCGCCGTCTCCTTCACGATGCCGCCGAGCTCTTTCACGGCGTCCATGTTGATGCCCGAGCGCGTCGAGCCCACGTTCACCGAGGCGCACAGCCGCTTGGTGGAGGCGAGCACCGCGGGAATGGTGGAAAGGAATTTCTCCTCGTACTCCGCCGTGCCCTTGTGCACGAGGGCGGAATAGCCGCCGAGAAAGTCGATGCCGAGCTCCCCCGCCGCCCTGTCGAGCGCCTCGCCCACGAGCGGGCTCTCTTTGGGGAACGCCGCCGTGATGAGGGAAACGGGCGTCACAGAGACCCTCTTGTTCACGATGGGGATGCCGTACTCGCGGGAGAGCGCCTCCGTCGTGGGAACGAGCCCTTCCGCAAGGCGGAGAACGCGCTCATACACCGCCGCGGCGGTCTCCTTCGCCCCCTCGCGGATGCACGGCAGGAGGGAAATTCCCATCGTCACCGTGCGGATATCGAGGTGCTCGCGTTCGATCATCTCGATAGTTTCGATCACTTGACCCGTATCAAACATATCAGACCGTGTGCATTGCGTCGAAGAGGGCGGCGTGCTGCAGGCGAATGCTCATGCCGATGCGCTCCCCCTCCATGGAAAGCTCCTCCGCGAGGCGGGAGAAATCGGTCTCCTCCTCGACGTCGACCATCATGATCATGGCAAATTGCCCGCCCAAAATGGTCTGGGAAATGTCCTCGATGTTCACGCCATGTTCGAAGAGGAAGGCGCTCACCTTGGCGATGATCCCCCTCCTGTCCGTCCCCGTGACCGTGACGACTGCGTGCATATCAGCCCTCCTTCGCGGGAGAAACGGGAGCCTCCCGCTCTTCCTCTTTGAGCTCGTCCGTGAGCTCGTAGCCGATGAGAAGGTTGCCGTTCGTGATGAGCCGCGCATACTTTCCCACCGTGAAGGCGGGAAAGTCCTTCTCGCCGTCCACATAAATTTGGCGGACCATCTCCTCGTCCCGCTTGATGTTTTTGGCGGCGAAGAGGGCGACGTTCACATCCACCCCGTCGCGCGTGGTCCAATCGTCGATGCCGAGGAACGGGAGCTTGGCGTATTCCTTGAGCCCCTCCGAAATGGTCATGAGCATCTTGCAATAGGCATGGCTGCGCTTGAAGCAGATGCCCATATAGATGAAGCAGAAGATGACATACAGCCCCACGTCGATACACGCGAGCGCCATCGTCCAATCCTGGTTGGGGTCCTCATACGGGAGCCCCACATAGTACACGATGAGCCAAATGAACGCCGCAAGGCACACGGCGGTCACCGCGTAGAACACCGCAAGGATACGGCGCTTTTGCATCACGGCGCCATAGAGGTCGGCGTCCGTATAGAACATTTCCATGAGAACGCTCCCCGTTTTACTGTGCGATGAAGAGCACGCCGAGGGTATTTCTGCCGCAGTGCCCGGTGATGACCGACCCCGCGACCGTCTCGATCACTTCGTCGAAGGTAAAGAGCTCCTTCACCTTCTTCTTGGCGAATTCCACGAGCGGCTCGTCTGCGCTGCTGTGGGTGACGAAGCAGCGCGTCTTGTCGTAGGAAGGGTACTTCTCGGCGAGGTCCTCGATGTACGCGCCGATGCACTTCTCCATGCTGCCGCGGTACTTCTTCTCGGCGACGAGCTGGCCGTCCTGCATCTCGATGAGCGGGTGTATTTTGAGGATGTTCGCGCCGTACATCTGCATGCGCGAGCACCTGCCGCCCTTGAAGAGGTAATCGAGGCGATCGGGGATGAAGGAGGTATTTACATTGTCGCGCAGGCTCAAGAGAACGTGTTCGATCTCCTCCGCGTTCGCGCCCTTTTCCACGAGGTCGCACGCCTTCATCACGAGAAGCCCCTGCCCCGAGGAGAGTGCCTTGCTATC
>CANRHI010000060.1 GCA_947630365.1 uncultured Clostridia bacterium
CAATTCGCTCCACATACTCCCATCCCCACCCGTCTGCCCGAGGGCAGCCACCCTCCCCTTCCACGAAGGGTAGGGCTCCCCAATAAAAACCCAAAAAAGGAGAAAACCATGCAATACAGAAATCTCGGGAAATGGGGGCTCAAGCTCTCGGAGATCGCCCTCGGAAGCTGGGTCACAAACCTTGCGGACAGCGCCGCCGTCGAGACGGCAAAAAAGACGGTCGACGCCGCTTTCGACCTCGGCGTCAACTTCTTCGACTGCGCCGACGCCTATTCGGGCGGCGAAGCCGAACGCTTCCTCGGCAAAGTCCTCAAAGAACACAGAAGAAGCGAATACGTCGTCTCCTCCAAGGTGTTCTTCCCCATGGGGCGGGGCGCGAACGAGTGGGGGCTCTCCCGCAAGCACATCAAAGAACAGCTCGAAACGTCGCTCAAGAACATGGGGCTCGACTATCTCGACCTCTACTTTTGCCACCGCTTCGACCCGACGACCCCCATCGAGGAGACCGTGCAAGCGCTCTCCGACCTCGTCCGCGAGGGAAAAATTTTATATTACGGCGTCTCGGAATGGTCGCCCGTGCAGCTCACCGAAGCCATCCACATCTCGAAGGAGAATGGGCTCGTCCTGCCCGCCGTCATCCAGCCCCAATACAACATGACCGACCGCTATATCGAGGACGAAATGCTCGCCATCTGCGAAAAATACGGGCTCGGCGTCGTGCCCTTCTCCCCCCTTGCGCAGGGGCTTCTCACGGGGAAATACCGCAAGGGAATGCCCCTTCCCGAGGGGTCGCGCGCCACTTGGCAGGCGGATAGACAGATCAACCGACTGCTCACCGAGGAAAATTTGGAGAAGGTCGAGGCGCTTTTGAAGGTCGCGGAAGGCCTCGGCGTGCCCCTCTCCGTGCTCGCCCTCGCGTGGATCTTGCGCAAAAAGCAGATAAGCTCGGTCATCACGGGCGCGAGCAAGGCCTCGCAGCTCACCGCAAACGCCACGGCAAGCGGGCTCGCCATTCCCGACGACGCGCTCGAACAAATCGAAAAGATCCTCGACTATCACCCCTTCGTCCGAAGAGTGGGGTAAAAAATCGCAACCTCATGTGCCCCTCCGCCGCCCGGAGGGGGTTTTGCGTTGCATGGAAGCGGTGCGCCCTCTGCATGAGGGGGAGGGCGTGAAGCTGCCCCCTTTGAAGGGGTACAACGCGTCATGTTGAGGGAGCGGAGCGACCGAAACATCCCGAAGAACGAAGTCCGAATTTTCATCCTCGGGATTCTTCGCCCCACAAGGGGGCTCAGAATGACGCGGTGGCGCGGGGGCGGAATGATGCGGAACCTCCCCCTGTCTCCCCCTCCTTAAAAAGGAAGGGGATTCTCGAATAACTATTCCCCTTCCGTGAAGGGTAGGGCTTCCACTCACCCCCACCCTTCCCCCTCACTCCACCGTGACGGATTTTGCCAAGTTGCGGGGTTTATCGGGGTCGTTGCCGCGGGCGAGGGCGGTGTAGTAGGCGAGCTTTTGCAGGGGGATGACCGAAATGAGCGGCGAATACACCTCGTCTATGGGCGGGAGCAGAACGCTGTGCTCCTCCCTCGCGGCGAGCCCCGGGAGCGTGGTGACGAGAAAGATCTGCGCCCCGCGCGATCTCGCCTCATGGACGGCGTTCATCGTCTTTTCGGCGAGATCCTCGTTCGTTGCGATGGCGACGACGGGCGTTCCCTCTTCGAGAAGGGCGAGCGTGCCGTGCTTCAATTCCCCCGCGGCGTACCCTTCGCTCGGAAGATAGCTGATCTCCTTGAGTTTGAGGCTGCCCTCGAGCGCCACAACGTAGTCCGCCCCGCGGCCGATGAAGTACGCGCTCTTCGCCGCGGCAAAAAAGGGCGTCCAGCTCCGCACCTCCTCCGCCACCTCGAGGGCGCGGTAGGCAAGCGCGGAGAAACACTGCATGGGCGGCGCCTCCCTCCCGCGGGAGAAGGCAAGCGCGCGGGCGACGGAGTACAGCACAAAGAGCTGGGCGTTGAAGCTCTTGGTGGCGGCGACGGCGACCTCCCTTCCCGCATTCGTGCAAAGCACGCTGTCCGCCGCGCGGGTGAGCGAGGAATACGCGACGTTGGTGAGCGCCGCAAGGTGCGCGCCCTTTTCCTTGCTAAGAAGCGCCGCCGCAATGGTATCCGCCGTCTCCCCGCTTTGGCTCACGGCAATGCAGAGGGTGTTCTCCTTTACGATGGGGTCGCGGTAGCGGTACTCGCTGGCGACGGTCACTTCGCAGGAAATGCGGGCGAGGCGCTCTATCGCCTCCTTTGCGCACAGTCCCGCGTGAAATGCCGTCCCGCAGGCGACGATTTGGATGTACTCTGTCTGACATAGTACTCTGTAAAAGTCCGAAAAACGAGAGTCTGTGGCAAAATCGACCTCCGATCTCGCCAAAACGGCGGGAATTTCCGCCATTTCCTTCTGCATGAAGTGCTCGAAGCAGAGCGTCTCCTTCTCCCCTTCTTCGCGGTCAAACGCGATCTCTTTCGGGGAAACGGGCCTCAATTCCCCGTCGTAGAACGCGATCTCATCCCCCTTGAGGAGGGCAAACTGCCCGTCCTCCAACGCATACGCGTGGGAGATATTTCCGAGGGCGGGAAGGTCGCTCGCGACGAGAAGCGCCTCCCCCTTCCCCACGAGCAGCGGGCTCTTTTTCCTTGCAAGGTAGATGGCGTGTTTCCCCTCAATGAGCACGGCGAGCGCATAGGAGCCCTGTAGCCGCTCGCACGCCTTCTTTATGGCAAGCAAAGGGTCGCCCGTAAGATAACGCTCGATGAGGTGGGCGATGACCTCGCTATCCGTCTCGGAGGAAAACTCCTCCCCGCGCGTAAGGCATTCCTCTTTGAGGGCGTGCGCGTTCTCGATGATGCCGTTGTGCACGAGCACCACGCGCCCAAACCTGTGCGGGTGGGCGTTCTTCTCGCTCGGGCTGCCGTGCGTCGCCCACCGCGTGTGCCCGATGCCGATGTTGCCGACCAAGTGCCTTGCGCACTCGAGCTCCTTCACCCGCCCCTTGCGCCGCACGATGCGGATGACGTTTTCGTCCATCACGGCGACGCCCGCCGAGTCGTAGCCGCGGTATTCGAGGCGGTACAGCCCCTCAAGGAGCGCCCCCGCCGCCTGCTTTTTGCCCAAATACCCCACAATGCCGCACATTACAGCCCCTCCTCCGCCGCCCGCACGGCGCGCTCCAACCGTTCCACGGCGGGGGAAAGCGCCTCCGCCCGTTCCCCCTCGGCGAGGATCCGCACGACGGGCTCGGTCCCCGAGGCGCGAAGGAGCAGCCTTCCCCCCTCGATCCCTTCGAGAAGCGCCGCCTTCACCCCTTCGTCGCGGAGCACCCGCTCCTTTTCCCGCACCCGCACGCTCCTTAAAAGTTGCGGGTATTTTTTGAAGCCTTCGAGAAAGCACGAGAGCGGGCACTTGCTCTCGAGCATCGCCTCCATGATCTTGAGGGCGGTGAGGATGCCGTCCCCCGTGACGGCGTACTTGCGGAAGATGACGTGCCCCGAAGGCTCGCCGCCGAGGGGGAATTCGTTTTGGCACATGCTTTCCCACACGAATTTATCGCCCACATCGCAAGTAACGACCGTAATTCCCTCCCGCGCGAGGCTCTCTTTGAGCCCCGAATTGCTCATCTCGGTGGCGACCACGCCGCTGTTTTCGAGCTCGCCCTTGCCCTTCATGTACTTCGCGACGAGGTACAAAATGCCGTCGCCGTCGACGACGTCTCCCCTTTCATCCACGGCGATGCAGCGATCGGCGTCCCCGTCGAAGGCAAACCCCACGTCCAAGCCCCTCTCGGCGACGAGGCAACGGAGGGCTTCGATATGGGTGGAGCCGCAGCCGCCGTTGATGTTCGTCCCGTCCGGCTCCGCCCCGATGCAGAAGGTGCGCGCTCCGAGGGCGTCGAACACCGCCTTGCTTACCTGCCACGCGCTCCCGTTGGCGCAGTCCAGCCCCACGCGCACCCCGCGGAAGGAGACGCGCGCAAGGGAGAGAAGGTAGGCAAGATAGCGGTTCCGCCCCGCGACGAAATCCACCGTTCTACCGATGCGCTCGCCCGTCGCGAAGGGCAGGCTTCCCCCGTCCAAATAGTCCTCCACGCGGGAAATGAGCCGGTCGTCGAGCTTCTCCCCGCCGCTGCCGAAGAGCTTGATGCCGTTGTCCTCGAAGCCGTTGTGGCTGGCGGAGATCATCACCCCGCAGTCGAAGCCCTCCGTCCGCACGAGGTGGGAGACCGAGGGCGTGGGCGTGACGTGGAGAAGGTAGACGTCTGCGCCCGAAGCCGTCGCCCCCGCCGAGAGGGCGTATTCGAACATGTAGGAGGAGAGGCGGGTGTCCTTCCCGAGGAGAATTCGCGCCCGCTCGCGCTTGCCCCGCCCGAACGCGTAGCCGAGCAGCCTTCCCACGCGGAAGGCGTGAATGGCGGTGAGCGACTCGTTCGCCCGCCCGCGGAAGCCGTCTGTGCCGAAATATTTTCCCACAATGCCCTCCCAAACGCCGTTTTGTTCCTCTCCATGCTATGCAAGGGCACGCCCCGAGGTGAATGGGGGGAGGGCTTCAAGCTGCGGTGCCCCTCCCCCTGCGTCCCAGCAAGGCACGCCCTACGGGTGCCTCCCCGCAAGCGGGGAAGGGGATTCCGATGGCGGCGTCCAACCAAAAGAGGAGGGGAAGGGGATAAACAATAGAAAAAAATCCCCTTCCTTTGTAAGGAGGGGGATACAGGGGGAGGTTCCGACTTATTTGATACAGGGGGAGGTTCCGACTTTCTTGATACAGGGCGTTACTCTCCGCCCGAGATCAGCCCTTGAACAAGGCGCGGCGGACGGCGAAGAGGTACTTTGCAAACACCTCCTCCGCCTTGCTGCGATCCTGCGAAGGAGAGAACACCCGCTCCGAGGCGCGCCTTCTTGCGACCTCCTCCACGTCCATCAGCCCGCAGGAGATGGCGCAAAGGTACGCGGCGCCAAGCGCGGTGCTTTCGAGCTCGGCGGGGCGGTTGACGGCGACCCCGAGGATATCCGCCTGCAACTGCATGAGGAAATTGTTGGCGGAAGCCCCCCCGTCGCACTTGATCTCGCGGAGGGAAATTCCGCTGTCCTTTTCCATACATTCGAGGAGCTCCCGCGCGCTGCAAGCGATGCTCTCGAGCACCGCCCGCACGATATGCGCCCGCGTCGTTCCCCGCGTGATGCCGCAAAGAAGCCCCCGCGCTTCGCTGTCCCAATGGGGCGCGCCGAGGCCCGTGAAGGCGGGCACAAAGCTCACGCCGCCCGAATCTTCCACGCTCAAGGCGATGCGCTCGCTCTCCGCGCTCGAGGGGAGAATTTCCAACCCGTCGCGCAGCCACTGGACGGCGCTCCCCGCGTTGAAGGCGCTCCCTTCCAAGGCGTAGACCGTCCTTCCGCCCACGCGGTAACCGATGGTGGTGAGCATGCCGCGCCCCGAAGAGACGCACGCCTCCCCCGTGTTGAAGAGGAGGAAGAGCCCCGTGCCGTAGGTGATCTTCCCGTCCCCGCGGGAGAGGGCCGCTTGCCCGAAGAGGGCAGCCTGCTGGTCGCCCGCCGCCCCCGCGAGCGGGATGCGGCTTCCCCCGATGAGGGCGGTGCCGAAGTCGGCGTCCGAGGAAAGCACCCTCGGTAGCATCTCCCTCGTCGCGCCGAAGTAGGCGAGGAGCTCTTCGTCCCATTCGAGGGTGTGGATATCGAACAGCATGGTGCGGCAGGCGTTGGTGACGTCGGTCGCGAACACCTTGCCTTCCGAAAGTTTGTAGAGAAGGTAACAATCCACCGTGCCCGCGGCGAGCCGCCCCTCTTCACGGAGTTTTCGCGCCGAAGGGACGTTGTCGAGCACCCACTTTATCTTGCTGGCGGAAAAATACGCGTCGGGAAGCAGCCCCGTCTTTTCCTTGATGCGGGAAACGATCTCTTCGGGAAGGTTTGCGCACATCTCGCTCGTGCGGCGGCACTGCCACACGATGGCGGGGCAAACGGGCTCCCCCGTCTCCTTGTCCCACAGGACGACGGTCTCCCTTTGGTTGGCGATGCCGATGCCCGCGATCTCCCCGTCTGCACGCGAGATGCAGGCGTTCAGGGCATACGCCGCCTTGAAGAAGATCTCGTTCGCGTCCTGCTCCACCCAACCGGGCTGCGGGAAGCTCTGCCCCACTTCCTGCCGCGCGCCGTACACGAACGCGCCCTTTTCTACGTCGTAGAGAAACGCCCGCACGCTCGTCGTGCCCGCGTCGAGGGCGATCACATAGGTTTTCTTCTGCATGGAAATTTCTCCTTTTGCGGGATCTTAGCAGCCGCGCATGCCGCCGCCCCCGAACCCTCCGCCGCCGAAGCCACCGAAGCCCCCGCCGCCGAAGTTGGCGTGCCCCGAAGTCGCCGTGTGCGAGACGGGCGGCGCGGAGATGACTGCAAAGCTACGGTTGAAGGAGCGGAACACGAGGCTCCAGTAGAGGTAATCGAACACCGCCCCGCTCGGGCAGGTGTAATAGACGGGCGGCTGCAGATCCAGCCCCTCGAATTTCTCCGTCCACACATCGCTCACGCCGAGCACCTGCGCGTAGGGCAAAATGTCGTAGTAGAGCTCGGGGTCCTCCTTCATCATGAAGGAGATGCGGTCCTTCTCGGTGTAGAGGATGAAGTCGCGGAAGCCGAGGATCTGCCCGAGGCGTTCGGAATACTGCTTGGTCCGCACGAGGCACGCCCCCGCGAGCGCCCCCGCGATGGCAGCGGCGGCGATGGGAATGGCGACCACGGCGGCGGACATCGCCGCGCCCGTAAGTAAGAGCGCGGAAAGAAGCGCCGAGACTCCGCCGATGACGAGCCCGAAAGCTCCGAGCAGCACGCACACCCACTTCTTCCATTTGAAGCGCATGCGCACCGCGAGGCGGTATAAAAGCGCATTGGGCACGAAGGCGAGGGCGGTGAAAAAGAGCGGACCCCAAAAGATATAGTCCCCCGTCACCGTCACCATGCCGTAGATGAGCGGATACACCCCCGCGATAAAGAAGGCGAGGATGGAGACGAGGACGAGGACTGCCGTCCCCCTCCCGTTATACAGCTTGCCCGCCGCCGCTTCCACCGTGTGGCGCGCCGCCTGCGCGGAGGGGTAGAAGCTCCCCGAGAGCTCCTTCATATGTACGCGCTTTTTTACCCCCTTTCCCTCGGCAAACAGCCCTTCCAAGAACACTTTCCGATGGGCGGGCATGTCGGGCTCGATCTCCTTTTCGGTGCGGGTGAGAACGGGGTCGCTCTCGTCCGTCATGTCGAGGGTGAGGTACCCCTTCGCCGCGAACCAAAAGACGAGCGCGCCGAGGTCCTCCGTCTGCACCTTCCCGTCGATGAGCTTGCCCATCATGAGCGGGTCCATGCCCTTGGGCGCGGAGAGATTGACCGTTTTGATGAGGAGCGGCTGCCTTCCCACCGCAAGGCGCAAGATGACCGCCGCAAGCACCAAGACGCCCGAGAGGACGATGGCATAGAGAAGCGCCGTATCGAACGCCTCCTCCACCGCGCCCTCCGCAAAGTGCAAAGAGAGGGTCACGCCATAGGTGCACGGGGTGCCGTTTTGCTGGTTGGAAGAGACGACGGGGAACACTCCCTCGAAGGAGAGAACGGTGTTCTCCCCCTCTTTCTCCTCGAGAAGAGGGACATTCACGCGATCGACCGAAGAGCCCTTTTCGCCCGAATACACCTCGCAGCCCGTGTAGCCCGCGGGCAAGACGATGCGGGCGGAGAAGTGCTCGATGTCCGCCGTGAAGCCGTAGCCGAGCACGTCGATGGGCAGCGCGCCGTCAATGAGCCTGCTATGGATGAGGTAAGAGAGCGTGTAGGTGCGGTCCTCCCCCGTCACGAGCCCCTCGCCGCGAAGATACCAAGAGAGCACGCCGCCCTCGCTCTCGGTGTAGGGGGAGAAGTCCGCATTGTCGCACGAGGCCTCGAATTCCGAATACGTCTGCCCGCCGCCCAAGGGGAAGTCGCGGATGAGCCCGTGGGAAAAACTTCCCGTGAAGTGCGCGGTGAAGCGCTCGGTCACATGGAGCACCAGGTCGTCCTCCACCACGATCGAGACGGAGTAATCCTTTAGGGTATAGGCATAGGGGTCTGCAAATGCCGCCGCTTCCGCGTCCGTGCGCTTCCCCATGGGGAGGAAGGCGGCAAGGAGCAAGAAAGCCGCAACGATCGGCAAGAGCAGGCGGCGAAAACGCGTTTTCATCTCTTAAAAGCTCACCGTGGGCGCCGTGCGCTCCTCCGCGCTCTCGAGCTCGAAATAGCTGCGCTTATTCAGGCCCGTATGGCGGGCGATGAGGCTCGAAGGGAACACGTCGAAGCGGGTGTTGAATTCCTTCACCGTGCCGTTGTAGTAGCGGCGGGCGGCGGAGAGCTCGTCCTCCACCGTGCGGAGCTGCCTCTGCAGGTCCAAAAAGCTCGCGTCCGCTTTCAAATTCGGATAGCTTTCCGTGAGGGCGAAGAGCGATTTCAACGTGCCCGAGAGGGCGTTCTCGGCCGCTATCTTCCCGTCTCCCGAGGCAGCCATGGCGGCGCTGCGGGCGGAGATGACGGCGTCCAACGTCTGCTGTTCGTGCGAGGCATACCCCTTCACCGTGTTCACGAGGTTGGGGATGAGGTCGTACCGCTTCTTCAGCTGCACATCGATGGTCGCCCACGCTTCGTCGACGGTGTTCTTGAGGCGGAAGATGCCGTTGCGGCAAGAGATCGCCCAAATGGCTACGATGATGAGGAGAAGCACGACCACGCAGGCGATGACGATGCCCGCGATGGCTCCTCCCGAAAGCAACAAACTGTTTTCCATATTGTCCTCCATGCGGCAGACGCCGCGTCACAAAATTTTCAAGATATTCGAATAAGTTTTTGTATCTTCCGGCAGGAAGGTGTTGAACACGACCTTCATCTTGCTCGAAGGGTTGCGCATTTTCCAGCGGGCGACCGAGCCCACCGCGATCTCCGCCGCCTCCTCGCGCGGGAAGCTGAACACCCCCGTCGCGACGCAGCAGAAGGCGACCGAATTTAACTTCGCCTCCTCGGCGAGATCGAGGCAAGTGAGGTAGCACGAGCGGAGCGCCGCCCTCTCCTCCGCCGTCGCCGTCCGCCGCACCATAGGACCCACGGTGTGCAAGACGTACTTTGCGGGAAGGTTGTAGGCGCGGGTGATCTCCGTCTCGCCCGCTTCCACCTCCCGTCCCCGCGCCGCCATGAGGCGCGCGCAGTCGTCGCGGAGCTGCATGCCCGCGGCGGAGTGGATCACGTTGTCGATGCAGGTGTGCCCCTCCTGAAAGCACCCGAGAAGCGCGCCGTTCGCGGCGTTGACGATGGCGTCCGCCGCGAGCCTTCGGATATCCCCCTCCCAAAGGTAAATTTCCCCCTTGGCGGGCGAAAGGTCGTCTATGGAGACAATGCCCCGCTCCACGCTCTCCGTCCAGAACAGCCCGTCCTGCACGGGCAGGATGTCCGGCGGGATGGGGAGCGGCATGCGCCTGTTCATGTACCCGCGAACGAGCTGCCGTTTCTTCTCGAAGGAGGCGGAAAACGCCGCGATGAGCCCCGCTTCCTTGAGGAGAAATTTGAGAAGCTCGTCGCACGCCTCCTTTTTTTCCTCCGCCGAGAAGAGGGCGGGGCGGGGGTAGGGAGTCAGGTCGATGATCTTTGCCGCCGCCTCGAAGTTCATGCCTTCCCCTCCCTGTTGAGGTTGATGAGCGACCCCGCAAGGAGAATTTCCCTCTCCCGCGCGGTGAGCCCTTGAAGGAGCAGGACAACGCTTTTCACCTTTCCCTTGGAGAGAACGCGGGCGGAGATCTCCTCCTCCCCGCGGGAAATGGCGTCGCGAATGCCCTCGATATAGAGGTAGTCGCCGACGGAAAGGTCGAGCTTCTCGCAGGTGAAGGGCAAAATGCCCCAGTTGATGAGGTTGGAGCGGTAGCGCTTGGTGGCGTATTCCTTGCAGATGTTGGCGACGCCGCCGAGCACCCGCTGGCAGGAGGCGGCCTGTTCGCGCGCGGAGCCGTCCCCGGGCTTCACCGAGACGACGGCGCTCCCGAGGGCCGCGCTATCCGGCGGAAGGAAGCCGCAAAGCTCGCGTTTTACTTCCTCGGGCGTCTCCCCCGTCTCCCTCCTCCGCTTCTCCCACGCGCGCACCTCCTTGGCGAGGGGAACGTAGGAAGGGTCCTTCCGCGAGAGCGTGAAGGCGGCGAGCCGCTCGGGGTTGGAGCGGTAGGAAGAGGTCTCCCCCGAGGGGATGAGCTCGTCCGTCGTCGTCACGGGGTCGGTGAGGCGAGAGACGACCTTGATGAGAAGCTCGTCGGGAAGGGGCGCAAGCTCGGGCCACGGCGCGATGTTGGGACCGTAGACGAGCTCGATCTCTTTTTGCGGCTTGCCCGCCCCACGGTACACGCGGGCGCGGTAGGAGCTGTCGTCGAAGCGGTACTTCTTCAGCCGCCGACTGTAAATAATTTCGGTCGCGGGGGTGAGATACCCCCCGTTTGCCGCCGTGGCGGCGATGGAGCGGGCGTCCATGAGGGCGACGGCGGAGAGCTGCCCCTCCCCCGGTTTGCTCCCCTCGCGGTTTTCGAAGTTGCGCGTCGTATGCCGTATGGAGAGCGTGTTGTTGGGAGGCGTATCCCCCGCGCCGAAGCAGGGGCCGCAGAAGGCGGTCTTTACCACCGCGCCCGCCTGCGAAAGCGCCTTTATGTAGCCGTTTTCGGAGAGCCCCGCGAAGATGGGCACGGAGGCGGGGTAGATGTCGAGCTCGAATTCGCCCGTCTCCTTTCCCCGCAAAATTTCCGCCGCCTCGGCGAGATTTTCGTATCCGCCGCCCGCGCAGCCGGCGATGACGCCTTGCGCAAGTTTCACCCTTCCGTTTTCGAAAATGCCCTTGAGGGTGAAATTCGGGTTGAGCTTTTTGCCCTCCTCCTCAACCTTGGCGATGAGCTCCTCCGCTTTTTCGAGAAATTCGCGGATGGGGTAGGCATTGGAGGGGTGGAAGGGAAGCGCGATCATCGGCTCCACGCGCGTGAGGTCGACGACGACCGCCCCGTCGTAAAAGGCGGGCTGCACGGGGTGAAGCGGGGCGTAGTCCTCCGCGCGGCCGTGCGTTTTGTAGTATTCCTCCGTCGTCCCGTCCGTCTCCCATATGGAGGAGAGGCAGGCGGTCTCCGTCGTCATCACGTCGACGCCGTTGCGGAAATCCTGCGAGAGGTGCGAAATGCCGGGGCCGACGAATTCGAGGATCTTGTTCTTCAAAAATCCGCTCTTGAAGGTGGCTTTGATGATGGCGAGCGCCACGTCCTGCGGGCCCACGCCCTTTTGCGGCTTCCCGCGAAGATATACGGCGACGATCTGCGGACGGGCGACGTCGTAAGTGCCCTTGAGGAGCTGCTTCACCAGCTCGCCGCCGCCTTCCCCCACGGCAAGGGTGCCGAGGGCGCCGTAGCGGGTGTGCGAATCCGAGCCGAGGATCATTCCCCCGCACGTCGCCGCACATTCGCGCATGTACTGGTGAATGACGGCAAGATGGGCGGGAACGTAATCTCCGCCGTACTTTTT
>CANRHI010000061.1 GCA_947630365.1 uncultured Clostridia bacterium
GCAGCCCATGGCGGGGGAGTACTATATTTATAATGTATCGGGCGAGAACACGCCGCTCGCGTTCGAGGAGAAGGCGGCGCTCGGCGAAACGGCGACCCTTCCCACCCGCGGCCCGTGGGAGAGCGAGGCAGCGGTGCGGACGTATTCCGTCCTCCGCGTCGGCCCGTATGCGCTGCTTCTCGGAGAAGATCTTCTCCCGAGCGGGTTTACCGTGTTCGAGTGGGAGGGCAAGTACTTCTACTCCTACGACGGCGAGCGCATGGCGATGCTCGATGAGGAGGAGCCCGTCTCGCTCACCTTGGAGCTGGGCGTCGGCTCGGCGGAGAACGGCTACCTCACGGGGACGGTCGAACAGAAATACAAAAAGGGGAGCGAGTATTTTCTTCCCGCTCCCGTGGAGCCGCCCGCAGGTTTTGCCTTCGACGGGTGGTATTTGGAGGAAAACAGGCAGGAGGGCAAGCTCGTCCTTGCGGGAGACTGTACCCTTACGGCGAAATACACCCCGTATAAGCCCGCCGTCCGCTTCGAGGGCGAGGGCGCGGAGGGGCTCTCCATGGAGCTCGTCTGGAACGAGGAAGAGGGCAAATGGGAGGGCACCCTTCCCGAGGGCTTTTCGCCCGCGCGGGGAGAATTCGTCGGCTGGACGGTGACGGCGGGGGAGGGCTCTCCCTCCGACCATGCCGCCTCCTCCGTGCTTTTGCTGCCCGCGGGGGAATACACGGTGACGGTGCGGGCGAATATCAAGGCGCCCGATCAGGTCGCCGTCGTGTTTTTGTACGACGAAGGCGTCACCGAGACGCGGTATGTAGATGTCGGCAGCAGCATCGAGCTTCCCACCTCGAGCGACAAGAGGGCGGGGTATGTGCTCCTCGGCTGGCAGGAGCAGGGCGAGGAGACCGTATATACCAAGGACTACCCCGTGCGGGCCGCCGTCACACTCGTGGCGGTGTGGGAAAAGGTGAAATATCCGCTCATCTATGCCTACCTCGATTGCACGGAGGAAGTCGCTCCCGCGGAGGAATTCGTCGAATGGGGCGAAAAGGTCGTCCTTCGCCCGCTTCCCGCCGCCAAGCGGGGGTATAAGATCACGGGCTGGCAGGTGTTCACCCAAACGGGGGACGTGGAAGTTTCGGACGGCAGCTTCGTCATGCCGCAGAGCCGTGTAGACGTGCAGCCGCGCTTCGTGCGCGTGTACGGCGTGACGTATGAGAGCGAGCTCGCCGCCGAAGGGCTTCCCACCGACGGCGAACTGTACGAGGCGGGCGAAACCGTCGTGCTCTCCAAAGACGTCCCCGCTTGCGAGGGGTACCGCTTTGCGGGCTGGCGGGTGAAGGAGACCGCCGAGACCAAGCTCCCCGGAGACGCCGTGCAGATGCAGAGGGAGGGGCTCACCCTCACCGCGCAGTGGGTGCGGGTGTACGCCGTCGTGTACGAGGGCGGCGCGGAGGACGCGGAACACCTTCCCTCCGACCGAACGCTGTACGCGGTAGGGGAGGAAGTTGAAATTTCCGAAGAGATCCCCACCCGCGCGGGATACAACTTTTCGGGCTGGAGCGTGAACGGCGAAGAAACGCGCCGCGGCGGAGAGCGCGTGCCCATGCGGGAGGGCGGGCTCACCTTCACCGCCCTGTGGACGCAGCTCTTCGGCGTGACATACGATGGCGGCGCGGAGGAGACCGAGGGCGTTCCTTCCGACCAAACGCTGTATGCGGCGGGGGAGGAAGTTGAAATTTCCCAAGAGATCCCCACCCGCGCAGGGTACGACTTTTTGGGATGGAGCGTGAACGGCAAGGAAACGCTTTCGGGCGGCGAAAACGTGCCCATGCAAGAGGGCGGACTCACCTTCACCGCGCAGTGGGCGGAAATTTACACCGTGACGTATTCCTTGGGCGAGCCCTCGCGGGCCGCACAGCGCGCAGTCGTTCCGCCTGCCGAAGAGGCGCACACGGCCAACGGCTACATGCTCACCCTTCCCGAGGCGCCCGCCCCGCAGGAGGGCTGGCGATTCGGAGGCTGGCTCGTGGGAGAAGAGACGCAAGAGGCGGGGAGCGAGATCGTCGTGGAACGCAGCCTCACCGTGACGGCGGTGTGGGTGAAGATCTTCACCGTCTCCTTTGACATGGGCGAGTGCGGTAACGAGCGCTATGCGGGCAGCACGAGAACGCCCGCGGCGGTGACGGTGGACAGCGGCGAAGAGATCGATCTCCTTTCCCCCGTTTGGGAGGGGCACCTCTTCCTCGGGTGGTTTGCCGAGGGCGATCTGACCGCCGCCTCCGCCCCCTACACCGTGACAAAAGACGTCGTCCTCACAGCCAAATGGGAGAAGCGGACGGACAACCACTTGACCCAAATCTGGTACGGCGATGAGGACATGCTCGGAATTGAAATCATGGGACAACTTGGGCTTCCGATCGGCGAGGAATTTTTCGCGGGGGATGTCGTGGAGCTTGCCAACGTCGACCGAAAGGTGACTTCCTTGGAATTTCTCGGCTGGAAGGCGTTCTGTTACGACGAAGAAAGCGGGCTCGTGGGAGAAGAGATCGAAGTGATGCAAAAGGGCGACGTGTGGCAATTCGTCATGCCCGACGCGGAGGTAGTGTTCAAGGCCGTTTGGAGCACCACCTACATCTTCAAGCTGTACGAGGGGCAGGGCGGCGCGCTCCTTCAAACGACGTTCGCCGAGATCGAAGAGGGAGGGCCTTTCTATTGGGAAGATGTCCTGTTCCCGCCCGACGACCCCGAGGGGACTTTCGACGGCTGGCTGTACGAAAAGGACGGCGGATGGGAAAAGGTCGGCGACGGCTTCGACCCTACGGCGTTCGACGAAAGAACGATCCCGCTCTATGCGAGCCGCGTTTGATCGCGCGCTTGACAAATTGAGGGAAAGGGAGTACAATACAGTCGGGCCCGCGAAGAGGCGGGCGCAGAGAGGAGAGACATCATGAAAAAATTTGCTTGTTTTGCGCTTTCGGCTGTGATGCTGCTCGGCGGCACGTTCGGGCTTTCCGCATGCGATTTCGGGGACGAGGGCGATGGCAACCAAGGCGGCCTCGGGTCGGGCGTTCTCTCGGAGAGCGTGAGAGAGGAGCTCATCTCGTCGCTTTCGGCGTACAATGTGAAGGGAATGGAGTTTACCTTCGAGGCGAACAGCGCCGACTCGTTCACGGGGGGGCCGTACTCCCCGAGCGCGGGCAAGGGCGTCGTCTCCTTCTCGGAGGAGGGCGTCGCGCTCGATTTTTTCCAAGGCGAAACGCACGTCATCACCTCTTCCGACGGGAGCGGAAACGTCACCGAAAGCCGGAAGTACGATGCCAACGGTGTGTTCTTCTTGCGCGGCGGGAATTTCTACGAGGAGGACATTTCCGCCGATGAGGAGGTGAAGCGCGGGGAATTCGAAAAATTTCTCGAGACCTTCCGGAAGGAGGGCGGGAACGTGCTCAGAAGCGAGGAGGCGCCCGCCTATCTCACCTCCGCGAAGGAGATCTTTCGGCTCGCCATGAACGCGATGCGGCTGTTGGACGCCGAGGCAAAGGCGGCGGACGGCGGATTCGAGCTCACCGTTACGGCGGACAGAGCCATTCCCGCGCTCGCAGAGAGGGCGACGAAGCTGCTCGACAGCATTTCCCCCTCGGATAAGGTCGCTTCCCTTCTGCAAAAGACGGAAGTCGTCGGGCTCTTGAGCGATCTGACGAACGGCAGGACGGCGAAGGAAGTCGTCGCCGCCGTCCGCGGCATGTTCCCCGAGCTCCCCGTGCAATTGCCCGAGCCCGAGGACGACAAGGAGACGCCCTTCGATTACGTCGTAGACATCGCGAGCGACGAGGCGTTCTTTGCCTCCGCGATGAAGAGAAACCCCTTCGAGGGGACGACGACCTTCTCCGAGCTCACCATAAGCGAAGTCTCCGAGGCGCTGGAGGGCATCTCGGGCGAAGAGCTTCTCAAGAGCGCAAGGGACTATGTGAACGAGATCTCCCAAAAGAACGGGCTCGCGAAGCTCTTCTTCGGCGAGAAGGGAGCGCTCGG
Organism: uncultured Clostridia bacterium; assembly: GCA_947630365.1. Taxonomy (GTDB): domain Bacteria; phylum Bacillota; class Clostridia; order Christensenellales; family Borkfalkiaceae; genus Gallimonas. Next base: position 4,024 of record CANRHI010000061.1, read on the forward strand.
CTTTACCATCACCGTCGGCTTCGACAAGCAGAAGCAGCCGACGGGGATCTCCGCCTCCATGGACTTCACGAGGACAAACAGCGGGAGATCAAAGGGGGAAGCGGAGACGACCTCCTCGCAGATCTCGGCGAGCCTCACCTTCTGCGAGAGCGTGCAGCTCACCGACCTTTCCGCCTGCTACGCACGGTATTTCGACGACGAGAGCGGAGAGTCCGTCACCAAAAAAGTCGGGAAATAACGGGGCGTTTTTGCCCGCTTGTTCGCGCCGCCATGCGGCCCCCGCCGAAAAATTTTTTTGAAATTCGTTTCAAAGAGTTGACAATCGGGGCAAAATGTGCTGTAATATATACACAATCTGTTCAAGGAGAGACATCATGAAAAAGTTTGTTTGTCTTGCGCTCACGGCCGCCATCGGCTTCGGCGCGATGATCGGCTTTGCGGGCTGCGACCTCGAAAACGGCTCCGACGAAAACGCCAAGCAGCCTGTCGATCCCTTCGAATCGTACACCAACACCAATGCGGAGGTCGCCGTTTCGGGCTCCATGCTTCCCGCAAACGCCGCTTCCTATGTGCCCATCTCCGGGAAGGGCTTTTTGAAGGGGACGAAGGACGACGTTTCCGCCGACCTCTACCTCACCATGGGGGAGGAGGACCCCGAGTACATGCTCTATTTTGTGCGCGGCCTCGAGACGTTCACCGCGACGGGCGAATACAAAACGCTCGGCGTGACCGCCGCACAGGGCTACGACGCGCTCGTCTCCGCCTACAAGACGGGGAGCGAGCTTTCCTTCGATAGCTCCAAGGCTTCCGCAGACGGCGACATGGCGCAGATGCTCGACCCCTCCATGCTCACCACTTTGAAGTCGCTCCCCGCGCTCCTTGCGGACGCCGCGACCGAGACGGCGAAGGGCTATGCGCTCAAGCTCTCCCTCGGCGAGATGGTGCAAAAGCTCGCGGCGCAGGCGAATAAGGTACTCGACAATGTGACCGCCGATACGACCGTTCGCCAGATTTTGGCGAGCGAGGACTTCAAGGCGCTCGCGGATACCCTCCTCAAGAACGTGAAGGCGAAGGATATCCTTTCCCTCATCGACGTGAAACTTCCCGAGGCGGGAGCAGAGGAGAGCGTGCTCGACTACGCGCTTCGCCTTTCGGACGATAAAGAGGCCTTCGCGGGGCAGCTTCCCGCAGGGAAGGAGACCTTCGGCGAATTCACCATCGCGGAGATCGCCCAAATGCTCGATATCAAGGTCCCCGGGGAGGAGCTCCTCGGCGGGGCAGTCACGCCCGAGCTTCGCGGCGAGGCGCTCCTCACGATGGCAAAGACGTATGTCGACGGGCTTCTCGAAGAGAACGGGCTCGCGGAGCTCATCCTCGGCGAAGGCGCCGAGCTCGAGGTCGACATCGAGTACGAATTCGACAAGCAGTATCTGCCGCTTTCCCTCACCTGCACGGTGCACATCAAGGCGGGCGAGGAGCCCATCGAAGGCTTCAACGCCCTCGACGTGAAGGTGGAGGCGGACTTCACCGCCGTCGTCTCGCTTGCAGACCTCTCGGATTGCTACACGATGCGTTGGAATTCCTCCGCGCAGAGCTACGAGCGCGTGAAAATCGGGAAATAAGATTTTAACTTATCTATGAAAAGAGCCCCGCGGCGTGCCGCGGGGCTCTTTTCATGCTCATTTTGGAGGGCGGCGGGCGAGGAGCTCTCCCGTCTCGGCGTCGAGGAGGAGGGAAATTTCCTCCGACCCGTCGACGATGCCCACATAGTAATAATTTTTGTCCCGACGGAGCAGCCGCACATAGAATTCCCCGCAGAAATTTTTCCCGCGGAACATGCGCTCCACCGTCTCTTTTTCGGCGGTTACGGCGTGGGAGAGCGCCTCTTCCACCGTGAGCGTCGCTTCGTTTTTCACGCTCGTGGCGGCGATCTCGCGCACCTCGTTTTCCCACTCCACGCGAAGGGAAACGGTTTGCTCGGGGAAAACTTCCACGCTCCTTGACAGGAAGTAGTCGCCGAAGGTGTTGCGGAAGGAGGCCTCGCCGCCCCAGCCCCCTTTGCCCGTGACGTAGATCTGATACTCGGCGCCGCTCAAAATGGCGGGGGTGAGGGAAATTTCCACAACGTTCGATTTGGGGCACACGATGCCGTCCGCGCAGTAGGGGTGCTCGCGCTCCACGCAGCTAAGGACGAGGGTGAATTCCTCGGTCTCGGCGCGGAAGATGTCCCTTTTCGCCTCCGAGATGTGGGCGGTGTAGTCGTATTGCTTCCCGCATGCCGCAAGGGAGGGAAGGAATGCGAGCACGGCGGGAAGAAGAAGGATTTTTTTGTTCATCAAACTATCTGTATGAAAAACCCCGCCCCCGCATGACTTTTTTCCTTTCATTCGGTTGCTTTTTTCGGGATACTGTGATAAAATAAGAAAAATCGTTTGGGAATAGGCTGCGAATGAAAAAGCTCATCGTAAAAACTGCGCTCATCACCCTCGGCGTCTCGGTACTGTTGGCGGTCTCCCTCTTCGGGATCGTTTCGCTGTGCGCGCCCGCGGCAATGATGTCCCTTTGCGGATCGATGGGGCTGACCTCGCTCAGCGGAGAATACGCCTATCAGGAATACGAGCGCTCGGGAGACCTCGAATGTCTTGCGCGCTCGTTTCTTATTAGTGCGGAAGAGGGCGAGGACCAAAAGGCGGACGAGCGCTTTGAAGCGCTCTACAGGAGCGAGGGCTTTGCCGCCTATTGCGAGAGCGTGCAGCCCGAGGGGGAAATTCCCGCCTACTCCTACCGCGATTACCTCTGTTCCACGGCGGCGCAGGTGAAATACCGCCTCGCATCTAAGGAGGAACAAAAGACGGCGGCGCTCCGCTTTGCGGAAGGGGAGACGGCGAAGGGATTTCCCGAGGGCAATCCCCTTCTCATGCTCTCCGTTTCGGCGGCGGTCGCAAAGGACAAGGACTTTTGCGGGGAGCTGCTCTCCGCCCTGCAGGGCGGGGGGTACGACGGCAACGCCGACTTTTCGAGCATCGTAAAAATCTTGGAGGAAACCATACATGAGTAAGATCGTGAAGGAGGGACTCACGTTCGACGACGTGCTCCTCATTCCGCAGGCTTCGGAGGTCCTGCCGAGCTCCGTCGACCTCCGTACCACCCTTTGCGAGGGCATTTCCCTCAATATCCCCATTCTCTCCGCGGCGATGGATACCGTAACGGAATCCCGTCTCGCCATTGCCATGGCACGCGAGGGAGGCATGGGGATACTTCATAAGAATATGTCCATCGAGGACCAAGCCAAGGAAGTGGACAAGGTGAAGCGTTCCGAACACGGCGTCATTACCGACCCCTTCTTCCTCGAGCCGACGCACCTCGTGCGGGACGCGGTCGCCCTCATGGAGCGGTACAAGATAAGCGGCGTTCCCATCACCAAGAACGGCAAGCTCGTCGGCATCCTCACCAACCGCGACCTTCGCTTCGAGACCAATTACGACCAGCCCATCGAGAACGTGATGACGAAGGAAGGGCTCGTCACCGCCCCCGTGGGGACGACGCTCGAGACCGCCCAAAAAATTCTCGGCAAGCACCGCATCGAGAAGCTCCCGCTCGTCGATAAAGACGGGTATCTGAAGGGGCTCATCACCATCAAGGATATCGAAAAGAGCATCCAATACCCCAATTCCGCGCGCGACAGGAACGGAAGGCTGCTCGTCGGCGCGGCGGTCGGCACCGCCGCCAATACCATGGAGCGGGTCGCGGCGCTCGTGGAGGCGAAAGCAGACGTCATCGCCATCGACACCGCGCACGGGCACTCCAAAATGGTGCTCCAAAAGGTGGAAGAGATCAAGAAGGCGTTTCCGAACGTCCCGCTCATCGCGGGGAATGTCGCGACGGCGGCGGCGACAAAGGCGCTCATCGAGGCGGGGGCAGACGTCGTGAAAGTCGGCATCGGCCCCGGCTCCATTTGCACCACGCGCGTGGTCGCGGGGATCGGCGTGCCCCAGCTCACCGCGGTCATGGATTGCGCGGAGGAGGCGGAAAAGCACGGTAAGCGCATCATCGCGGATGGCGGCATCAAGTACTCGGGCGACATCGTGAAGGCGCTCGCGGCGGGGGGGAGCGCGGTCATGATCGGCTCTCTTCTTGCGGGCACGGCGGAGAGCCCGGGGGAGATCGAGCTCTATCAGGGGAGAAGTTTCAAAGTCTATCGCGGCATGGGAAGCCTTGCCGCCATGGCGGCGGGCTCCAAGGACCGCTATTTTCAGGAGAATTCCAAGAAATTCGTCCCCGAGGGCGTGGAGGGGCGCGTACCCTACCGCGGGAGCGTCTCGGAGATCGTCTACCAGCTCACGGGCGGCATCCGCTCGGGCATGGGGTATTGCGGCAAGGCGACGGTGGAGGAGCTCCGCCTGCACTCCGAATTTATCCGCATCACCAACGCGGGTCTCTTGGAGAGCCACCCGCACGACATTTCCATTTCCAAGGAAGCCCCCAACTATTCCGTGAGGAATTGACTTCGACGCCCGAACATTCGGGCGTTTTTGAAACGGAGAATTATGCAGCACGAAAAAGTATTGGTGCTCGACTTCGGCGGGCAGTACAACCAGCTCATCGCGCGGAGAGTGCGCGACCACGGCGTCTATTGCGACTTAAAGCCTTGCGGCATGACGAAGGAGGAGATCCTTTCCTACGCGCCCATCGGCATCATCTTCACGGGCGGCCCCAGCAGCGTCTACGGGGAGGACGCCCCCCAAATTCAAAGGGAAATTTTGGAGCTCGGCATCCCCGTGCTCGGCATCTGCTATGGCGCGCAGCTCATCGCCCACACGCTTGGGGGGGAAGTCGCCCGCGGCGAGGAGAGCGAGTACGGAAAAAGGGAGCTCGTCCTCGAAGAGGAGAGCCCGCTCTTTGCGGGCATTCCCAAAAGGAGCGTCTGCTGGATGAGCCACACCGATCGGGTGGTCTCTCTGCCCGAGGGATTTGCCCGCCTCGCCCGCACGGGCGGCTGCCCCGTCGCCGTGTTCGGCAGCGAGCAAAAGCGCATCTTCGGCGTGCAATTCCACCCCGAAGTCGTCCATTCGGAGTACGGGAACGTCCTTCTCAAAAACTTCCTTTTCGGCGTCTGCAAAGCGAAGGGGGATTGGACGATGAAGAATTTCGTCCGCGAGCAGGTCGCCCTTCTCCGCCAAAAAATCGGCGGGAAGAAGGTGCTGCTCGCCATGTCCGGCGGGGTGGACAGCGCCGTCGCCGCGACGCTCGTGCACAGAGCCGCGGGGGAAAACCTCACCTGCGTGTTTGTCGACCACGGCCTTCACCGCAAGGGAGAGCCCGAGGAAGTGATGAGGGTGTTCCGCGACGGGCTCAAGATGAACCTCATCAAGGCGGACGCCGCCGACCTGTTTTTGGACGCCCTCAAGGGCGTTTCCGACCCCGAGAAGAAGCGCAAGATCATCGGAAAGCTCTTTATCGAAGTGTTCGAGCGGGAGGCGAAAAAGCTCGGCAAGGTCGATTTTTTGGTGCAGGGGACCATCTACCCGGATGTCATTGAGAGCGGAAAGGGGAAGAGCGCCGTCATCAAGAGCCACCACAACGTGGGCGGACTTCCCGACGTCGTAGACTTCGAGGAGATCGTCGAGCCCCTCCGCGACCTCTTCAAGGATGAGGTGAGAAGGGTGGGCACCGAGCTCGGACTTCCCGACGAGATCGTCTGGCGGCAGCCCTGCCCCGGACCCGCCCTCGCCATCCGCATCATGGGCGAGGTCACGCGGGAGAAGCTCGAAACATTGCGCGACGCCGACGCCATTTTCCGCGAAGAGATCGCAAAAGCGGGGCTCATGCGCGATATTTGGCAGTACTTCGCCGTGCTCACGGATAGCAAAACGGTGGGCGTGCAGGGGGACTTCCGCACCTACGAGAACGTCATCGCCCTTCGCGCCGTCACGAGCGTAGACGCCATGACCGCGGACTTCGCCCGCATTCCCTACGAAGTTTTGGAGCGCGTCTCTTCCCGCATCACCGGCGAAGTCAAGCGCGCCAACCGCATCGTCTACGACATAACCTCCAAACCCCCCGCAACCATCGAATGGGAGTGAATACACCGCTTTTCCATGTTTGGACTTTTGCTTGCGCTCATCTATCTTGCCTTTATCAGTCTCGGGCTGCCCGATCCGCTTCTCGGCGCGGGGTGGCCCGCGATGCATGTTGAATTCGGCGTTTCGGTCTCCTCCATGGGGATCGTTTCCATGATCATCTCGGGCGGGACCATTCTCTCGAGCCTCTTTTCGGACGCACTCACGAGGAGGCTGGGAACGGGAACGGTCACCGTCGTCAGCGTTTTTCTGACGGTCGCCGCGCTCTTCGGCTTTTCTTTTTGTACCCGTTTTTGGATGTTGCTGCTCTTCGCCGTTCCCTACGGGCTGGGTGCAGGCGCCATCGACGCCGCTCTCAACAGCTTTGTCGCCCTGCACTACAAGGCAAGGCACATGAGCTGGCTGCACTGTTTTTGGGGCGTGGGGACCATCGTCGGCCCGCTCCTCATGGGGTATGCCCTCACGGGCGGCGGATGGAGCAGCGGGTACCGCCTCGTCGGGTATGTCCAGCTCGCCATCGCGCTCCTTCTTCTTTGCACGCTTCCCGTGTGGAAGGTCGCGGGGAGGCCTCAACCTTCGGGGGAGAAGCCCGTCGGTCTGCTCGCCGCGGTGCGGGAGAGGGGAGTGCCCTTTCTCCTTCTCGCCTTTTTTGCCTACTGTGCCGCCGAGGCGACGGCGATGAACTGGGCGAGCACCTATTTCGCCGAAGTGGAGGGGCTCGGCGCAGAGCGGGCGGCGAGCTTCGGGGCGCTGTTTTTCGTCGGCATCACGGCGGGAAGATTTCTCTTCGGCTTCTTCACGGACAAATTGGGGGACGCGCGGACGATCGTCCTCGGGAGCATTTTCCTGCTCTGCGGCATTGCCGTGCTGCTCTTGCCCATTCCCTCCTACCTCGCGGCGGTCGCCGCCTTCCTCGTCATCGGATTCGGCTGCGCGCCCATTTACCCCTGCTTTATTCACGCTGCGCCGCAGCTCTTCGGCAAGGAGAATGCGGGCGCCGTCATCGGCGCGCAGATGGCAAGCGCATACTTTGGCTCTACCTTTGTCCCGCCGCTGTTCGGCGTGATCGGCGCCGCGCTCGGCTTTTCCGTTTTGCCCGTCTATTTGTTCGGTTTTGTGACGTTTATGCTGCTCATGGCGCTCTTTGCGTTCCGCTTTGCGGGAAGGCCCCGCGCAGCAAAGTAGACCACCCGACAAAACAACACGCGACCCCTCCTTGCCAAGGAGGGGGAGGTTGCCTTAAAGCCGCCCCCCTTGAAGGGGGCGGCTCCCGCGGAAGCGGGTGGTGGGGGTTGCCCCGAGTGAGCGGTG
>CANRHI010000062.1 GCA_947630365.1 uncultured Clostridia bacterium
CGCGTGGCGCACGGACTAGTAATCAAGGGCTATGCCCGAAAATGAAGAACCGCCGGCTAAGCCGGCGGGTTACTTTTGACCTCCCCCTGTATCCCCCTCCTTAAAAAGGAAGGGGATTTTGTATGAAAGCTGCCCCCTTTGAAGGGAAGGGGATTTTGTTTTCCGCATTTTATCCCCCTCCCCTTTGGGGTGGGGGACGCAGGGGGAGGGGCGGGGGTACCGCGTCATGTTGAGGGAGCTCTGCGACCGAAACATCCCGAAGTACGAAGTCCGAATTTTCATCTTCGGGATTCTTCGCTACGCTCAGAATGACGCGAGGGCGCGCGGGGCGGGCATGAAGCTGCCCCCGCTGAAAGGGGGCGGCTCCCGCGAAGCGGGTGGTGGGGGTTGCCCCGAGTGAGTGGTGGGTATTTTGCCCCCACCTGTCTCGCTACGCTCGCCACCCGCCCCCATAAATAGGGGCAGGTGCGCGCCTTGGTGCGCGGGGGACGCAGGGGGAGGGGGTGGCACACCCGCAGATGCTACCGCGTCATGTTGAGGGAGCTCTGCGACCGAAACATCCCGAAGAACGAAGTCCGAATTTTCATCCTCGGGATTCTTCGCTACGCTACTTCGCCCTACGGGCTCGTGCCGCCCTTGGAATACAAAAGAAGCTCGGGCGGGGCAGAATGACGCGAGGGCGCAGGGGCGGGCATGAAGCTGCCCCCGTTGAAAGGGGGCGGCTCCCGCGTAGCGGGTGGTGGGGGTTGCCCCGAGTGAGTGGTGGGTATTTTGCCCCCACCTGTCTCGCTTCGCTCGCCACCCGCCCCCATAAATAGGGGCAGGTGCGCGCCTTGGTGCGCGGGGGGCGCAGGGGGAGGGGCGGGGGTACCGCGTCATGTTGGGCGCTTCATGCAAAAAAATTTTATCGGAAGAATGCGGAAATAGGGGGAAAACGATGCAAAAGAGTGAAAAAATGGGGAAAATGGAGTGAGAAAATCCACTATTTTTACAAATCTTTACAAAAAAATTCTTGACAGAGGGGTGAGAATCCCTTATAATAATGAAAAAATACAAAGGGGCTTCTACAAAAAAGCCGATACAATCGCATATCCTACGGCAGGATCCAGCCGAAAAACGCCTTAAACTCCTCTGCGTAGCAGGGGGGGGTGGGGCTTTTTTCGTTGGAAAAAAACGGCGCGAGTGCGCCGAACGAGTGGAACGAGGTCCGAAATGGCAAAAGCGCGTATCAGCAAGAAACAACTGAATGAAGTCGTCCGCAAACTCCCGACGCCTCTTCGGGAGCATTCTCGGCGCACAAAGCTGCTTGCCAATTTCCTCCTCGAACGCCTTCAGCTCGACGATCGTTTTCTCGACGGCGGGTACGACGCGAAGAAAATTGCAGACGCGGTATATTTCCACGACATCGGAAAGAGCGTCATCCCGCGCGACAACTATTATATAAAGTATTGCAAGACCGTTGCCAAGCGCGAGAGCTACTATTCCCATGTGGAGGAAGGGCTCAAGATCGCGCAGAAGGACGTGGAGGAATTCCTCGTCGCCTTCAAGGCGCACGACTTCGAGACCTATCTCCTGCAAGCCATCGGCGAACATCACGAGCGGCTGGACGGGAGCGGTTTCCCCTTTGGGAAGAAGGGGAAGGACATCAGCCTCACGGGGCGCATCGCCGCCATTGCGGACGCGTTCGACAACGCGATGTTCGTCGGCAACAGCCACCGCGTAAGTTTCGACGACGCCGTCGAAGAATTCAAATCGCAAGTGGAGGGGAAGCTCGACGGCGAGCTTGCCGCCCTTCTGCTTTCCGACCTCGAGGCGCTTCGCGGCTTCGTGGATTTTATCGACGAGAAGCAGGTCAACCGCCGCAAGCGGGACAAATACGGCGTGCTCGTGTGGTATAAGCCCATCATGGACATCCGCGAAAACACCATGCGCGCGCTCGCGACCGAGCTGTATATCAACGACCCCTACTACGGCGTGGTGCGGCAGGATGTGTTCTTGCCCGCGTCGTTGCGCACGGGGAGCATCGTGCAGGTGGAAAAGATCGCCCTTCGCAAGGTGTGCTATTGCCTGAAAAGACTTTTGAAGCGCAAGGCGGAGGTCCCGCCCGTTTCCTTCGTCCTTTCCGTGCAGCAATTCGAGCGCAAGGGCTTTTTCAAGGAGCTCGAAAAGATCCTCTCGACGTATGGCATTCCCGCGTCGCAATTTTGCTTCGGGGTGCGGGAGGAGGAAGTCGCGGGGTCGGAAGTAGATCTTGCCGCCATGTTCCAAACGCTCCGCACGATGGGGGCGCAGGTCGCCGTGCACGACTTCGGCGGGAGCTCTTCCATCATGACGACGCTCGAAACGCTCTCCCTCAACAAAGTATTTTTGCCCGAGGGCAACGCCGCAAAGACGGTGGAGAGCCCCAACACCTACAGCGTGGTGAGCGGCATCGTGAAGATCGCGAACAACTTACATATCGACGCCGTGATGGAGGGCGTGAAAACGCGCGAGATCGAGGCGACCGCCATGCGCATGGGCTTGAAGTATGCCGTCGGCGGGCTGTATGGGGAGGACATCACCGAGAGCGGGCTGTACCGCTTCTTGGCTGAACAGGGAGGTGCATCGTGAGCGAAAAAGATCCGCCGATGATGACGCCGGGGAATAGCGCCCCTCCCCCTGCGTCCCCCTCCCCGGAGGGGAAGGGGATCCCAAAGGAGGGTACCCCTGCCGAGGGGAAGGGGATCTCAAAGGAAGGTACCCCTGCCGAGGGGAAGGGGATCCCGAAGGAGGGAACTACCCCCGAGCCGAAAGGAGCAGAAAAAGAATCCCCTTCCTTTTCAAGGAGGGGGAAACAGGGGGAGGTTTCTTCCCCCAAAGGCGCCAAGAAGGCCGCGGCGGCTGCGGGTGCGGCGATCCCCGCGGGGAAGGCGGGGGCGGCTGCGGTAAAGGGCACGATGGCGCTCAAGATCGTCTCCATTGCCGTCGCGGTTGCGATACTGTTCTTCCTCATGATCTACGGCGCGGGCGTGCTCGCGGAGACGGGGGGCTTCAGCATCAGTTTCGACAAAGCCGCCTCGGGCGCGGCGCAGATCTCCCTCTCGGAGACCGAAGATTTCGCCTCTCCCACCGTGCGGCTCGAAGTGCCGCCCATCGAGTACATGACGAATATCGACGGCAGGAGCATTCCCGCCGAGATCGACAGCATGGCAGACGGCGCCCACGGCACGTCGAATTACATTGCATATAGCTTCTACTTGCGCAGCGAGGGGGCGGATTGCGAGCTCAAAGAGACGTTCCGCATCGAATCCTCCCTCCGCCACGCGGAAGAGGCCATCCGCGTCGCCGTCTGGCGGAACGGAGAGCAGACGGTCTACGCCAAGGTGGGGGCGGATGGGCTCCCCGAGCTCAACACCACCCCGTTCTACGGAGACGTCGTATTTGAGGAAACCAAGCCGCTTGCGGCAGGAGAAGTTGTTCGGTACACGGTCGTGATCTGGTTGGAAGGCAACGACCCGGAGTGCAGGGACGAGATCAAGGGCGGAAACGTGAAGCTCTCCCTCACCTTCGTGGCAGGGGAGGCAGCGGCGTGAGCCGCATCGGGGAAAATGCCCCTCCCGCGTTCCATCGGGCACGGCTCGATATAAAAAAGAAAAAAATCGAAAAAAGGAGAAGAAAAAAATGCAACAAGAAGCAACAAAGCAAGAAACGAAGAAAAAGAGCGGATTGCGCAAAGCCATGCTCCCCGCATTGGCGATGCTGCTTGCCTCCGTCCTTTCTCTCACGACCATGACCTATGCATGGTTCACTACGGGCAATACCGCGAAAGTCAGCGAATTCGACATGACGATCGCCGCGGGCGGCGGTTTGGAAATCTCCGCTGACGGAAAGGCATGGTCCTCGACCTTGGATTCGACCACCATTACGGCTTTGTCGGCGTACACTTCAGGCACGAAGAAGTTGGAGCCCGTTTCCACGGACGGTGGTTTTGATTTCTCCAGTGGCGATATTGAGTCGGCGGATAGTGTCAAGCTCAACTTCTTCAAGGGCGAGGTCGAGAGCGGCGACGCCGGCGCGAAGCTCACGAAGTCTACAACGGCGACGGAGGGCTGGGTCCAATTCCCTCTGTATTTCCGTAACAATGGCGAGAGCGATCTCAATGTCACGTTGGGGACGACTAAGATCGAAGCCAAGACGGGTGCAGATTTTGGTCATTTGGCAGTCCGCATGGCGTTTGTGAAATATGGCTCTTGTGCTGCGCACGCCGCCGATGTACAGATTGCAAAGGATGGCACGACCACAGGCACGGCAAACATCTTCGAGCCCAACGAAAAAGAGCATACGCAAGCGGGTATTGCCGATTACAAGACGAAGTTTGCAGAGGCGGAAGATAACGTTAAATTCACCTATTATGCCTTAAAGCAAGAGTATTCGAGCACGCCCCTTGATAGGTATGCCGACAATGAAATCTTCACCAAGATGGACGGTGCAGACAGCGGCACGCATACTTATGGCGCAAGCGAGCAGTACTTCACCCTTGCACACGGCCAAATCACCCAAATCGTTGTGTTCATGTGGATCGAAGGACAGGACCCCGATTGCACTAACACCATCGCAAGTAACCTGTTTAAGACCACGTTGCAATTCACGGTCGCAGCCGAATAATCCACTCCCCCCGATGGGGGACAAACGCAACATATTTGACGGGAGACGAGTCGGGCAATTTGCCCGACGCGTCTGCCGTGCAAATACAAGGGAAAAATTATGAGAGTCCTCAAAAAGATAGGCAGTATCGCGCTCGACGTCCTCATCGTATTCATTCTGCTGCTGTCTATCGTCATGATCATCGCGAATGCCTCCTCTGCACCGGGCGAGCCGCCCAGCCTCTTCGGCTGCATCTTCAGCAGCGTGCAGACGGATTCCATGGAGCCCACCATCAAAGTGGGGGACATGATCGTAGGCGTACAGCCCGATGAAGATACCGTCATCGAAGTGGGGGACATCATCTCCTTCTACGACCGTGTAGACGGGCAGCGAATTATAAAGACGCACCGCGTCGTGGAGGTGGAACAGGTCGGGAACGACTTCTTCTACACCACCCGCGGCGACAACGCCCCGGACGAAGATTTCGGCACCCGCCTCGGCACCGAGGTGGTCGCCATCTACAAATTCCGTCTCCCCGCGCTCGGGGCGATCATCGACTTCTTCCGCAAGCCCGTCGGGTTTGTGCTGTGCCTCGTTTTACCCATGGTGGCGCTCATCGGCTGGCAGGTCTATCGGCTCATCGCCATATACCTAAAAGAGAAGCGCGCGGAGGTACTCGAAGGGGGAGAGGACGGGCTCACCGCCGAGCAGCGGCAAGCCATCATCGACCAATATTTGGAACAACAGCGCAAGGAAGCGGAACCCACCGAACCCTTGGCTCCCGCGGAGGAACCGTCCGCAGAGGGCGAAGCCGCCGACCCCTTGGCTCCCGCAGAGGAACAGCCCGCAGCGGCCGAAGCCGCCGCTCCCTTGGCTCCCCTATCCGAGGGGAGCTGTCGAGGCGAAGCCGAGACTGAGGGGTTTAACCCTATCCCCCCTGACGGGGTACTTCCCCTCTCAGGGGAAGCAAGTGAAGCGGTCGAAGCGCAAGCCCTTCCCCCCACAGGGGAAGCAAGTGAAGCGGCCGAAGCCGCCGCTCCCTTGGCTCCCCTATCCGAGGGGAGCTGTCGAGGCGAAGCCGAGACTGAGGGGTTAACCGCCGCAGCAGAAAAACCTGCAGCAGAAAAACCCGCGGAGGAACAGGCGACCCCTTCCCCCGAGGAAAAGAAAGAATAAACTCGAACCCAGCTCCCGCTTTTCGCGGGGTGAACGATACACTTGGGAGAGACTATGCAAGCATATGTACAATTTTTAATGGGCGTGCTCCAACAGTTTTTGGGAGGATTTTGGGAGATCATCAAGGGCATCGGGCTCGGGCTTTGGTCCTTTGTGGATATCCCCACCTTCATCGCGCTCTTCCGCGACAACGGCGGAGAATTCGGCGCGGGCGGGTGGATCCTCGCCATCCTCACCATGCTCATCCTCCTCGCCGTGTGGGCGGGCATCATCTTCCTCATCGTCATGCTCATCCGCCGCGCGGTGAAAAGGAGAAGGGCGCTTGCCAACGCGCAGGAGCTTTTGAATGAGGTGAGCAGCCTCAACGGGCAGGTGGTGCGCCTCACCAAGGAGAAGGACCGCATTCTCGCCATCAAGGCGGGGGTGCCCGCTTCGCAGTACATCTCGCTCGACGGCACGGGCGAGGGCGAAGCGCACCCCGAGGAGGACCAAACCCCCCTCAAAGAGGGCGAGAGCCGCTTCTTCAAGCTCACGCAGATCGACGAGCTCTACAAAACTTACGACCGCACCGCCGAAGTGTTCGACGAAGCCTCGCTTTCGGAGATTTGCGAACGCTTCCGCAACTTCGCGTGCTCGCAGATGCACCTCTACTACGACATCCGCGTTATACGTCTCTTCCTTGCCGCCTTCAGCTCGACGAGGCTCATCATTCTGCAAGGTATCTCCGGTACAGGAAAAACTTCGCTCCCCTATGCGTGGGGCAAGTTTATGGAGAACGACACGCAGATCGCCTCCGTCCAGCCCTCGTGGAGGGATCGAAGCGAGCTGTTCGGCTACTTCAACGAATTCACCAAGCGCTTCTCGGAGACCGAGGTTTTGAAGCGCATGTACGAGGCGACCTTCACGGATAAAGTCTACCTCACCATCCTCGACGAGATGAACATCGCCCGCGTGGAGTACTACTTCGCGGAGATGCTCTCCATCCTCGAAATGCCGTCGCAGGAGGAGTGGGTGGTCGACCTCGTCCCGAGCGGCTGGCCGGGAGACCCCATCCATGTGGAGAACGGGCGCTTCCGCCTTCCCTCCAATATGTGGTACGTCGGCACGGCGAACAACGACGATAGTACGTTCGCCATCTCCGATAAGGTGTACGACCGTGCCATTCCCATCAATATCGACACCAAGGGCGTCGCCTTCGACGCGCCCGAAACGGGCCCCCTGCACGTCTCCGCCGTCCGCCTCCAGCAAATGTTCGACGAGGCTAAGGTCACCCACAAGGTGGGCGAAGAGACGCTCGCAAAGATCGCGAAGTTGGACGATTACGTCATCGAACACTTCCGCCTCGCCTTCGGTAACCGTATCGTGAAGCAGCTCGGGGACTTCATCCCCGCCTACGTCGCCTGCGGCGGCACCGAGATCGACGGGCTCGATTACGTCATCACCAACAAGATCTTCCGCAAATTCGAAGGCCTCAACCTCGCCTTCATCCGCGACGAGATCGACGGGCTCATCAATTACCTCTCCGAGCTGTTCGGCGAGGAAAACATGCAAGAGGCAAAGGCGTATTTGCGTCGGCTCAAGAAGTTAGTGTAAGGGAGTAGGGTGGCAGTATGGCGAGCACCGAAAGCAAGATCGACGGTCTGTATCATAGGCTGGTAGACGGCTTTATGCAGGACTTGCAGTCCGACGATTTTTACGCATACTTTCTCAATGCCATAAAGAGCGGGGAGAACACCGTCTCTTTGAACGAGCGTTTCGTCGAGCGCAACATCGACCTTCGCTGGGTCGAGAGCATCGAGAACGCCATCATCCCGCTCGACAACATCATCCGCAACCCGCAACGCTTCATCAAAAACCAAGAGGAGGTCGCCCCCATCGAGCAGGTGCGCACGGTGACGACGGACGGCATCCGCCACCTCGCCCAGCACACCAACCTCATCGCCCGCGTGGAGGGGGACGAGGTCACCCCCGAGAAGATGCTCAACGTCCTCAAAGAGGAGAGCTTCGATACCTACGAGAATCGGTTCATCTATACCCTCTTGAGCAAGCTCGAGTACTTCCTCGATAAGCGCCTCGACGCGCTCATGACGGGAAAGGGCGTCGCCGACCGCTTCGAGCTCAAAATGGAGGGCGGCTTCGTCGCCGGGATCGATACGCTCCATTACGACATGTCGATGCAATTCGATTCCCCCCACCAAGGGCTCACCGACATGGACCTCATGGTGAATGCGGATACCTCCCAACTCAACGCCATGCAGCGCATCGAGCGCATCCGCAAGATCCTCTATAGCTTCCAGTCCTCGCAGTTCATCCGCGGCCTTGCGGGCTGTGCGCTCGTCCGCCCGCCGCTCAAGATGACCAACGTGCTCACCAAAAACCAAAACTTCCGCAAGGCGGTCGAGCTTTGGGTGTTCATCGAGAGCTACGACGAGGTGGGGTACAGCGTCCAGCACATAGAGCGCAGCACCGAGCCGAACGAGCAGTATCTTTCCGCCATGTTCGGCACGCTCGCCTTCCAATATCTCATCATGAAAAAGAACAGCGGCAATATCGGCGATATTGCCGACTACGCCGAGAGGAAGCGGGAGAACGACGTCAAATTCATCCGCAACAGCGTGGACGAATTTATCGACTCCTTCGACCTCGACGTCGATGAGATACGGCGCGTGTTCGTCGACCGCGTCAATTCCAAAAAACGCAAACAGCGCGTTCAATACAAGATCGCAAAGGATATCGTCTCCCGCGCCGTCGCGCTCGACAAGGAGCGCATCGCGGAGCAGGAGCGGCACATGCGCGAGCTCGAGCGGCGGGAGGAGGAGCGCAAAGCCCTTCGAAGAGCCCTCGCCGAGCAGCGGTACCGCGAAAAGCTCGAGGCCCGCATCCGCGCCGCGGAGGAGAAAAACCGCCTCCGCGAAGAGGCAAAGGCGGAAAAAGAACGCCTTCGCGCCGAAGAAAGAGCGGCAAGGGCAGAGGAGCGGCAGCACCTCTTGGAGGAACGCCGCGCCGAGCGGGAACGCCTTCGCGCCGAGGAAAAGGCAAAGCGCGCGGAGGAGAGGAGGCTCGCACGGGAGCGCGTGCGCCTCGAGAGAGAGCGCATCAAGGCCGCCGAGGAGGCAGCCCGCCGCGAGGCGGAGGAAAAGGAGCGCAAGCACCAGGAGCAGCTCGCCCGCCGCAGAGAGGCATACGCCCGCAAAAAGCAGCTCGCGGCAGCCGCCGCAGCCCTTGCAGAGGAGATTGCCGCCCGTTCCGCCGTCCCCGCACAGCCCGCCACGGAGCCCGTTTCCGAACCTGTTTCGGAGCCTATTGCAGAGCCCGCCGCGCCCGTTCCCATGGAACCCCTTCCTGTGGAACATCCCGTTCCCGCAGAACAGCCCGCTCCCGCGGAACCCGTACCGACGGAGCCCGTTCCCATGGAACAGCCCGTTCCCGTGGAACAGCCCGTTTCTGCGGAAGCCCCCGCCGAGGTGCCCGTGGAGGTGCCCGTCGAAGTCGAACAGCCCGTCGAGGTCGAGCAACCCGTCGAGGTCGAACAGCCCGTCGAGGTCGAGCAACCCGTCGAGGTGGCGACGCCTTCGGAGGACGTCGTGCTTTCCGAGCTTCCCGCCGTGCAGGCGACCCCCGCCGCGGAGGGGGAGGGCACGCCCGTCGCGCCCGTGTTCGTGGACGTGCACAAGTCGCTTTGGGAGCGCATCCGCGACTTCTTCGCCCGCCGCCGCAGCGCAAAGGACGCCGAGAAGCGGCATAAAAAGGACAACAAGCGCCTCGCCCGCGAGGAGAAGGAGACCGAGGAGGACCTCTCCGAGAGCCTCGAGAGCCTCCGCCGCGAGCTCAAAGAGGGCGGCATTACCGAAGAGCAGGTCGAGCGCATCGCCGACGAGCTCGATATCGAAAACGAGGAGCTCGACGAGCTCGCGAGCATGCCCGAGATCGCAGGGGACGAGGCGGCAAAGGCGGCGCTCATCGATCTGACGGCGAAGGTCCGCCTCCGCCGCGACAAGTATCCCCGCAAGAAAAAGCACGTTTACGACCCTTCCCGCAAGAAAAAGCGCAACTACAAGCGCCTCGCCCGCAAGGCGGAGCGGGAGGAAAAGGAAAACAGCGACGAAGATAAGGGCGAATGACCCTTCCGAAGGATAGAACATGGCAAAGTCCGAGCTCAAAAAAGAGAAAGCGCGCCTCGCCGCCGGCATTTTCGTGCTGGTCGTGATCGC
Source organism: uncultured Clostridia bacterium (assembly GCA_947630365.1). Classification (GTDB taxonomy): domain Bacteria; phylum Bacillota; class Clostridia; order Christensenellales; family Borkfalkiaceae; genus Gallimonas. The sequence continues at coordinate 10,011 of CANRHI010000062.1, forward strand.
GCTCGCCCTCGTGACAAGCTCCCTCGCGTGGTTCTTGACGGGGAAGGAGACGGAGGTGCACACCTTCGACCTCCAAACGGGCAGCGCCTACAACTTGCAGATCTCCTCGACCGGGGAGGAAAAATGGGGCTATTCGCTCCGCTTCGACGATGAGCGCGAGCTCCGCCCCGTGGCGGGGAACGGGTTAAACTTCTTCTCCCCCGTGTTCGGGCAGGAGGAGACCGCGGAAAAGAGCGGCGTGTACCGCTCGGCCCCGACGGGCTACGAGGCCATCGAAGAGGACCTGCTCCCCGAGTATGTGTTCCCCATCGACTTCAAGGTGCAGATCGAATCCGATTGCAACCTTCTCGTCGAAGAGTTTTTCGTGGAAATGCCGAGCGGGGAGACCAATACCAACTTCGAAACGAACGAGTACGGCGTCTCCAAGTCGGCGCTCATGGGCGCCCTCCGCATCGCCGTCCTCGAAAAGACGGAAGAGGGCTACAAGCGCTGCTTCCTTTGGGTGCCCGACCAAGAGGTCGCTTTGGAGACCGATCCGAGATCGGGCAAATACACCATCGGGGTGCATTCGAAGGACGAAGTGTTCGAATCTCTCACCCTGCAAGAGGGCGCCGCGCTCGAGGAGCACACGGTGGTGGAAGCGCCCCAAGGCGACCCGCCCGCCGACGCCATGCAGGGCAGCGGGGTCGTGACAACGGAGGACGGCCTCACGGTGCGCTTCGGAGGAAAGAGAGAAGAAGTCACCGTGGAAGGGACCCCCTTCCAGCGCATCAATTGCTATTTCGACCCGTCGAAGGCGGGGGAGGATAACCTTCTCGCCACTCTCACGGGCAAACAGGAGAAAGAATTCCGCGTCGTTGTTTGGCTCGACGGCAACGACAACGAATGCAACAATGTTCTGATGGGCGGAAAGATCCATGTCGGCATGAAGCTCGGCATCGACGAAACCGCGGTCGCGTGAGGAGGAAGTATGAAGCCTCAAACCAAAAAAAGACTCAAGTTATTCCTTGTGTTATATCTCGTGATCCTTTTGATCGCAGCGGTCGCAACGCTGGGGTGGTTCGTCTTTAACCAAAATGTCGACGTCACGAACGGCGTCTCGGTGACGACGGGCAACTACCTCCGCGTGTCGCTTTGGGAGAAGGAGGAATACGGCGAGAAGGTGAGCTTCGTCCCCGAAGAGGCCGCCAACCTCAAGGACATCTCGAGCGGCGACGGACAGAATTTCTATTGGCCGCAGATGCTTCTCGACAGCAACGACGAGCCGCCCGAGGACACGGGCTTCCTCAAGATCGACGACGAAACTTGCGCCGGCTATAACAT
>CANRHI010000063.1 GCA_947630365.1 uncultured Clostridia bacterium
GTACATCGAGCAGCTCGACGCCATCCGCCCCGGCCACAAGGTCAAGACGGCGGGCGGCATTTGCGGCATCGTCGTGGAAGTGTGCGACGACAACACCGTCATCATCGAGACGGGCAGCGAGGCGTCGGGAAAATCGTATGTGAAGATGGACAAGGAGCTCATCGCCCAAACGGACGCGAAGGGCCCCACCCAGATCGCGCGCGAAGAGGCGGAAGCCCGCCGCAAGGCGGAACGGGAGGCAAAAGAGGCTGCCAAGGCAGAGGCAAAGGCCGCCAAGGAAGCGGCGAATGCCGACGGGGAGCCTTCCGAAGAGCAGCCCGAAACTCAGCCCGAAGTGAAACCCGAGGAAAAGCCCGCGGCGGAGGAAGCGCCCGCGGCGCCTTCGGGGGAGGAAACCAAGGAATAAGCGGCATAGCCGCGCGTTCCTCCGCATACCTATGGTGTGCGGAGGTTTTTTATGGAGAACGGATTTTTGCGCGCGGCATTCGAGGTCGTGCGCACGGTGTTTGCGTTTGTGCTCTTTTCGCTGTTCGCGCTCGCGCTCGTCGCGGTGGCAGTGCGCGCCTATGCGCCGCCGCAGGCGGTAGTGACCGCCATAAATTGGGCGGTGAAGTGTGTGGGCGTGTTCGTTTGCTGTATGCTCTTTTCGGGGACGGAGCGGGCGCTCTTCAAGGGAATGGCGGCGGGGGCGCTCTCCTCGCTTTGCACCATGCTCGTGTTCGCCCTCATCGGCGGGGGATTTGCCTTGGACGCATTTTTCCTCCTCGAACTGCTCGTTTGCACCCTGCTCGGCGGAGCGGGCGCCCTCCTCGGGGCAAAATTTCGCAAACGTTGAAAAATCGCTTGCCAAACGGGGCGCCGCGTTGTATAATAGAGAAAACCTCACAAGGGAGAGATACTATGATCAAGACCATTGCGAAACCGCAGGAAAGAAAGGTCACGGGCTGCGGCGAGTGCAGAAGCACCTGCCAATCCGCCTGCAAGACGAGCTGCACGGTGGGCAACCAGTCGTGCGAGCGCGTGACGAAGGAGCAGAAGATCGACGAGGAGAAGTAACCCTCGTTTCAACTGCGAGAAGCGGCACGGAGGTGTCGCTTTTTTCACCGCACTTTTTTTGCCATGATCCACGTTTTTACCTATCACGAACATTTCTATGTGTACGACACCGGCAGCGGCAGCCTGCACGAGTGCGACGAGCGCACGGCAAAGTACCTCTCGGGCGAGCCCATTTCCCTTTCGGACGAGGAGCTGAAGGACATTATGGGGCTCAAGGAGGAGGGGCTCCTCTATAAGGAGGAGATCAAGGCCTACCCGCCCAAGTCCCACGAGATGAAGGCGCTCTGTCTGCACGTCTCGCACGATTGCAACCTCCGCTGCAAGTACTGCTTTGCGGACGAGGGCGCCTACCACTCCGTGCGTGAGGTCATGCCGAAGGAGACGGCGCGCGCCGCCATCGACATGCTCTTAAAAAACAGCGGAAAGCGCAAGGTGCTCGAGGTGGACTTCTTCGGCGGCGAGCCGCTCATGAATCTTGCCGTCGTGAAGGATACCGTCCGCTACGCCAAGGCGGAGGCGGAAAAGCTCGGCAAGAAATTCCTCTTCACCACGACGACCAACGGGCTCCTCTTGGACGACGAGACCATCGCCTTTTTGAACGAGGAGATGGAGAACGTCGTTCTCTCGCTCGACGGAAGGCAGGAGGTGCACGACGCCGTGCGAAGAACGGTGAACGGCAAGGGGAGCTTCGCCCTCGTCATCGACAAGATCAAGAAATTCGTCCGCGCCCGCGGGGACAAGCACTACTACGTCCGCGGCACGTTCACCGCGAAAAATCTCGATTTCTCCAAGGACGTCCTCTTCCTCGCCGACCAAGGCTTCGACACCATCTCGATGGAGCCCGTCGTCACGGACATTCCCGATCTGCAGATCAAGGAAGAACACCTTGCCGCCATCGAGAAGGAGTACGAGACGCTGTGCGACGAGTACATAAAGCGCGAGAGAGAGGGGAAGGGCTTCAACTTCTTCCACTTCAATATCGACCTCGAGGGCGGGCCCTGCCTGCAAAAGCGCGTCTCGGCGTGCGGCGCGGGGAACGAGTACTTCTCCGTCGTCCCGAGCGGCGGCATTTACCCCTGCCACCAATTCGCGGGGGACGCAAAGTGGAAGATGGGCAACGTGTTTGAGGGGAACATCAACCCCGCCCTTCGCGAGAAGTTTGCCTCGAGCTGCCTCTTCACGCGCAAACGCTGCGGCGATTGCTTTGCGAAGTTCATCTGTTCGGGCGGCTGCAGTGCGAACAACTACCACTACAACGGGGATATCGAAATTCCCTACGAAATGACCTGCGCGATGATGAAAAAGCGCATCGAATGCGCCATGCACATCCTCGCAGAGCGCAAGGTTGCGCAAAAATAGACGAAAAAAATGGAAAAAAGCGCGCGTTTGACTTGACGATTGCGCTTAATTCAGATATAATGGAAAGAGTGAATATTTCTACGGAAACAAGGTGCGGCGGTCCCGCCCGCTTTTCGGATAGGAGGAGCCAATGAGCAAAGCTAAATCGGCAGTGTGTCTCGCGTTGATGTCGCTGCTGATCGCCGGTCTGATATTCGTGTGTTTCATTCCGTTCAACTATGGCTATGAGGGAATGAATCGGTATAATCCCATCGCAGTCGTCACTTCGCTCGACTCCGATCTGGGGCTGTATTACGGGTCGGGCGATGAGTACAGCAAGCCCTACAACGGCGGCGGCTATTCTGCCATGTATTATCCAGAGGGGGTCATCTCCTCGCGGCAATATACGGACGATACCAAGGACGACGCCGAGCGTCAAGAGGAATACGAGGGCAAGTACGAGAAGGTCGGCTCGCTGTATTTCGATACCGAAAAGGTCACCCTTGCCGACAAGAAGCCGAACGACGACTTCACAGCCGACTTCGAAAACGCCGTGGACATGCTCCGCGAGCGCTACGGGCGTCTGCATGAAGAGGACGTCCGCATCGACGTCGTAGACGATTACACCGTCCGCGTGTTCGTTCCCCGCGCCGCGAGCGCCGCGTTCACCCAGTTCTCCTACATGGGAGACTTCAGCGTGAGCTACGGCTCGGACGCGAGCACGGCGACGACCATCATGCCCGCCCGTGCGACGGAGAGCATCAACGACTATGTGGAAGGCGCCTCGACGAGATCCGCAAACGGTTCGGAATTCGTCGTCATCGACTTCACGGAAAAGGGCCGCGAGGCGTTGAGCAAGGCGACCGCGAATGCGGCGGAATCCTCTTCCACCATGTTCTTTAAGGTGGGGGACGAGACGGCGCTCTCCCTCTCGGTGAGCGAAGCCATCGATCAGGACAGCCTGTTCATCACGAGCTCCTCGTTCACCGCGGAGACGGCGAACATTGCCGCCATCCTCATCGACACGACGCTCGAATTCGCGCCCGTCACCATGACCTTCTCGGTCGACGAGATCACGAGCCACACCGCCCGCTTCGGCGAAAACGCGATGCTCTTCGTCGTCATCGCCCTTGCGGTGCTCGTATGCGCGATGCTTGTGTTCTTCTTCGTGCGCTATCACCTTCTGGCGTTCGCGCACATCTACACCTTCCTTCTGTATCTTTGCGGCACCATCCTCTGCGTTTGGGCAATTCCCTTCTTAACGCTGAGTATCGAGACCATCTCGGCGGTGCTCATCACGACGATCCTTTTGAGCATCTCCAACGTCATCGTCTTTGAGAATGCCCGCAAGGACTTCGCCCTCGGCAAGACCATCACCTCCTCGGTGAAGGGCGGCTACAAGAAGGCGTTCTGGCACATCTTCGATCTGCACATCGCGTTGGCGCTTGTGGGCTTTGTGGTATTCTTCATCGCCCTGCCTCCGCTCTCCTCGTTTGCCTTCACGCTCGGGCTCACGACGGTATTCTCGGGGCTCGGGAGCCTCGTGCTCACCCGCTTCCACTGGGCGATCCTCATGGCGTATACCGAAAACAAGGGCGGGTTCTGCAACTTCAAGAAGGAGGTCGCCGACAATGAGTAAGATGCGTAAGGTCATCCGTCTGTTGCCCGTTTGGGCGGCAATTTCCGCGGTCATCATTCTCGCCGGTATCGTCCTCATGGCGGTCCTCGGCTTCAATACGGCGTCCGAAAGGCCCGAAAGTTACGTCTTTGAAGTGGATTACGGCATCGTCGTCCACAATGACGAGAAGCTCGAAACGGGGCTCGGCGATATCTGCACGGAGGCGTTCTCCGCCAAGGGGCTCTCCCTTGCAGACACCGTTAAGGGCAGCGGCGTAAATACCGCGCAGGACCAAATGGCGGTGAGATACATCTTCACGGATACCCTTTCCGAAGAGGTCCGCACCGCGGTCGAGCAGGCCATCGACAGCAAGATCGAGCAAAACGAAGCCTTAAAGGGTGCGGATATCTTCACCGTTTGGCATGTGGAGGAGAACGTTCCCTTCACCGAGGCGGACTGGAGGGGCGGCGTCGCCATTGCGGTCGGCGCGCTCGTCGGGCTCATCTATGTGGGCATCCGCTTCGGGCTGGGAAGCGCGATCACGGGGGCAGTCCTCGCCGCGCACGATTCCCTCTTCACCGTGAGCGTCCTTGCCATCGCCCGCATTCCCGTCTATGCAAGCGCGCCCGTGTTCTATGCGGCGATCGCTGCGGTCGTCTCCGTGCTCCTGTGGGCATTCGTCTGCATGAAGCTCAAGGGCCTCAAGAAAGATCCCGATACCCGCTCGCTTCCCGCGGAGGACGCGGTGGAGGAGAGCGCGAACGGGAGCCGCAAGTGTATTTTGGGTGTGCTCATCGCCCTCGTCGCCGCAATTGCCGTTTTGGGCGGGGTGGCGACCGCGGGAGTGCGTGCCCTCGTGCTGCCGGCGTTCCTTCCCGTCGCGGCGGCGGCATATTCCTCCCTCGTGCTCGGTCCCGCGGTGCACGCGCGGGTGAAGGCGCTGCTCGACAAGCTCGCCTACAAGCGCAACAAGGGTTACGCGGGCAAGCAAAAGGCGCAGCCCGAGGAATAATTTCGATAGAAGGAAGCGGCGGGAATGTTTTTCCCGCCGTTTTGTGTACAAAGATATGAAAAAGCTCGTTCCCGAATTGGATATTTCCCCGTCCCGCCGCGAAGAGATCTCGAGGCTGGCGGCGAAGCTCGCCCTTTCGGAGACGACGGTGGGGCTTTTATTTGCGCGCGGCTGCACGGACGAAGAGAGCATGCGCGCTTTTTTGACCCCCGGGAAGGAGCACTTCCTTTCCCCCTTCCTCCTCAAAAACATGCGCGAGGCGGTGGAGCTCATCACGCGCGCGAGGGAAGAGGAGTGGAGCGTCGCCGTGTTCGGCGATTACGATGCGGACGGCATCGGGGCGTGCGCCGTGCTCTCGCGGGCGCTCCGCGCCTTCGGCATCGAGCCCTACCTCTTCGTCCCCGAGCGGGCGGACGGCTACGGCATGAGCATCCCCGCGCTCGACCGCATCTTCGACGCCTGTATGCCCGACCTCATCATCACGGTGGACTGCGGCATCTCCAACGCCAAAGAGGTGGAATACATTCAGGAGCAGGGCACTTACGTCATCGTCACCGATCACCACGAGCTCCCGGACGAGCTCCCGCATTGCATCGTCGTCAATCCCAAGCTCGGGGGGGACTACCCCTACGACAACCTCTGCGGTGCGGGGGTCGCCTTCAAGCTCGCCTGCGCGCTCCTCGGCGAGAAGGCGTATCCCCTCATCGACTTTGCCGCCCTCTCCACGGTGGCGGACAGCGTGCCGCTTTTGGGGGAGAACCGCGACATCGTCGCCGAAGGCTTGAAGCGCATTGCGGAGACCCCCCGCCCGTGCTTTTTTGCATTGCTCGGAAAGACGGACGTCTCGGCGCAGACGCTCGCCTTCACGCTGGCGCCGCGCATCAACGCCGCGGGGAGAATGGGGGACGCGAACGCCGCCCTCCGCCTGTTCACGACTGAGCGTGAGGAGGAGATCGCCCCGCTCGCGGAGAAGCTCAGCCTCTACAACCTGGAGCGCCAGCGCTGCTGTGACGAGCTGTACACGCAGGCCTCCGCCAAAATCCGCGCCGACGGGGCGTATGGGAACGTCGTCATGCTCGCGGGGGAGGATTGGAACGCGGGCTTTGTGGGCATCGTTGCGGCACGGGTCGCCGAGGAATTCGGCCGCCCCGCGCTTCTCTTTGTCCGCCATGGAGACATGCTCCGCGGGAGCGCGCGCTCCATCGAAAAGGTGAATATCTTCGAGGCGCTCAAGAATTGCTCGGAATATATCGAGGAATTCGGCGGGCACTCGCAGGCGGCGGGCGTGAATATCCGCGCGGAGAATTTCGAAAAGCTCCGCGCCGCGCTCGACGAATACATCGGGAAAACTTACGCGCGGGAGGACTTCGAACCCGTGCTCACCGTGTGCGGCGAAGGGGAGGGCATGGCGCTCGCGCGCGAGCTCAACCTGTTGGAGCCCTTCGGCATGGGCAACCGCCGCCCGCTCTTCACCCTCCGCACGGGCAAGCTCGAGGCGGCGCCCATCAAGCCCGCCTCGCCCCACCTCGCGTTCAGCGCGGAGGGCATGGACTTTATGTACTTCGGCGGCGCGCGCGACGAGCGGCTCTTAAACAGCGACGTCCCCAAGACCCTCGTGTACGAATATAACCTCTCGCACTTCCGCGGGAGGGAATACTGCAAGGGATTTGTCCGCGCCGTGCTGTTTGAAGGCATGCGGGGGAAGGAGGTCGAGCTCGACGCCTTCGAAACGCAGCTTAAGGAGATCGGCTCGCCGTACACAGCCGAGACGATGGGCGCGGAGGAGCTCAACGCCTTCCTCGCCGCCCGCTTGCAGGAGTGCGCATACGGGCTCGCGGCGGTGTGTTTCGACCGCGCCGTGCTCTCCCGCTACCCCGCCTTGCGCGGGCTGCCCGTGGAGGTGTTCCACCCCACGACGACCAACGTTTCCAACCTCGTGCTCTATGCGCCCGAAGAGGATTGCGACCTCTCTTCCTATCGCGAAGTCGTGCTCCTCGACGCGCCCGCGGGGCTGAGGCTGAATACGGGCAAGGCGCGCGTAATAAAGAGCGACATCGCGGGGAATACCCGCCTCAAGGACATGGACCCCGATCGCGCCCTTCTTCTCGAAATTTTTGCGGCGGTGCGGAGGACCCGCCTCGTCGGCGAGAGCTTTGCCGCGATGGCGAAAAATTGCGGCGGGCTGGGATTTTCGGAGGAGCAGCTCATCTTCGCCCTTTCCGTGTTCGAGGAGCTCGGGCTCGTCGAGCGGGTGGGGGCAGAGCTCCGCATCGTCCGCGGCAAGCATACCGAGCTCACACAGTCGGGCATCTATTCGGCGGCAGTCGCCCTGCGGGAGGCATAGACCATGGAACCCATTCTCATGAAGATCTACGAGCACTACGTCGGCGAAAACCGCGAAATGCTTCTCCGCGCATACGACTTCGCCCGCAAAGCCCACCTCAACCAAAAGCGCGCCTCGGGGGAGCCGTACTTCATCCACCCCTGCGCCGTCGCCGAGATCCTCGTGGGGCTCGGGCTGGACGCCGAGACCGTCGCGGGGGCGCTTTTGCACGACGTTATTGAGGATACTCCCGCCACGGACGAAGATATCCGCAGAGAATTCGGCGACGAGGTGCTCTCCCTCGTCTCGGGCGTCACCAAGCTCGACAAGATCGTGTTCAAATCGCAGGAGGAGGAAGAGGCGGAAAACTTCCGCAAGATCTTCCTCGCCATGGCGAAGGATATCCGCGTCATCATCATCAAGCTCGCCGACAGGCTGCACAACATGCGCTCTCTCAACTTCCTTTCGGCGGAACGCCAGCAGCGCATGGCGAAGGAGACGCTCGATATCTACGCCCCCATCGCGGGGAGGCTGGGTATCAGCCAAGTCAAGTGCGAGCTCGAGGACCTGTGCCTCAAATATTTGGACCCCGCGGCGTTCGAATTCCTCGTCGAGAACATCCATCAAAAGCTCGAGGAGCGCAACCGCTTCGTCGATTTCGTTGTCGAAGAGATCAACGCCATTCTGACGGAATCGCACATCTCGGGCGAGGTGTTCGGCAGACCCAAACACTTCTACTCCATCTATAAAAAGATGAAGGATAAGCACAAGACGCTCGACCAAATTTACGACCTCACCGCCGTGCGCGTCATCGTGGCGACGGTCGACGAGTGCTACGAGGTGCTCGGCAAGATCCATAAAAAGTGGAAGCCCGTCCCGGGGCGCATCAAGGACTATATCGCGACCCCCAAGCCCAACTTATACCAATCGCTGCACACGACGGTCGTCACCAACTTCGGGCAGCCGTTCGAAATTCAGATCCGCACCGAGGAAATGCACCGCACGGCGGAGTACGGTATCGCCGCGCACTGGAAGTATAAGGAGCATCGGGACGGCGAGACCACGCTTGACCAGCGCATCTCGTGGGTGCGCGAGATGATGGAAATTCAGGGGTCGTTGAAGGACTCCATGGAATTTCTGAACACGGTGAAGGGCGAGCTGTATAGCGGCGAGCTCCTCGTGTTCACCCCGCAGAGCAAGGTCATTTCCCTTCCCAACGGCGCGACGCCCGTCGATTTCGCCTACGCCATCCACTCGGAAGTGGGCAACCGCTGCACGGGCGCCAAGGTGAACGGCAAGATCGTCCCCTTGAATTCCACGCTGGAGCTCGGGGACGTCGTTGAGATCATCACCTCCCCCAACGGGAAGGGCCCCTCGCGCGATTGGCTCAAATTCGTCAAATCCGCCTCGGCGAAGGCGAAGATCAAGAGCTTCTTCAAGAAGGCGATGAAGGAGGACAACATCCGCCTCGGCAAGAGCATGCTCGAGGAGGCCGCCAAGCGTAAGGGGTACGCCTTAAACGAAATTTTAACGCCCGAGAGCTTCGAAAAGGTCTCCGAGAAATTCTCCTTCGATACGCAGGACGAAATGTTTTCCGCCATCGGCTACGGCTCGGTTTCGCCCGCGCAGGTCTTTTTCAAGCTCGTCGACTATTTCCGCAAGGATAGCCCGCAGCCCATCTTGCAGCCCTTCAAGGAGAAGAACGCCAAGGGCGCCGTCACCATCAAGGGAATGTCCGGGCTTTTGGTCTCCTTTGCCGGGTGCTGTTCGCCCGTTCCCGGGGACGACATCATCGGCTTCGTGACGAGGGGAAGGGGCATCGTCGTCCACAGAAGGGATTGCCCCAACCTCAAAAACGCGGAGGAAGATCGGCTCCAGCCCGCCGAATGGGTAGCGCAGGAGGCGGGGGAGGCGCGCTTCAAGGCGGCGCTCGTCGTCACGGCGGAGGAGCAGGGCGCGGCGCTCTCGGCGGTCTCTTCCGTGCTCTCGGATATGAAGCTCTCGCTCACCTCCATCAACGGCAGGTACGATAAATCGGGCGACGCCATCGTCGAGGTGACCGTTTCCCTCTTGAGCAAGCAAGATATCGAAGTGCTCATCTCCAAGCTCTCCGCACGGGATAAGATCATCTCCGTGAGACGAATGAGCAATTAACTTTTTCGTATGATCCATTCCACTTGTCAATGGCTTGAGCCGGAGCTCATGGATATCGTGCGCCTGTTTGAGGGCGCGGAGGAGCTCGAGATCTCCCATAGCACGGAGGTCGTGGGCACCTGCTTCGAGAACGCCCTCCTCCTCGGGGTGAACGAGTATCGCTACCGGGATTTTGCTCTCTTTTCGACGGCTCTCGAAAAAAAGAGCCTCATAAAGCGCTACTCCAAGCTCTCGCTCTACCGCCTTCTCTCCGACCGTTTCCAAAAGACGCTCCCGTGGGGGTCCCTCACGGGCATCCGCCCCACCCGCCTCGCCTACAAGGAGGAAAAAGCCGGGGGGGATTTTTCTGCGCTCTTTCGAACGCTGGGCGTTTCGGAGGAGAATATCGACCTCACCCGCCGCGTCATCGAGGGGCAGAAGGGGGTGTACGAGAGGAAGGAAGGCAATGTCGACCTCTTCGTCTCCCTGCCGTTTTGCCCCACCAAGTGCGTGTATTGCTCGTTCATCACCGCCCCCATCGCGGGGACGAAAAAGTATATGCCCGCCTACCTTTCCGCCCTCGACAGAGAGCTACAAGCCGCCGCGCCGCTCATTCATGATTTGCGCTCGGTCTATATCGGCGGGGGAACGCCGTTCGTGCTCGAGGAGGAAGAGCTCGAACATGTGCTAAGCTCCCTTGCCCCGCTGCGCCGGAACGGGTGCGAATTTACCGTGGAGGCGGGCAGGCCGGATACCTTCACCAAGGGCAAGCTCGACCTGTGCAAGGAATACGGCGTGACGCGCATCTGCATCAACGCGCAGAGTTTTTCCGACCGCACCCTCGAGGCCATCGGGAGAAAGCACACCGAGGAGGACGTGTTCCGCGCCTTCGAGATGGCTGCCCCCTACGGCTTCGATACCAATCTCGACCTCATCGCGGGGCTCACGGGGGAGAGCCTCGGGGAATTTTCGTACAGCTTAGACGCCGCCGTTGCCCTTTCCCCCGAGAATATCACCGTCCACACCCTCTGCCTCAAAAAGGGCGCGCGGCTCAAGGAGGAGACGGAGCGCCTCGGCGACGGACTTCTTTCCGAGATGATTTGTTTGTCGCGGGAGAAGCTCACCGCCGCGGGCTACGAGCCCTACTACCTCTACCGCCAGAAGTACATGGCGGGCGCGCACGAGAACGTCGGCTGGACGAAAAAGGGCAAGGCGTGCGTGTATAACGTGGACGTGATGGAGGAGAGCGCAGACAATTTGGCGGTCGGCGCAAACGCCATTTCCAAGCGCGTCCTCTTGCAGGAGGACCGCATCGAGCGCTACGGCTCCCCCAAGGATATCCCCACCTATCTCCAAAAAATCGACACCATCCTCGAGGAAAAGAACAAACTGTTCTCGTGATTTTTGTTTTTGGTAACCTCCCCCTGCGTGAAGTTACTTTTGGTAACCTCCCCCTGTCTCCCCCTCCTTGCAAAGGAGGGGGATTTTGTCTATTTCCGTGATGCCCCTTGGCGCCCCCTTGAGGGGGAGCTGGCGCGCTGACCTTGCGCGACTGA
>CANRHI010000064.1 GCA_947630365.1 uncultured Clostridia bacterium
GCGTCATGTTGAGGGAGCGGAGCGACCGAAACATCCCGAAGTACGAAGTCCGAATTTTCATCCTCGGGATTCTTCGCGGTGCTACTTCGCGCTACGCGCTCGTGCCGCCCTTGGAGCACAATAGAAGCTCGGGCGGGACAGAATGACGCGAGGGTACGGGCGGGACAGAATGACGCGGTTGCCAAGTGACAGAGTGTTGCACCCCCTCCCCTACCCCTCCCCCTCAAGTATAAGGGGGAGGGCATTAGAGGCCACGAGCCCTCAAGGGGACGCCAAGTGGGGGGAACCTCCCCCTGTATCCCCCGAGCGCTTCTTAAAAGCTCGCGGACAAAATGGAGCGGATATCCTCTTCGGTCAAGACTTTGTAGCCGCCGTCCATGATGAGCGTGCTCTTCACCATGCCGTCGAGCATCTCCCGCGTCGCGCCCAGCTCCGAAATATTCATCACGAGCCCGATCTTTCTCATCCACGCTTCCATTCTGCTCAAGCCCTCGAGGGCGACCTCCTTCTCGCTCTTACCCGCGGGATCGACGTTCCAAACGTTCACCGCATAGCGGGCAAATTTCGCCGTCCCATAGGGAAGGATGAAGGTATAATAGGGCATGGTGACGGCGGCGAGCGTCATGCCGTGCGTGGCGTCGGTATGGGCGGCGACGGCTTGACCGAGCATGTGCACCATCCAATCGGTCGTCTTGCCCTTTGCGATGAGCGTATTGAGCGCCCATGTCGCCGTCCACATGAGGTTGCTCCTCGCCTCGTAGTTATGGGGATCTTCCACGGCAATATCCGCGCTGTGGATGAGCGAGCGAAGCAGCCCTTCGGAGATATAGTCGCTCGTGTTGTCATCCGTTCCCGAAAAATACTGCTCCAAAATGTGGGACATGATGTCGTAAATTCCCGATACCATTTGATATTTGGGAACGGTGAAGGTGAATTCGGGATCGAGAATGGAGAATTTCGGGAATACGTTTTCGCCGAACACATGCCCGATCTTGAGCTTTTGTTCGTGATTGGTGATGACCGAGCCCCCGTTCATTTCGCTCCCCGTGCCGACCATGGTGAGCACGCAGCCGACGGGGACGATCTCGCAATCGGGCTCCTCGAAGCGGATGTAGTATTTCTCCCATGCGTCCTCATCGCAATGCACGGAAACCGAGACCGCCTTCGCATAGTCGCAGACCGAGCCGCCGCCGACCGCCAAAATGAGGTCCGCCTTCGCCGCCCTCGCGCGGGAGATCCCCTCGCACAGCTTGGCATACGAAGGGTTGGGCATCACGCCGCCGTCCTCGAAAATCTGCTTGCCGCTCTCCTTCAGCGCGGCGACGACCTTCTCGTAAATGCCGTTCTTCTTGATCGAACCGCCCCCGTAGACGAGCAGCACGTTCTTCCCGTACTTTTTCAGCTCTTCCTTCAAGCCTTCGAGCGCGTTCTTTCCGAAATAGATCTTTGTGGGATTGCAATAGGTAAAATTACCGATCATTGTTCTTCTCCTTTCGGGGTAAGCCCCGTTTTTATTTTTAAGAAATTTCCCGCCACCAACGTTCCATGTGGGGCTCAAGATCCCCCCATACGACCGTCGCGCCGAGCCTCGGCGTTACGACGGTGAGCCCTTCCTCCTCGCCGCGGAGGGTGAAGCGCTCGGCGGGGTCGTCCCATGCGTGGTCGGAGAGCGAAAACGCGCCCCAATGGATGGGAACGGAGACCTTCGCCTGCAAAATTTTTGCCGCCGAGACCGCTTCCTCGGGGAACATGTGCACGTCGTGCCACGCGGTGGAGTACTGCGCGCAATCCATGAGGGCGAGGTCGAATCCCCCGTACTTTTCGAAGATCTCCGCGAAGTGGTCGCCGTAGCCCGTGTCGCCGCTCTCGAACACCTTATAGCTCTCGTTTTTGAGCACCCACGAAGCCCACAGCGTTGCGTTCGCATCGACAATCTTCCGCCCCGAGTAGTGCCTCGAGGGGGTGCAGGCGACGGTGAGCCCCTCGACTTCGACCTCCTCCCACCATGCGAGGGTGACGATCTTCTCCGCCGAAACGCCCCACGAGATGAGATGATTTTCCACGCCGAGCGGCACGATGTATTTTTTCACCTTGCCGTCGATTTTTTGGATGGTCGGCGTGTCGAGGTGGTCGTAGTGGTCGTGGGAGATGATGACGAGATCGATCTCCCCGAGCTCCTCCGCCTGAATGGGCAGGTCGCTGAAGCGCTCGGGGCCCGCAAACGAGACGGGGGAAGAGATCTCGCTGAGCACGGGGTCGAAGAGGATGTTCATCCCCTGCATTTGCAGAAGGGTGGTCGAATGCCCGAGCCATGTGAAGGTAAGTTGGTCCTTGGAGGGCTGCTCTAAAAAAGAGGGCGCCTCCACGGGGAGCTTGCCGCTCGGGATCTCCCCCTTGCCGCTCGCCCGATCTTTATAGGGGTCGTCGGCCTCGGTCATGAGGGTGAAATCACCGATGTTGTGAAATTCCCCGTCGTAATAATTGGAGGCGCGGCGGGCGTATTCCGCCTTTGCCTCGCTGCTTGCGCCCGCACCGAAGGGCGGATAGAGAAAGACGAAGAGCAGCGCGGCGGAAAAGAGCACGATGAGAAAAATCAACAGCCCCAACAAGACCCAAAGCAAAATTCTTGCCCACCGATGCGTTTTCAAATATCCCATTTCGACCCCCGTGCGCGTTTTTCCCGTGCGCTTTTTTCTATATGGAAGCCCCCTTCCTTACGGAAGTTTGTTGTAGTCGTCGTCCGAGACGGGCTCGAGCCACTCGTTGGAAGAATTCTCCCCGGGGACCTCGACGGCGAGGTGCGAGAACCAGCTGTTTTTCGCCGCGCCGTGCCAGTGCTTGACGCCCGCGGGAATGTTGACGCAGTCGCCCGGCTTCATCTCGATCGCCTCCTTCCCCCACTCTTGGTAGTAGCCGCGCCCCGCGACGCAAATGAGGATCTGTCCGCCGCCCTTGGTCGCGCGGTGGATGTGCCAATTGTTGCGGCAAGCGGGCTCGAACGTGACGTTGAAAATGCCCACCTGTTCCTTGGAAACGGGCGCGAGGAAGCTCCTCCCGCTAAAGTATTGCTTGAAGCCGTCGTTCGGCGCGCCGAGGGGGAAGATCATCGAATTTTCATGCGCCGCCATGCCTTCCTCGGGGGAAGCCTCCCCTTCCGTCCAGACGTCTTTTGCCATGTTGAACACCGCCCACGCCTTGGGCCAGCCCGCATAGAAGCCGACGTGCGTGACCGCGGCGGCGATCTCCTTCCTCGAAATGCCCGCCTTTTTGGCGTTCTCCAAATGATACTTGAGGGAGGAATCCGTAATGCCCGACGCCATGAGGGCGACCACCGTGATGAGGCAGCGCGTCTTGTGGTCGAGGTCGGGGTTGTTCCAATTCTCGCCGAAGAGCACGTCGTCGTTGTAGTGGGCGAAGTCGGGGGCAAATTCCCCGAGCGCCTTCCTTCCCGCATCCTGTGTGATTTTTTTCATAACAAAACTCCTTTCGAAAGAATTTACGCCTTGGGTTTTGCGGCGATACTCTGCAGCTTCGCCGCCAAATTTTGCAGAGCGGAAAGAAGCTCTTCGGGGGCGTCGAGCTCCGAATAGATCTCCTTTTCCCGCTGGTAGAGGTCGGAAAGAATGGCGTCCGCATACGCCTTGCCGCGCGGGGTGAGGGAGACGAGCAGCTCCCGCCGCTCCCCCTCGATCCTCGAGAGCGCGATATACTGTTTGCTTTCCAAATCTTTGATGAGAGTGTTCGCCGTGCTCCGCGGGATCTGCCACCCGTCGCAAATTTGCTTTTGGCTGTGCCGCTCCCCGTCGTTCAGGGCGTAGAGGAGCCACAAAAGATTGGGGGAGCCGAGATTGCAGTTTTTGCCGTATTGCCCGTATGCGCCGTCGATCTGATAGACGAGCTTCCCGAGTTGATAGAAAAAAATGCGCTCGTCCATGGGTTTTTCGTTTGAGATCTGTCCGTCCATATCCGTTGCCCCTTATGTTTTGTCGCTTGAAATCCGATTTCGTATTTTAATTATAATTCGATTTCGGATTTCTGTCAAGCGTTTCGAAGAAAAATTTTTGTAAAAGACAGAACTTTTTCGTTTAGCCTCCCCGCTCGCGGGGAGGGGGATAAATTGTGGGAAAAATCCCCTTCCTTTTTAAGGAGGGGGAGACAGGGGGAGGTTCCCGTGTCATTCCGAGGGGCGCAGCCACGAGAGGATCCCCTTGGTGAAAGTAGTATTGCGTACCCTCGCGTCATTCTGCCCCGCCCGAGCTTCTTTTGTATTCCAAGGGCGGCACGAGCGCGTAGCGCGAAGTAGCACCGCGAAGAATCCCGCCCCGTCCCAACGCGTCATTCTGAGCGTAGCGAAGAATCCCGAGGATGAAAATTCGGACTTCGTTCCTCGGGATGTTTCGGTCGCTTCGCTCCCTCAACATGACGCGGTGGCTTGAGAGCCTCCCCTTTGCAAAAGGGTAGGCCTCCCCCCCTAATCCCCCCCGAGGAAAAGGGAATACATGCGGGGCGGGGCTTCATACAATAGAGCATGACGTTTTGGTACCGCCATCGCGTGCTCTTCGGTTTTGTCTCCATTGCACTCGCCGTATGCCTCGTGCTCGGCGCGTGTTTTTTTGCGCTCTCCCGCACCACGGCGCAGGCGCAGCGGCTCACCGTCGTCATCGACGCGGGGCACGGCGGGGTGGACGGCGGCGTTGTGGGCATCGAGACGGGGACGAAGGAGAGCGACATCAACCTCGCCCTCTCGCTCGTCCTCGGAGAGCTCTTCGAAGAGGCGGGCTTCTATGTGGTGCAGACGCGCCTCACCGAAGCGGGCCTGTACGGCGCGGCGACGGCGGGCTACAAAAAGCGCGACATGCAGGCGCGGGCGCAGATCATACGCGAGAATGCGCCTGTTCTCGTCCTTTCGGTGCACCAAAACTTCTTTTCTCTCCGCTCGAGGAGGGGAGCGCAGGTTTTTTTCCGCGAGAGCTCGCCCTCTTCCCGCCTCCTTGCCGCCCATATCCAGAGCGCACTCAACGGCATGCCCGAGTGCGTGAAGCCCTCCGAGGCGCTCAAGGGGGACTACTTTGTCCTCAATTGCAGCGAGTACCCCTCCGCCATCGTGGAGTGCGGGTTTCTCTCCAACGCGGAGGACGAGGCGCTCCTCGTCACCGAGGGATACCGCCGCAAGGTGGCAAGTGCGATCTTGCAGGGGGCGCTCGCCTTCCTCGCTTCGCCTTCCTCGCGCGAGCACCCCTGAAAAGCATTTGACTTCCGAAAAAGAGAGTGATATAATTCTCTCGTTATGGAAGCGTATTGCCACAAAAGAGACTATCAGCTTCGCTATTCGGACTATGACTTCAAGGACGAGCTCTCGATCACATCTCTTCTCGCCCTCGTACAGGAATCCGCGTGTTTGAGCGCGAACGAGCTCGGGTTCGGCTACGACGACTTAAAGCCGAAAAACTACGGTTTCATCGTCGTGAATACCTACTGCAAATTCCTTCGTCCCATCCGCCTCGGCGATGCGGTGCGGGTGGAGACGTGGCCTCTCCCGCCGCGGCATGTTCTGTTCGAGCGCGACTACCGCGTGTTTGCGGGGGAAGAGCTCGCCGCCGTGCTCGCTTCGCGGTGGTGCCTTGTCGACCTCGAAAATTTCTCCCTGCTCACGCCTTCTGCCCTGCAGGAGGTGCACGAACGTTGCCCGTACCGCGCGGAAAAGACGGTCGAGGTGCCCTCGTGGAAGATCCCGCGCCTCGGCGAGGGCGCGCGGGAGGTGTATCGCTTGCGGGTGAAGCCCAGCCACTGCGACCACTACATGCACGCCAACAACACGCGCTATGCGGACTTCTTCTTCGATTGCTTCTCGATGGAAGAGCTCTCCGCACGGCGTGTTTCTTCCTTCCAAATCGTCTATTCCAAACAGGCGAGGGAGGGGAAGGAGCTCGCCTTGTTCCGCGAGGACCTCGAAAATTGCACCGTGCTCGAGCTGCGCTCGGAGGGGGAGCTTCTCTCGCAGATGCGCGTCGTGTTCCAAGAGGGGGCGGTATGAACGAGAAAGCGGGCGTCGTGAAATACGTCAAGGTCATGAAGCGGCTGTTCATCGCCTTGAGCGTCGTGGCGCTGCCGTCGCTCATGGTCTTTCTCGCGCTTGCCATCCACGGCGAGCTCGCCTTTCAGATCGCGACGCCCATCCTTGCCGTCGCCTACCTCACCGCCTACGGGTTTTATGCCATGCACGTCTCGATGGGGACGGTCATCGGTATCGAGGTGACCTCCAAGGTCGTCCACCTCAAGACGAAGCGCAAGACGTTCACCTACGACGTGAAGCGCGGCTGCGTCGCCATGCGGGAGAGCGCGAGGAAGTTCGTCGGCACCTTCGAGACGCAGGACTCGCGCGATAAATTCGTATTTTACCGCCATGTCCCCTTTTCGGGCTGGGCGAACGAGCAATTCACACGGGAGGAGATGGGGAGCTTCTTTTCTCCCATGTCCTCTGCGGACAAAAATTGAGCATGCCGAAAAAAGGAGAGTCCTTTCGAGGGAAATGCGCCCTATGCGCTTGACGGCGGCGGCGGAACGTGGTATAATCGAAAAAATCGGAAAAGGCGGAAACACGATGAGAGTTTCAAGCATTTGTGGCGCGGGCATTCCGCGCAGCCGCACGGGTGAGAACGGCATACACGTTGCCGCTTCCCGCGGTTTTGCTTTTTCCGTTTTTCAATTTGCAGGGGCGTATTTTTCCGAGAGGGGCTGATTTGTATCAGTCCTCTTTTTACAGTCGGGAAATTTCGCGGCGAAACGAGGAGAGGCATGGATAGAAAGGCGTACATCACTTTGGAGAACGGCAGGGTGTTCGAGGGGCGCTCCTTCGGCGCAGAGCGGGAGACGGTCGGCGAGCTCGTGTTCACCACGGGCATGACGGCGTATCTCGAGACACTCACCGACCCCAGCTACTATGGGCAGATCGTCTTGCAGACCTTCCCGCTCATCGGCAACTACGGCGTGACGCCGGACGCGGAGAGCGGCAAGTGCCACGTTTCAGCCTATATCGTGCGGGAGTGCTGCGAGGCGCCCTCCAACTTCCGCAGCGCGGGCACTATCCGCGAGTACTTGAAGGCGCAGGGCGTGCCCGCCGTGTACGGCGTGGATACCCGCGAGCTCACCCGCATCGTGCGGGAGACGGGGGTGATGAACGCGGCGGTCGGCTTCGCGCCGTTTACGGACTTCGAACGGCTCAAAAGCTACCGCGTGAAAGACGCCGTGCAGGCGGTCACTTCGGACGAGGTCACCGTCGCGGGGGAGAAGGGCTCTCCCACCGTCGTTTTGTACGACTTCGGCGCCAAGGGAAACATAGAGAGGGAGCTCCTTCGCCGCGGCTGCCGCGTCGTCTCCGTGCCCGCTTACTTTCCCGCCGAGGAGGTGCTCTCCATAAAGGCGGACGGCGTGATGCTCTCCAACGGCCCCGGCGACCCCGCCGAGAACACAGAGATCATACGGAATATCCAAAAGCTCGTGGGGCGGCTGCCCATCTTCGGCATCTGCCTTGGGCACCAGCTGCTCGCGCTCGCCATGGGCGGGCAGACGCGCAAAATGAAGTACGGCCACCGCGGGGCAAACCAGCCCGTAAAAGAGCTTAAGAGCGGGCGCGTGTTCATCTCCTCGCAAAACCACGGCTACGAGGTCGTGGCGGACACCGTGAAGTGCGGCGCTCTCTCCTTTGTGAACGCCAACGACGGGACCTGCGAGGGCATGAACTACCCCGAGGCAAACGCCTTCACCGTGCAATTCCACCCCGAGGCATGCGGCGGCCCGCACGACGCGAATTTTCTGTTCGACGAATTTGTTCTGCGCATGAAGAACGCGCAAAGGGGGGCGTGATATGCCCAAGAGAAGCGATATCAAGAAGGTGCTCGTCATCGGCTCCGGGCCCATCGTCATAGGACAAGCCGCCGAATTCGACTACGCGGGCACACAGGCGTGCCGCGTGCTCAAGAGCGAGGGGTGCGACGTGGTGCTCTGCAACTCCAATCCCGCCACCATCATGACGGATAAGATGCTCGCGGACGAAATTTACCTCGAGCCCCTCACGGAGGACACCTTAAAACGCATCATCATCAAGGAGCGGCCGGATAGTTTGCTTGCCTCGCTCGGCGGGCAGACGGGGCTTACCCTCGGCTGCAAGCTCGCCAAGAGCGGATTTTTGGACGAGTGGGGGGTCAAGCTCATCGGCACCAAGCTCGACGCCATCGACCGCGCGGAAGATCGGGAGCTCTTCAAGGAGACGATGGAAAAGCTGCATCAGCCCGTCGTCCCCTCGGACGTCGCCTACACCGAGGACGAGTGCGCTTCGATCGCGGGGAAGCTCGGCTATCCCGTCATCGTGCGGCCCGCCTTCACGCTCGGCGGAGCGGGCGGCGGCGTTGCGCGGGACGAAAACGAGCTGCGCCTCATCGCCCACAACGGGCTCATGCTCTCGCCCATCACGCAGGTGCTCATCGAAAAGTACATCGGCGGGTGGAAGGAGATCGAATTCGAGGTGCTGCGCGACGGCAAGGGGAACGTTCTCACCGTGTGCTCGATGGAGAATTTCGACCCCGTGGGGGTGCACACGGGGGATTCCATCGTCATCGCGCCCGCCGTCACCCTTTCGGACAAGGAATATCAGATGCTCCGCACCGCCTCGCTCGACATTATCACCGAGCTGGGGATCGAGGGCGGCTGCAACTGCCAATTCGCGCTCTATCCCGAGAGCTTCGAATATGCGGTCATCGAGGTCAATCCGCGCGTCTCGCGCTCTTCGGCGCTCGCCTCCAAGGCGACGGGCTATCCCATCGCGAAGGTCGCCGCCAAGATCGCCCTCGGCTATACGCTCGACGAGATCAAGAACGACGTCACGGGAAAGACCTACGCGTGCTTCGAGCCCGCGCTCGATTACGTCGTCGTCAAGCTCCCCAAGTGGCCCTTCGATAAATTCCTCTATGCGAGAAGGGACCTCGGCTCGCGCATGAAGGCGACGGGGGAGGTGATGGCGATCGGCTCTTCCTTCGAGCAGGCGCTCATGAAGGCGGTGCGCGGCGCGGAAATTTCCCTCGATACCCTCGAGCACCCCAAATTCGCACAGATGGGGCGGGAGGAGCTGCGCGGCGAGATTCGCAAGCAGACGGACGAGCGCCTCTTTGCGGTGTATGCCGCCATCAAGGCGGGCGTCACGCTCGACGAGGTGTTTTCCGCGACGGGGATCGACCGCTGGTTTCTCGCCAAAATCGAAAATCTCATTCGCTTCGAACATTCCATCGAGGGGAAACGCCTCACGCGGGAGCGCTATGCGGAGGGAAAGCGCCTCGGCTATCCGGACAGGGCGCTCGAACGCCTCTCGGGGAGCCCGCTGCCCTGCCACAAGCGCGCCTCCTTTAAGATGGTGGATACCTGTGCGGCGGAATTCTCTGCGCAGACGCCCTACTTCTACTCGACCTACGACGACATTTCGCACGACGAAGCCACACCCTTCACAAAAAAGAGCCAAAAGCGGCGGGTCATCGTTATCGGCTCGGGTCCCATCCGCATCGGGCAGGGCATCGAATTCGACTATTCCTCCGTCCACTGCGTGTGGTCGTTGAAGGCGCTCGGGTACGAAGTCGTCATCATCAACAATAACCCCGAGACGGTCTCCACTGATTTCGACACGGCGGACAGGCTGTACTTCGAGCCGCTCACCCCCGAGGACGTGCAAAACGTTTTGGACGTGGAAAAGCCCTACGGCGTCGTCATCACCTTCGGCGGGCAGACCGCCATAAAACTGTGCGGGTACCTTGCGAAGAAGGGCGTGCGCATCTTGGGCACGGGCGCAGACAGCGTGGACATCGCCGAGGACAGGGAGCGCTTCGACGAGCTCTTGGAGACGCTCGGCTTTGCCCGCCCCAAGGGGCTCACCGTCATGACGAAGGAGGAGGCCGTCGCGGCGGCGGAGACGCTCGGCTATCCCGTGCTGCTTCGTCCGAGCTACGTCATCGGCGGGCAGAACATGACCATCGCCTTCACCGAGAACGACATTTCCCGCTACATGGACGTCATTCTCTCCCACGGCATCGAAAACCCCGTGCTTTGCGACAAGTACCTCATGGGGAGCGAGCTCGAGGTGGACGCCATCTCGGACGGGACGGACGTGCTCATCCCCGGCATCATGCAACACATCGAGCGCGCGGGGGTGCATTCGGGTGATTCCATCGCGGTCTATCCGCCCTATCATCTCTCGGACGCGATGAAGGAGCGCATCGTGGAAGTTTCCACCAAGCTCGCCGTCGCGTTAAAGACCAAGGGGCTCATCAACATACAGTATCTCATCTACGAGAACCAGCTCTATATCATCGAAGTCAACCCCCGTGCCAGCCGCACCATTCCCTATATCTCCAAAGTGACGGGGGTGCCCATGGTGGACCTTGCAACCAAGATCATGGCGGGGGCGAAGCTCAAAAAGTTGGGCTTCGGCACGGGGCTGTACCCCGATTCTCCCTACGTTGCGGTGAAGGTGCCCGTGTTCAGCTTCGAGAAGCTCAACGACGTGAATTCCCAGCTCGGGCCCGAGATGAAGTCCACGGGCGAGGTGCTCGGCATCGGAAAGACCATCGAGGAGGCGCTCTTCAAGGGGCTGGTCTCGGCGGGCTTCAAAATGGTGCACCCCACGCGCAGCCGCCCCGTCGGCGTGTATTTCACCGTCAACGATCAGGATAAGCCCGAGCTCGTCTCCATCGCCAAGAAATTTGCCGACCTCGGCTGCAACCTGTATGCGACGGCGGGCACGGCGAAGGTCATCTCCGACCTCGGGGTAGACGTGACGGTGGTGGAGCGGCTGAAGGCGACCAAGCGCGTCTCGGGGCTCATGGACGAGGGGAAGATCGACTATATCCTCTACACGGGCAAGACGGACGTAGACTCCATTGCCGACTATATCGAATTGCATCACCACGCGGTGCTTCTCGGGGTGACCGTGCTCACCTCCCTCGATACCGCC
>CANRHI010000065.1 GCA_947630365.1 uncultured Clostridia bacterium
CTCCTCCGCGCGGAACAACCCCGCGAACCACCCCAGCGCCTTGAAAGGCGCCGCGAGCACCGCGCCCCACCACGGGCCCCGCAACTCCTCGGAAACATAGTCATAAAGGGGCATGGTCTTCCGGTCTTTCGGCGTGCGGTATCTGTTTGAGAACGGCAGGGAGCAGCCGAAGGGGTACACGGTGCGGGTGGAGACCGCAGAGGGCGATTTCGACTACACCGTAGACGGGCTCCCCATGGCATGGGAGGAGGGAGAGGACGTTACGGCGTTCTTCTCCCTCGAGAAGGGGACGAGCTCCTTCACCCTGCACATTCCCGAGGCCCACAGCGCCAAGGACGCGCTCCAAAGCCTCTATCCCGAACAGACGGTGGAGTGCCCCATGGACAGCGAGCTCCCTTCGACGTATCTGTACCGGCTCATCGTGAGCTCGGAGAACGGGGCGGTGACGTACACCGTCAACTTCTCCGTTTATAGCGTCGCCTCCTACATGGAGACAACGCCCGGGCATATCATTTTCGGAGGAGGAGCATGAAAAAGGTACTCTCCGTATTTGCAGCGTTCATTCTCTTCATAGGGGTCCTCTTTTCCCCTGCCGCGCCCGTTTCGGCGGGCGCGGCAGAAGAGACCGCCTTCGAGCACTCGGACGTGCTCGAGGATCTTCAGAGCGTCAAGGAATTCTCCTTGGCGAAGTATCCCTTTTACGAGAGCGCAAAGCCCGAGATGCACCTCATCAATGTGGTGGAGTATTGCTACTCCTTCCGCGCCAACGAGCGGGAAAACTACGGGTTGTACCTCTATTTGTACAACCCGAACGCCCTCGAGATCGACGTGGATTCCTACGCCAACCGCGTCCAGCTCGCCGTGGCGTATGATACGGACCCCGTCACCGCGGCAAGCGTCCCTACGGGCTACGAGAAGTTCGCCTTAAAGCTGTGCTCCGTCTCCTCGGGGAACGGCACTTCGCGGCTCTTCTACAAGTTCAAGGTCGTAGACCATAGGAGCGCAGACGGCAAGACGGTGGCCGAGCGCGTGAACAGCGCGGCGCGGCGGTACGACATCTCGGGCGTAGAGCTCGTGACCAAGGGGGAGAGCACCGCGCATGAGTACCCCATCACGGGCAACTTCTCCCTCTTAAAGAGCGACACCGGCTACGGGACGTACACCTTCACGGGGTTCGCCAAGGGGTATGGCGCGGATCCGAACGAAGAGAGCACCCTCTCCTGCAGCGTGAACAAGCTCGAGACGGTGCAGCTCGACGTGAAGCACACCTTCTACAGGACAAAGACCTCTTCGAAGGGCCTGCACCACCAAAACCAGATCGACACCGTGTACTTCTCCGTCCCCAAGCGCCTCTTCGACAACTACGGCAAGCTCCAGCGTATCAAGGCGGAGTGGTACGAATACGTCACCAAAATGATGCTCGTGACGAACAACAAGGACTACTACGATTTCATCTCTCAGTACATCGGCTCGAGGGCGGAGAACGTCCCCGACGACAAGTACATCATCATCCCGTATTTGCGGTCCGACCTCGATTTTCATAATCCCCTCGACAGCGGCGCGAAGTACGGCTGGAACGTGTACGAGGGATGGCTCGTGGATGGCGTCATAGACCCGCTGTACTACATCTTCCACCCCGAAAATTGGGGAGACATCTCGGAGTACGACCCGTATTCCGAGAGGGCGGAAGGCGAAGGCGGGGTGAGCTCCAACCGCCTCTACGAGTACATCAAGCAATACTCGAGGACGGCAGAGAGCGGCTATTTGCCCATCAAGGACGGGCAGATCTCCGCGGACCTCTTCGAGGACGATATCCAAGAGGACCGCAAAGCGGAGAACGAGCGCGGGAAGGTGCAGAAGGGCTATAGCTACTTCGACTTCGATGCCGACCTCGACCTTCTCAGCTGGTCCGCATGGACCAAACCCGAGCAGTTCAGTATCTTCTCGGGTTGTTGGAACAACTATTGGGGCGATATCCCCGACGAAGAGGGCGCCATAGGCGTCATGCCCATACAGGTCATAAAGCCGGGCGCGGAAGAGCTCCAACTGGACCGCGCGGCGCTCTCGGACAAGCTGTATATCAACTACGCGGACGTGCCCGCCTTCCAAGAGGAGTGCGAGGACGCCTTCACGGTGGACGGGCCCGGAGACGAAGAGAAATACGTCGTCGTGTTCCGCTTCGCCGTGACGGACTACTACTCCGAGGAGGCGGTGCTCGCGGAGTGGAAGGATAACTGGTGGGACGAATACATAGAAGGGCAAGCCTATCTCGCGCAAGAGACGTGCTTCTTCGACTTCGACATCATCCAGCTCTCCTTTCAAAAGGACGAGAAGTGGACGGTGATCGCGGCGGTCTCGGACCCTATAGATATCGTGAACGCCATCACGACGCCCTCCTACTTCGATAAAGACGAAATGCCTTGGTGGGCGTGGGTCATCATCGCCGTGGTGGCGCTCGTGGTCCTGCTGCTCTTCGGAATGCCCATTCTGAAGTTCCTCTTGCAGGTCGTCATCTTCATCGTCACGGCTCCCTTCAAGCTCATTCAGGGAATTATAAGGAGGTTCCGGGAATAATGGCGGGAGATAAAAAACCGCTTTCGGGCTTCGGTAAGTTTCTCTATATCCTCGTGGGCTCGGTGCTCTTTCTCATCGCCCTTGCCCTCGTCGTCATGTTGGTGTGGATCGCGGTGTCCCTTTGGAACGGCTGCAATTGTGCTGCGGCGTTCTCCTGCGACGACTGCTCCACCTATCTCTCGGGCCTCGACTTTGCAAGGCTCTTCGGCTGTTCTTCCTGCGGAGGTTGATATGGAAAACGAAAAAGAAAGCGCGTGCCCGTGCTACACATGCAAGCACACCCTCTATTGCAAGTGGGCTTGCGACGAGCTCAACACCTATGCGGAGGGCAAGACCTTCGCCGAGATCATGGAGGAATTCATCGCCAGCTACGACTATGCCGCAAAGCGCAAAGCACAGCAAAGGAGGCGGGCATGAAAAACGGCCGCAAGCCCGATAAAAACGGCGTGGGAAGGGCGTTCATCATCGCCCTTCAGATCGCGCTCCTCACGCTCGAGATCGCCCTCGTCGTCATCACCATTTATCTTCGCACAAAGTAATGATCACCATCATTTTCGGCGCACCGGGGGCGGGAAAGACCGCTCTCATGACCTATTTCCTCCGCGAGACCTTCAAGCGGGACGGGAAGCGGCTGCTCGAGAGCTCTCAAGAGAAGATACGCGAGATAAACCTCGAGCACGGCTCTTCCCTCGAGATGCCCAAGAAGCCGCCCATCTACTCGGACTTTCCCGTGAAGATCCCGGACGGCTACGAGAGCTTCTTCCAACCCTACTTCATCAACGGCTACTTCTTCGGCGTTCCCAACGGGTCCGTCCCGACCATAAACGTCGCACCGGGCGCGAAGATCTTCCTCTCGGAAGGGCAGCGCTATTTCGACAGCCGGCAATCCAAGGCCTTCCCTTCTTGGGTCTCTGCCGCCTTCGAAATGCACCGCCACTATGGCTTGGAGATCTACATCGACGTCCAGCGCCCCAAGCTCATAGATCTCAATATCCGCGAGCTTTGCCGGCGCTTCATCGAAGTAAAAGATATCGAGCTCGAGCGCACGGAGACGGGCAGGATCCAAAAGACGACCTTCCGCTGCCGTGAATTCAAGAGCAGCGCGCTCGTCGAGGCGTACATCGCAACGGGCGATGGGATCTTCGAAGAGACCTCCTACACCTATGCGGGAGACATTTTCCGCCTCTACGACTCCTTCTCCCACGGGGAGGACTTCGTCCCCAAAGGAGACGGGAATTACGTCTATCTCGACTTCCTCGAGGAAGGGAAGGAGGCTCCGCTCCCCGTGAGGCAATTCTATGCCCGCGGCGAGCCCAAAGAATACCGCCAAAAGGGCGGACCGAAGGATAACGCATGAACCACGAGCTCGACCAACTGAATAAAAAATACTTCGCGCTCCTCTCCGATCTCGACCGCTACGCCGAGACGATGTCCAAGGAGCAATTCGACTTCATGAAGAAGGCCGTCTACGAGCAGTACGAGAAGGAGTACGAGCTCCTCGACCTGCAATGTAGCATAGAGCAACGGCGGGAATTCTACCGCGCGGCAAGGAGCGCCGAGGAGCTCGTCCCCTGGAGGAAGCATACCTTCTTTTGGTTTTGGCGCAAGCGAAAGTGGAAGAGGAACCGCGCGGCGGAGCTCATCGAGGAATGGGTCTCCTCCGACGCCGGCTCCCGCTTCATCGAGGAGGAGAAGATCCTCGGCGAGATGCAGCAAAAGCTCTTCCCGGACCCTCCTCCCGAAGAACACGGAACCCAAGGCACGGCGGAAGCCCCTCCCCTCGAGACGCCGTCTGCAGCGGCACCTCTTCCCCTCGAGCCCACACTCGAGCCTACACTCGAGCCAAAGCCCGGGAAGGCGGAAAAGCCCCTCGAGGGCCCCCTCGAGGGAGGATCTGAAACGAATGTCCCCAAAGAGGGACAAGGAGATAATAAATGACAAGAACGACAAAATCCCCGGCGCGCAAAACGGCAACCAAAAAGACGACCCCGAAAAAGAAATACACCGCCCAAGAAAAGAAGGCTTATTGGATCGGCGTGGGGGCGGCTCTCGGCAAAAATCACACGGACGAAGAT
Source organism: uncultured Clostridia bacterium (assembly GCA_947630365.1). Taxonomy (GTDB): domain Bacteria; phylum Bacillota; class Clostridia; order Christensenellales; family Borkfalkiaceae; genus Gallimonas. The sequence goes on from CANRHI010000065.1 coordinate 4,650, forward strand.
CTCGAGCGCATTTCCAAAAGCGGGCTAAAAAAAGCCTATGACTCGGGCTATGGTAATGAAATGGCGAAAAATCCCCCTTCCATTGAAGTCTTTACCAAAAAAAGACGCACCACAGCAACGACGCGCACCACGGCAAAGACCGCGAGAACGACGACCAAGACAAAGACGCAGCGCACGGCAACGGGGCCCGCCAAAACGGCCAAAGCGGCCACAGGCAAGCGCTGTGACCCCAAGACCTGCAAGAGACCCTCACCTCGAGCTCACAGATAACTCACCCTCCGCCAAAGCGGAAAGAGCCAAATCAAGGGGAATGATATGGCAAAACTTCAACAAAAACTCAATCGTTCCGGCAACAGCCATGCGGGCTATACCATCCGCGTCTTGACGCGCGGCTTCTATGGCGCCGCACGGCTTTCTGCGCTCGAGCGCGTCATCACCAACGCGCTCTATTCCTTCACCCAACGGGGCGCCGCGGCCGATTTCACCTACTACGAGATCTGCAGGCGGTATAACGTCTCCTACGCCACCGTCTCGAGGACCATCCAAAAGGCCCTCGAGCTGTGCTTCAAGCGCGGAGAAAAGCCCCATTCCTACGAGCTCGAGGAGGAACTTCCCGCTCCTGAGCGCTACTTCTATATCCCCGATTGGCTCCGTTTCGCGGAATTCCCCTCCGAAAACGGCAGCGAGGATCTCACCAACGTGCAGATCGAGGTCCTCTCCTACATACTCCATCAGACCCGCAAGCTCAAAAATTGGACGAGCACACAGGCCAATATCGCCCGTGAACTCGGCGTCGCGGCCTCCACGGTCTCTGAGGCGATCTCGCGGCTCGAGAAACTCAAGATCCTCGAGGTGAAATGCTCGGACCCCCTTCACACACGGTGCGCCAACCACTACGAGCGTGCCTCATATCGCATTGACCACGCCCTCCTCAAGACCGTGCGTGAGGAGACCGAGCAGCACCTCAAGATCCCGTCCCGCGCCGCGAAGCTCGCCGACGCCCGTACAGACCGCGAGCGCTTCTATGCGAACCGCCAGTGCCTCGCGAACAAGCACGCAGACAGCGTCCGTAAGGCCCTCGGAGAGGATCTCGAGGAATTCGAACGCCAGCTCAGGATCCTCGCTATGGAGATAGGCAAAGCCCTTGCAAGAAAGCAAATGGACATAGTCCAACGGCTCTCCGAGCGGCGCTTGGAAATCTCCGAAGCGCGCCGTAAATTCCTCCTCGAGTATGGCTACACCGAGGAAGATCTCGAGCCGAGGCCCATCTGCAAGCTCTGCGGAGACACCGGAAGGCTCCCCGGCGGCGCTCTGTGCTCGTGCTACCTGCCACCAACAGGAGGCAACCCATGACGAGCTTCGCCTTGTTTCCCCTTCACCAACCGAATAGGAAAGATCTCGAGGAGAGAGCAAAGGGCGGTATTCCCCACCGCTCTTAAAAGCGTTCTCCAAGATCCGCTTTGCCCCGCTGCATTCACCGCAGCGGGGCTTATCTTATTTTCTATAGTTATCTTTTTCGAACGGTAACCTCTTCATTTTCGAAGGAAAAAATAGCAAAATCGAAGGGTAGTGTATCAAAATCGAACACATAAATCATCTCCAATGGAAAAATCATTTTTTAATGATAGCCCCGCGCCCCACATGGCGCAGGGAAAAAGGTGCGGCAAGCCGCCGTATTTTGAAGCTTTACAGAAGGAAGGGCGATGCCCTTGCCCCATAATTGAAAGCAAGATGCGGCAGGGCTACGCCCTGACCCCGCAAACAGAATGTTTTATGCGGTGCGGCTACGCCGCCACAAAGGAAATGGAATTTGCCCCGCCCGAGAGGAGAAGCGTCTCCTTACTTCGGGCGGGGCAAATTCTCTTCCTTTTAGAGAAATTCTCCAAAATCTACTTGAGTATATACTTGAGTAGGTCTATGGGGGTCCGATGATACCACGGTGGCCGCCTTTTCCCCGTGCTCAAGTAGGTCTCCCCCGAGCCGCCCCGCCGACCGGGCTGCGGAGCGCGCGAAAAACATCGGCCGATTTTTTCAACGTTACGCATATGGGCAGCGGACGGGTAGCAATTTCGGAAACCCCCAAAAAGGCACTGTTTTTGGGGCATTTTACCCCTGTCTAAACCGATTTTTACCGCCTTCTCACCCCAATTAGAGGGTTCGGGACCAAGAGGTCGTGGGTTCAAATCCCGTCTCCTCGACCACGAAAGAGCAGTCGAAAGGCTGCTTTTTTGTTGTATGGGGGCTGAAAAGGGGAGGGCTACCGTGCGCCCGTGCTGTCTGCCCCTCCCCCTGCGTCCCAGCCAAGGCACGCCCTACGGGTGCCACCCCAAAGGGGAAGAGGATAAAAGATGAAATCCCCTTCCTTTGTAAGGAGGGGGACACAGGGGGGCTCCTCATTCCGAACGAAGCGCAAGCGGAGTGAGCGAATCTTCCCCGCAAGTTGTACCACGAAGTAGAAGATACACTCGCCCCTTGCGGGGCTCGGTATGAGGGGTTCCCCCTCCCGTGGGTCAACCGCGTCATTGTGCCCCGCATTCCATTTGTCATGCCGCCCCGCGCGCATTCTATTCCTATCGAAGCGCGGCACGAGCCCTTTGGGTGAAGTACCGTAGTGGAGGCATCTCTACCTTATTATGAGATTTCTCGACTTCGGCTACGCCTCCGCTCGAAATGACAGCATTTCCCCATACCGAGGCGGAGGGGGAGAGCGGGGGCGGCCCCAAAAAAAGGCGGGAGAAAATGGTGCGCAGGGCTTTCCTTTTTTCGGAAAATATGCTATAGTAGCAATGTGAGGTGACTATGAAACGTTGGGCAAGAAACGGATGGATCGGAGTAGCGGCGCTCGGGGTCATGGGCGGCGCGTGTTTGGGCGCGGTCATGCTCGATACGGGCGCGTCGGCGTGGGCTGCGGCGGGGTCCGCGGCTACGGCGACTTCGGAGGCGAGCGCGAATGTGCCCGTGTTTTACGGGGCGAAGGAGATCACGCTGCAAAAGGGCGCGGTGGATACGTTCGATAAAAACGACGCCCGTTTCCGCGTGTTCGCGCGGGACTTCGAGGACGGCGACCTTTCGCCCAACTTCATCTCGGGTGAAGTAAACGTCTCTGCCCCCGGTAACTATGAAATCAAATACGACGTGACCGATTCGGACGGGAACAAGTCCGAGCTGACCCTCCCCGTGCATGTGCTCGAAACGGAGGGGAAGGAGATCGACGTCGTTCGCACGGTGTATGCCGTCGAAAACGACTGGAATTTGCAGCTTGCGGGCTTCTCGCGCTGCGACACGGGCACGCGGCAGATCCTCGGGGTGTATCTCCCCGCGGGAGAGTCCATTCAAATGCGCGTGAAGGACGGCCCGCAGATGGGCGTGGCGCTCCTTGGCAACGATTCGCAGAAGGAAGCCTCGGCGACCCTTCCCGCGCCGCCCGCCGCCAAGGAGGGTGAGGAGGCAAAGGAGAACGACTTCAAGTCGCTTTCCAACGACAAGAATGCGGACAGCGTGCCCCTTCTCACCGCGCCCATGTTGGCGAGGGAGGCGGACCGCAACACCGTCTTTACCGTCGAGATCAAATTCGATGCGGAAAAGGTGCACCCGCTCAACTATTATTATGAAAAGGACGACCAGACGGCATTCCAGACCGCGTGGGAGCAAAGCGGGGACGAATTCGCCGTCGTGGAAGGGCAGACCATCCTCATGGTTTTGCCCAAGGGGGACATGAAGGGCTACGAGAGCACGCTTTCCAAGGCGTTCGTGTTCAAGAATTACGACGAGCACCTTGCCTACTACGAGAAGGTCGTAGACCGCATGGACGAGATCGTGGGGCTCTCCTATACGCCAAAGAAGGAGACCGACCGCAACGTCCGCATGAAGTACCTCGTGAAGGCGAACGCGCACGGGGCGGGGGCGGCGTACTATGCGGGCAACCATGTGGGCATCAACAATGCGAGCATGACGGCGTTCTTCGAGATGAATTGGGGCGGGCTGCACGAGCTCGCCCACGGGTATCAAGGGTATCTCGGCAAGGGGACGATGGACCTCGGCGAGACCTCCAACAACATTTTGGGGCACTATATCCAAATGGATAAGGAGCTCTACACCTTCGAAGCCGATTGGCTGGGCAAGCTCGACGCGACGGAGGAAGCCCGCAATGCGGCGCGCTCTTCGGGGACGCCGTTGAATCGGGTGGAGGTCGTCGAGCGGCTGTATGCCATCATCAACCTCTTCGACGGGGTCGCAAAGGAAGAGAACTTGAAGAGCGGGGCAGAGGTGTATGCGGGCATGTTTTCCTATTATAGAGAACAGCTGCAAAAGGGCGCCTTCACCTCCTCGACGCCCAACCAAGACGTGTACGCGCGCTACATGGCATCCGCCTATAATATCAACATTTTGCCCTATTGGAACGCGTGGCACCTCGAGGTGAGCGAGGAAACGCGCGAGATCGTCTCTTCGGCGACGAAGGCGCTCGGCGTGCTCGCCGACGAGGCGGGCGACAAGCTCGAGGAAGTGATGAAGGGCGAAAACGCTACGCTCAAATACGGGCTCATCGACGAGAGCAAGCTCGCAAAGTACGGCGTTAAGGGAGACCTCACCGTGGTCGCCGCCATCGACGAGCCCCTCGTATTGGAGGACAAAACGCTCACGCTCGAGCGGGGCGGAAAGACGGTCGAGGCCGCATTCCAAGGCGGCAAGGCGACCTTCGACGGGTTGGAGGCGGGGAGCTACCTCGTCCACCCGCCCGTGCGCTTCGACTACGCCTACGAGACGGAGTATGTCACCGTGAATGCGGGAACGAATACGGCGGAGCTCGCCTTCACCTATGCCCCGCAGATCGGCTATCACCCCACGCGGCTGAAGATCCGCGGCGTGTACGATACCGTCGGCTACTACCTCACCCTCTCGGACGAAAACCGCAAGGGGACCATCCAGCTCGGCGGGGCAAACCTCGGCAACCAAACCGAGGAATGGAAGGGAAAGCCCGACGAAGTCTTTGCCTCGGTGACCATCCGCAACAAGCTCGGGAAGATCGTAGACGAGCGCGTGGTGAAGGGGAACGGCTACTTCGCCGCGACGGCGGTACCCAATGTGGAAGTCGAGCTCGGCTACGGCTACACCGTCGAGGTGTTCACGCACAGACCCGAATATGTGCGCGTTTTGTCCCTTCTCACCAATCAAGAAATTTCGGAGTACAACGAAAATACAACGCAGACGCGCGTGTATGAGATCACGCGGGAGGGGCTGCTGCCCCGCTTCATCGAGGGATTTTCGGTGGAGGACGCCCTCTACAACGCCGCAAAGGAGACGTTGAAGGCGCAGGCGGAGAGCGCCGCGGCGGCGCTCCAAAACGACAGCGCGCTCCTTGAAAACGCTCTGCGCGGGCGGGCAGAGAAGCGCAGCTTTTTGGAGAGCTACGACCGCCTTCGCCCCGAGGACCGCACCGCCCTCGACGCGCTTGCGAAGAAGCTCCGCGGCGGCGTGCCGAAGATCACCCTCGCGCAGGAGCTCGTGCGCCTCGAGCATGCGACGGACGAGCTCGACTGGTCCCGCTACCTCTCGGCGACGGACGAGGAGGACGGCGCCATCGCGCTCAAAGCGGGGAGCCTGCGCGTTCTCACCGACTTCGACCATACCCGCGCGGGCGTATACGACGTGACGCTCGCCGTCTCGGACAGCGACGGCAACGAGGCGCGCTGCTCGCTCACCCTCGTCGTCGAAAAGGACGCGCCCGAGGCTTTGCCCGAGGGCGGCGGGAGCGAAAACGGGGAAGAGCAAGCGGAGGAAGGCTGCGGCTCCGTGGTCGCAGGGGGCGGCGTGCTCGCCATCCTCCTTCTCGGAGGGACGCTCCTCGTCCTTTTCAGAAAGCGGACCTGAGGGTTTGAACGGCGGCGGAGCGCACATACTGCTGTGGTATGAAGGCGCTTCGCAAGGTTTGGGAACGGGGGAAGAGGGGGTACGCCCTGTTGCAGCGGCACCGCTACACGACGATTGCGGGGACGCTCGTGTTCTTC
>CANRHI010000066.1 GCA_947630365.1 uncultured Clostridia bacterium
CCCCGAGTGAGCGGTGGGTATTTTACCCCCACCTGTCTCGCTACGCTCGCCACCCGCCCCCATAAATAGGGGCAGGTGCATGCCTTGCCCACCCCTCAAGGGGGCGCCAAGGAAGCCCTCCCCCTCAAATATAAGGGGGGGCACAGAGCTACAAGCAAAATCCCCTTCCTTTGCGAGGAGAGGGATACATGACAATTGGAATCCCCTTCCTTTGTAAGGAGAGGGATACATGACAATTGGAATCCCCTTCCTTTGTAAGGAGAGGGATACATGACAATTGGAATCCCCCTCCTTGCCAAGGAGGGGGAGACAGGGGGAGGTTGTGCAGTGTATTTCTTCACGGGCCGAAAAACTGTTGATTATAGAGTACAGAGGGATGTGTGGGGGCAAGGGCCTCCGTTTTCTTATGGGCGGAGAGGGCGTCCGCCTTCCGTCCCAGCCGCCAATAGCACACGACGAGCTGCAAGAGGGGAGTGAGGGAACGCTCCTCCTCCATCTCAAAATCTCCCTCCTCCGCATGGGGTCTGCAGCGCAGTGCCGCCTCGTACCAAAACGCCGCCTCGGCGTATTTTCCCCCACCCATGTACAAAGAACCCGCGTCGCAAAGCGCTCCCGCGCGGGGCTCGCCATAGAGAAAGGAGCGGAAGAGCGCGGCGAGCGCCTCGTCCGTTTTGCCCTGCGCCGCATAGCAGGAAGCGAGCACCCTGCACGCCTCGATCTTGTTCACATACCAGCCGTCGCCCTTCAACATTTCGAGGAGAACGGCGATCGCCTCGGTGTAGAGCTTGTGGTAGAAAAGCTCCCTGCCGTAGTAGAACAGGTCGCGCGGGGAGAGCGCCTCCTCGCCCGCCCACTTTCTGTAAATATCCAAGTTGCGCGCGCCCTTTTCCTTCCCGCTCCCCAAATGCCGCACGGCAAAATCGCAGCGCAAAATTTTCCCACGCGGGGCAATGCACTCGTGCACCCGACCCCGCCACATAAACCCCGCCTCCCGCCGAACAAAGCGCTCGCGGTAGAATTTGAGCGCGCCCGTTTCGTATGGGCACATGAGCATGTCTGGCTTTTCCGCCTCGAGAAGCGCGCGCACGGGGGAGAGATCGGAGGAGGGGAGAACGTCGTCCGCGTCCAGCCAGCAGATGTAGTCGCCCGTCGCGAGGGAGAAGGCATGGTTTCGGGCGGCGGCAAAGTCGTCCCTCCACGCAAAATAAAAAATGTTTTCGGTGAAGCGGCGGGCGATCTCCACGGTGCCGTCCGTCGAGCCCGTGTCCACCACAACGATCTCGTCGAAGAGCGGCGCGGCGCTATCCAAGCACCGATCCAGCACCTCCTCTTCGTTTTTTACGATCATGCAAAGCGAAATGTTCATAGGGGCCTCCCTTTATTGTATGAAAACCCCTCCCCCTGCGTCCCCCTCCCCGCTTTGGCGGGGCGGGGGATTCCCCCTTGGCGCCCCTCCCCCTGCGTCCCAGCCAAGGCACGCCCTGCGGGTGCCTCCCCAAAGGGGCGGGGGATTCCCCCTTGGCGCCCCTCCCCCTGCGGGTGCCTCCCCAAAGGGGCGGGGATTTCCCCCTTGGCGCCCCTCCCACTGCGTCCCCCACCCCAAAGGGGAGGGGGATAAAAGCAAACAAAATCCCCTTCCTTTTTAAGGAGGGGGAGACAGGGGGAGGTTGTTGTGTCATCCTGCTCCGCCCTTATGTCACCCCGAGCGTAGTCGAGGGGTCTCTACCTTGTTATGAGATTTCTCCGCGCGCTCCGCTTGGTCGAAATGACAAGCCGCATTCTTGGTGCCCCGCGCGCCAACGCTTTGCTCCCTCCACATGACCGCGGTATCGCCTTCGGTGCGGCGCCCTGCGGCAAAAAAATCTTCTCCCCAAAAACCGAAAAATTTTCAAAAATTTTTTTCGGAGAAGGTCGAATTTTAACGCTTTTTTAACGCTTCTCATGATATAATAAAGAAAAATCGGAGGAGTGTCGGGTTTTCGGCGGCTTTTTGGCGTGCCGCAAACCGTGCGCGAAGCCCGTGCAAACCGTGCACCCGGTGGGTAAAAACGAACGAACCTTCCCCGAAACTACTTGGAGAGACAAAACGGTGGTCGGTCAGATCTTCCTCAACATAGCCTTCCAGTTGCTGTACTTCGTGGTCGCGATCTACGCCGCGGGCTTTCTCATCTACCTCATGAACCGCATTTTCTACGCGGCGGTGGGGCATAGCCGTGCGGTGTGCTATGCGACGGGCTTCCTCGGCACGCCGGTGCACGAGCTCTCCCACGCGCTTTTATGCATCATCTTTTTCCATAAGATAGACGAGATCAAGTTTTTCCAGATCGACGAAGCGAGCGGCACGCTCGGCTATGTGAACCACTCCTACAACCCGCGCAACATTTACCAGCGGGCGGGGAATTACTTCATCGGCATCGCACCCATCGTCGTGGGAACGCTCATCCTGTTCCTCGCGGCGAAATTCATGCTCCCCGAAGTCTTTGCGGGCATTCAGGGGCAGCTATCCGCCTTCTCGGAGGGGACTGTCACCTTCTCCGCCCTCTTCTCCTCGCTGTGGGAGATCATCAAGACGTTTTTCCTCGGCTATGCGGATTGGCTGTGGTGGGTGTTCATGGCGCTCGCGCTCTGCATCGCGCTCCATATGAATTTGAGCGGCGCAGATATCCGCGGGTCGCTCTCGGGGCTGCCCTTCGTCGTCCTCATCGTCACCGCGCTCAACTTCGCGTTCGGCTTCATCGGCGGGCTGTACGAGGGCTTCCTCTCCATCGTCAACCTCGCGGGAGGGTACCTCGTCATCACGCTTTCGCTCTCGCTCATGTTCTCGTTGATGTGCACCGTGCTCGCCCTTGTCATCCGCGCCATCCTTGCGCTGTTCGGCATCGGCAGATGAAAATCGGCGGGGAAGGATAAATTTTCCGCCCCCACGGAGGAAATTTCACGAATAAATTTATTGACATTATCTTTTGTCGGTGATAGAATGTAATATGTATCGGAATGCAATTTTTCCGATGCGGCAGCCCCGGGGCTGCTCTCGTTGCGTGTGCAACGAGAAAAACTCTTAAACGGCAAAGGTGGAACAGCATGAAGATCGATAAGATTCTCGACTTTTTATTCCGTTCGCGGCTCGGCCATATTGCCCTGCTCGGCGGCACGATGGCGGGCACATTGCTCTTTGGCGGGTGTATGTGTACCGACCTTATCTCGTGCGCGTGCGAGAGCTGCGGCTGCGATTGCTTGAGCGACTGCTGGAGCGGCTGCAACGATGAGATCGACGACTGCTTCGGCGGCGGCTGCGGAGACGATTGCGCCCTCGCAGGCTGCCTCTTCGGCGACGGCTGCACGACCGAGTGCGGCGACTGCGTGATCGACTGCGGCGGCTGCAACAGGACGATTTGCACGGAGTGCGATAGCGGTTGCGAAAGCGACAACGGAAAGGGCGGTTGCGATTTCAGTTGCTTCAACTGCGTCACGACGTGCGGCGGCTATACGGAGGAAGACAAGCGCTACATCGAGATCCACTTTGTAGACGCCAATACCGGGGCCGAGATCCCGCTTTACGGTCAGGGCGCCTCCACCTATGGGGAAGATTGGTACTGGTACGACGAAGCGGGCGATTACAAGAAGGTCCCCGTTTCCCGCAGCGTTTCGACGACGGACAACTACGGCTACGGGTCCTCTACCACGGTTTCTTACTACGACACATCCTTGTACGATTTCGACGGGTACTTCTTCGATAAGGATTTCACCCAACGTGCGACGGATGCAGAAGGCAAGTGGGTCTCAGACAAAGACGTGAGCGATTTGAAAGATATAAAAGAAAAAGAGCGTTACAAGGTCATCTACGGCAAGCTCGCGGAGAAGAATTACGGCGAGACCCGTTCCTTCGTGTTCACATTCGTGGACGACAATGGCAATTCGCTCGACGATCAGCTCGAACTTTCCGCCTTTAATGTGAATGTCGGGCAACAGGTCGACACATTCCCGACGGCGCCCGCCGCTCCCGTAGGGCTCGAATTCTACCGCTGGACCTTTAAGGACGGCACGGATTTCACGGCACCGAGCGGCATCTTCCACTTGAAAGATTGGCAAGGTCACTTCTCCGCAGAGGACAATACCCTCATCGAAGTAGTCGGTCACTACACGCGGCAGGCGATCTCGTTCCGCTTGAAGACTTACGACATGTCCGAGCCGGCGGTACGGGTGTTCTATTATGGCGATACGTGGGGAGACTACCTCGAAGACGCAGGCAACCAATTCCAGATCGACTATGAGGACGAATACGGCAAGTTGGTCGGCTGGTCGCGGTCTTCCGATACTCTGTGGAACGAGACGAATCGCTTTGTTTCCAAGACGGAACCTCTTATGGAAAACGACACGCTCTACGCCGTCTATCGAAGGAAATTCACGATCACGCTCCACAATACCAACCAAGAAACGGGAGCGCGCACGTGGACGGAGACCGCGTGGGAGGGCGAAACCTATACGCCCGAGCCTTTGGAGAATCAGGGAAGGTTCAAGTTCAGAGGCTGGTACGACGCTCCGGAGGAAGAAGGCGGAAGTTCGGTGCAGCAGGTACAGGTTGGGGGGAATACCGACCTCTACGCCCGCTGGAACGAGCTTACCGAATTCACCATCAAATACTACAACTACACGCCGAAGAACGGAGTAGATGATTGGGAGTACTGGTACGAAACCACATACCATTACTCGGCGAATAGCACCACGCCTTTGGAGGCCGAAGCCCAAGAAATCACAGGTTATACGTTTGTCGGTTGGTGCACGATGAGCAGCGACGGCCATCTTCAGTTGCCTGCCATGAAACAGCTTCCCGTCGGGGCACAGGGAGACTACGACCTGTACGCGAAGTACGATAGGGAGACCGTGACGGTACGTCTCCTTCCTTCGCCCGGATCGCTTTCCTCCGGTGAGAACGTGCAAGCCGTACCTTACGGATCGTCGGATTTCTCGCTTCCCGTGCCGACATATACGGGCAATACCTTCAAAGGTTGGTATACGACCGGGTCGAATTCGGTGCAGGTGACCGACGGTCAAGGCAAAGCGGTAATTGCCTTCACGACGGAAAACTTGGGAGCATTCTCCAACAATACCGTTCAGTTGAGAGCAGTGTGGGAGGCCAGCCGCTATACGCTGCGCTTCAGAGCCGAAGGGCAAGCTCAGGATCAGACGATCGAAGTCGAACACGGCCAAGCGCCGAACGAGACGCCGACGGAACCCTCCAAGAAGGGCCATAATTTCGCGGGTTGGTACTACAACGGTACCCAGCAGTACGACCCGAGCGCCGAGGTGTACGAGGATAGGACTTACGAAGCCAAATTCACGCCGAAGACATATACGGTCACGTTGGACGCGGGCGACGGTTCGTTTGGCAACGGGCAGTCGACCAAGACTGTTGAGATCACATGGGGCACCACACCGACGCTCGACACTCCCGCCAATACCCCGGAGGGGAAGGTGTTCCTCGGTTGGTCCTACAAAGGTGAAACGCTCGCTTATGAGGATGGCGTTTTGACATCTGCGTGGGACATCGATGAGGAAAACGTTACACTTGAAGCAGTGTGGGGTTAATAAAAAAATAAATTCCAAAAAGGAGTAGAAAAATGTTAAAGCGATTGAAGAAGACGTTCATTCTCTTGCTGAGCCTGTGCATGGTTTTGGGACTGTCCGTTTTCCTTGCCGCGTGCGGTGAAGACGAGACGGCTAACCAAGTCCCGCCCGCCGCTGTGGACGCTACGACCATCAAATACGATGGCTCGACTTTCACATGGGACGCGGTAGACGGCGCAAAGTCCTATAAGCTTGATATCAACGGGAACAGCTACACCGAGTCGGCGACGAAGCACCCGTATTCGTGCACCAATTTCAAGGCGGATGCGTACTCCATCACCATCACTTGCGTGAACGATTGGGGACAGAGCGACGCCATCTCCAAGACGTTCTCGCAGCTTCCCACCATGGACGAGAAGGCCATCCTCTTCTCCGAAGAGGGCGTCATGTCTTGGGAAGCCGTTGAGATGGCGAATATGTATATCGTCAACGTCAACGGGACCGATCACGAAGTGGGGAATTTGGAATTCAGCGACTTCGAGTACGGCAAGACGAATACCATCAAGATCAAACCCGTCGGCCCGGACGACACATACTTCGCTCTGTGGAGCAAGCCGTTGACCAAGTCGTATCTCGGTGCCCCGACCGACATCAAGTACGACGGTCAGTTCATCACATGGAAGGGGAGCGTTTCCGCAAAGTCCTATACCGTGTTTGTGAACGACAACGAATTTCAGACCGTAACGGGAACGTCGATGCAGTATGCCGCCGATCGGGACGACTTCTCGGTTTCCGTGCGTGCCAATGGCGACGGCGACAAATCGTTCGATTCGAAAATCAGCGAAAATGTGAATTATATCTTCCTTGACCTCGTCACGGATATGCATGTGAGAGAGGGCTATGTCGAGTGGACCGCGATCGAAGGCGCCGATGCGTATGAGGTGAAGATCGGCGGCCGCACCGAGAGGACGACGGAGCCTCGCTTTAAGCTCACGGCGGGTTCCACGCAGATGGTCAGCGTTCGTCCAGTTTCGACCAAGGCGGACAGCCACTTCTTCTCGGATTGGAACGACGAAGAGCCCTTCTATATCCTTCGTACCCCTACCCTGCAATGGGACGCGAACCAAGTCGCGGACGGGAACGATATGAAGAATCTTTATTGGACGGCGGTTCCCGATGCGCAGAGCTATCAGATCCACATCGTTATGCCCAACAATGTGGAGGACGACCGCACTACGCCCAACACCGATGCGACGTTCTCGTTCGGTTATACCGAAGAGGGAACATATCGCATCAAAGTTATGGCGATCGGCAATGAAACGGAGGGGAAGTACAACTCTGCCTATACGCCCGAAATAACCGTCATCCGTCTCGCTCCGCCTACGGCGGCGCCGGGCAACTTCATCTCGAGCGACCCCGAAGATTTGGATGAGGGATTCCATATCAACGTTCAACCCGTTTCGGGCGCAAGCGGTTACAAACTTTGGAAGGCCGGGGGCGATACCGGTATCACCTCTCAGACGACCTCGCTGCGCGCCACGCAAGTGACGGAGCCCACGGAGACCCGTGAGATGCACATCACTTATGCGGTGCAGAGCATCGGAAGCGGCCGCAAGAATGTCGGCGAAACGTTCACCGTCACATTGAATTCTCTTACGAAAAGCAATTTGGCGGCCGAAGTCACGGTCTTGAAGCGTCCGGAGGACGTCAGTATTGCCGGAAATGTCATGACTTGGACGGCGGATAACACCGCTTCCGGCTATGCCATCAACCTCAGCGGTACCCGCTATACCGCTATCGACAACTCCTATACCCTCAATCCCGATCCCGGTACCTACGAGCTCAGCGTTTGCGCGAAGGGGGACGGCAAAGCGGTCCTTCCGTCTCGCTACACGAGTAAGATCACAGTGCTCAAGCTGCAGGCGCCGTGGGACATTCACGTGGATGTCGGCATGGAGGAAGGTCAATTGAAGTATCAGGGCCCCAGCGAAGCGGCAAGCTATCAGATCTATATGAACAATAGCGAAACGCCTGAGGAAGGCAATACCATAAAGGATGTTTCGCAGTTTATCGAAGATAATGCTACGACGGTCCAAATGAAGTCCGTTGGGTCCGGCTTTAACAACGATAAGACGAGATATGTCCTCGATTCGAATATGTCCGACCCGGTGATCTTTACGCAGTTGATGTCCGTTACATTCGGAGATCGCCCCTTCACCAACACTACCTTGAGCTGGAATGCGCCCCAAAATGCGTCGGGGGCGAATATCCACTATGAAGTGTACAACAACTTCGGCAGCTCTGTCGGGACCGTGGAAAGCACGCAATACGACATCAGCAATGCTCCCGCCGGGGATTTGGTATATAGAGTCAGAGCATTTGGCGACGGATACAGGTTTATCAATTCGTCGAAGGATGATATTCCCACTGCGAGCATTACCAAATTGAAAACTCCCAAAGTTGACCGCAAAGGCGTGTATTACACTTGGGACGACATCACGGATGCAGAGAGGTATTCCGTTCAAATCGAGGGTCAGAATCCGGCGATGGTCCCCGCGGGATCGAGCCCCTGCAAGTTTGAGCCCACGGTATTTACCGAAGTCGGCTTCTACGACGTGAGCATCACAGCCGTCGGAAACGGTAGGGAAACGATCGATTCCGCGCCTTGCGTCATCAACCAACAGGTAAAGAAGTTGGATGTGCCCACTTTCACCATTGACTACGTTAATAGTAGTAACGAGAAAGAACACTCCGATACCGTTGTAAATAACGGCGGGATCCTCATCTCCGTGACGAACAATGTAGCGAATGCGACGGGATACCTGTTTACCGTCGGAGATACGAGCCGTCAGCAGTCTCTGAACGATGGACTGGAGTATTTCTACAGGACAGATGCGTCTACGACGTACAACGTTTCCGTGACGGCGGTCGGCGGAGCGTTCGGTGAAGGGGACAACGCTGCTATCTACTACGTCAATTCGGCACCGGCGTCCACCCAATCGATGACTCTGATGGGTACGCTTTCCGACATCAGTGTGAGCGATCAAGGCATGATTCGTTGGACGGCGCCCAGTGATGCAAGATATGGATACGATCTTATCATTTGCGTAGGCGGTGTGGAAAAGTCGGTACATGTCACTACGAATTCTTGCGATATCAGGGATAGGGATAAAGACTTGTTCCCCAACTATCAAGACGGGCAGCTTCAATGGGTCAAGATCAGAGTATGCGGGAATGGTACGAACGTTATCAGCTCGGACTATAAGCAATTTAATAGATAAGTCCACCCGCAAATAGAGGAAATCCATGTTACCTGCGATCCATTTATTGGGAATACACATCACAATGTATTCTCTCATGGTGTTCCTTGGGATCGTCGCATTCTTCGTCACCTACTTCGTCTTGGTGGAGCGGGTGGAGAAGTTAGATCGTTTCAACTCCAACAGGTTGCTGCTCGTTTCGGCGATCGGCATCGTCGTGCTCGGCGCCTCGGCGTTTGTGCTCAACTCCGTCTTTCACTCCATCGAGAAAGGGGAGCTGGTCATCGGAGGCATCACATGGCTTGGCGGGGTCGTGGGGGCGTTTGCCTTCATGATCTTCGCCATCCACAAGTTTGTGCCGTGTGCGAAGGGGAATGCGGTCTACTACTTTTCCCTCATCATCCCGGGGTTGGTGCTCGGGCACGCGTTTGGGCGCATCGGCTGCTTTTGCGCGGGTTGCTGCTTTGGGGCGCGGACGGATGGGCCCCTCGGCGTCTCTTTCCCCGCGGGCAGTGCGGCGGCGCAGCTTTGGCCGGGCGGGCCGAACGGCTCGAGCCTGCCCGTGTACCCCACCCAGCTGTTTGAGGCGGCGTTCGAATTTGTGCTCGCGCTTGTGCTCATCATCTTTTATAAAAGATTGAAGAAGTACAACGTGGAGATCTATTTGATCGCCTATGGGGCGTTCCGCTTCGCGATGGAATTTTTGCGCGGCGACGACCGCGGTGCGACCAAGATTTGGTTTACGCCCTCGCAGCTGCTGTGCGTTCTCATGTTCATTGCGGCGGCGCTGCTCATCCTGTACCGGTGCGGGGTCATCTTCAAGGGGTACCACGCGAAGTGCGAGGTTTGGCAAAGCGAGGCGGCGAAGGCTTTGGCGTTTCCCCGCAAGAAGGACGGCGAGGCCACGAAGGAAGCCTCTACGCTTGCCGCCATCAAGGAGCTGCACGAAATGATGGAAGCGGGGATCATCTCCGAGCAGGAATTCGAAGCCAAAAAGCAGGACCTCCTCAAACGCTTGTAGCAAAAAAGTAAGAATAAAAGCCTCCCCCCGAGGGAGGCTTTTTGCATGAGAAGTGCGGGGAAGCGTGTCACCACTTTCCCGCTTTTTTCTTATGATGAAGTAGGGCGTGTGCCCTACGGGCGCGGTTTGCGTCCGTGAAAAGGAGGAAATCATGATGACATACAATCGCTGCGGCGTGTGCGGGCAGTGCCCTTGCCGCTGCGGGAGCTCGTGCGGCTGCACGTCGATCTTGCGCGGCGCCACGGGGGCGACGGGTCCCATGGGGCCGCAAGGCCCGCAGGGACCTGCGACGATCGCGGTCGGACAGACCATTACGGGAGACCCCGGCACGGCGGCTTCCGTCACCTCGACGGGCGGCGTGAATGCCGTTCTCACGTTCACCATTCCCCGCGGTGCCACGGGAGCTACGGGTCCTGCGGGAGCCACCGGCGCAACGGGAGAAGCGGGCCCCACAGGCCCTGTAGGTGCTACGGGTCCGCAGGGCGAACAAGGCCCTATCGGCCCCACGGGTGCGACGGGAGAAGCGGGCCCCACAGGCCCTGTAGGTGCTACGGGTCCGCAGGGCGAACAAGGCCCTATCGGCCCCACGGG
>CANRHI010000067.1 GCA_947630365.1 uncultured Clostridia bacterium
CAAAATACCCACCGCTCACTCGGGGCAACCCCCACCACCGCCTACGGCGGAGCCGCCCCCTTCAAAGGGGGCAGCTTTGTGCCCGCCCCTGCGCCACCGCGTCATGTTGAGGGAGCGAAGCGACCGAAACATCCCGAAGAACGAAGTCCGAATTTTCATCCTCGGGATTCTTCACTTCGTTCAGAATGACGCGTTGGCGCGGGGAGGAATGACAATTGGGCACCCCCTCCCCTACCCCTCCCCCTCAAGTATAAGGGGGAGGGCTTTCTTGGCTCCCCTATTTGAGGGGAGCTGGCGCGCTGCCTTTGCGCGACTGAGGGGTTCTTTTAACCCTATCCCCCGCTGCGCGGGTACTTCCCCTCATTAGGGGAAGCAAGGGGTCAGGAGAAGCGCAAGGCACTTCCTCTCTACAAGGGTGCGCCAAGGTGGGAATCCCCTTCCTGGAAGGGTAGGGCCCCCCTCAAGCAAGCGGGGGAAGATGTTTCTAAAAATTTTATGGCAAAGGCTTGCAAAATTTTTCCCGCCATGGTAGAATAAAACTGCGTCACAATTTTATACTATCAATAGCAAGATACAACGGCATCGGTGTATCCTTTTTCCGCTATTGGTAGGAAATTGTGACGCAGACAATACGGGATACTCATGCGGGCGTCCGATATTGTCGGGCGTCCTTATTTTTTGCCCGCAAATCTACACAAGGAGAATGGTTTATGGCACACAAATGTTTTCGGTGCGGGACGGAATTCGAGGGAAATTTCTGCCCCGAGTGCGGAACGAAATGGGAGGAGGGAAAAACTTGTCCGCAGTGCGGCGCGGCGCTCCCCGGCAACGCCAAATTCTGTAACGAGTGCGGATATTCCTTTTTGAAGCCCGCCCCCTCGTCGCAGGTCCCTGCGGGGTCCGCTCCCACAACACCCGCCCGCGCGAGCCGCCCCGCTTCCCCCCAAAAATCGGGAAAAGGGCTCCTCACTCTGTACACGGTTTCCCGTTTCCTTCCCGCGGTACTGCTCGCCGTCTTTTCGGTACTTTTGTTTCTCCTCTGCCTCGCGCCCGCGGCGGTCATGCCCGGCGGGGAGCTCTTCGGCGAAACGATCCCGAGCGAAAGCCTCGGGAGCGTATATGAAATGCTCTCGGGCGAGATCGTTCCCTCTCTCAAGGGGTGCTGCGTTTCGCTCATCGTGTTTGCCTCGTTGATGGTCGCGGTCTCCGCGGGCGTTCTATTTTACCGCGAAAAGCGCGCCGTTGCCTGCTATGTTTTGGGATATGCCTTCCTCTTTGCCGTCTTTATCGTCTCTTGCGCGATGTTCGTTATCATCGGCAAGGAGGACGAGGGCATGGGAATGCTCGCAGCGGGCTCGGCGCCCATTCTCATTTTGGTGTTTTCGTTGCTCTTCGGGCTGCTTGCCGCAGCCGCTCTCGGCATTCAGCTGTATGCGAAAAAGTCCCGCCCGGAAATTCTTGAAAGCTATCGAAGCACGCATAAGACGAGCCGCGAAAAAAAGGAAGAACGCCTCCAAAAGTTTTTCGCTACGCACCCCGTCCCCGTCGAGCCCGAGAAAATGGAAAAGCCGAAAAAGCTCATCCCTCGGGAAGCTGTTTCAGGGGAACAGCATTCCGAGCTCCTGCTCGAAATGGCAAGTTATATCAGGCGGAAGCGGTCGCTTTGGGGTGTATGGCTTTTGGCTTTTTCATTGTTTGTCCCCATGATCAGCTTTTTCTATAGTCACATGGCGGATTCCAAGATAGAGGCCCTTCCCTTCATTCTCGGATTGGGTTTACCGCTCGTCATTATTGCGATTGGGGTCCTAATTTGGAGCAAAAATGGAAATATGAAAAAACTCGATACATGGAAAGCCTACAAGTTCCACATAGTATTGTTCATAATCATAACTATTGTTATGGCATATTTTTATGTCGGAGTGGTGGTAGGAAGCGAAATTAACCATTTGCTCGCAATAGGGTCTTCATCTACAATGCCTTGGAATGAAACCGCATACAACAGTTCATTGCATCGTGTGATTGGTTACTCGATAACGGCCATTGCGGGTTTGATTCTTCTCATTATATGTGTGTGTTTATTGGTACCCCTTCTTAAACAACGTAAACGCCTATATAGCAAGTTGTTTGGCACAAAAAATCCGAAGAACGGCGGGTCCCTGAACGAAAGCTACAGACGGGACTTGATAGAATACAAAAACCAATATGCGAAATACGAGCAAAACCGTCGCGATTGGAATATTTACCGCTATGAACTTGCGCGGTATCGAAAGGGAAAACCGTACTACGCGAACACAAAATATTCCCGCGTGTGGTCCTACAATCACAAGTGGTGGCTCACGGGCGGGGCGGTATTGCTTGCGGGCGCCATCACGCTTACCTGCATACTCGCCACTATGGACCGCCGTTTTTCCATCGATAACCTCATGGAAATCGGCTTGGGAGCACACGAAACGGAAGTTGTAGAAGTACTCGGCGAGCCCGACAAAAAGTCGGAGACCGAATGGTATTATTACAGCAAAGACTACGTTTCTCTCATGGAGGATATGAGGGAGCTCGAAGAACAGTCGATGAACGCCAATTCTTTGGAAGAGCTCGCAAAGCTCGAGCAAGAGTACGAAGAGCTCGAGAAGGAGCTCGCCACGCTCGAGTATAAGAAGATCGTTGTGCGCTTCGCTTCACAACATGGTAGCGTAAATTCTCTCACTCTCGACACCTGTGCGACGGAAGGGAATGCGAAGGAAAAGGAGGCGGAAGAGGTTACGGTTTCGGGTCGCTATCGGCTTGGCTGGACACCATTGCCTTTTTACACCGTTTCCTATACCGACGGAAGTTACCGCATGGGGTATTTCACCTCCTCCCAGCTTCCGACAACGGCGGGCGACGACCAAGAAATTACATGGTCGGACGAATGGGGCACCTACACCGCCACCATCGACGTGTACAAGTAAAAAAACTACAAAAAAAGAGACAGGCTTTGCCTGTCTCTTTTTTTATTTACTTACAATGCCCGAAGTGACGGGAAAGGCGGGGTCGGAGCGCGTGATCGACAGAAGGCGCCGCGAGGGACCGTCGGGCTGGTTTCTGCCCGCCTCCCACGCCTCAACGGTTTTCACGCAGACGCCCATATATCTCGCGAAGGAAGCCTGCGTCAGCCCCGTGCTGCGGCGGATCTCCTTGATTTCCGCCGAAGTGAAAGTATCCGTCGGCAAAATGGAAAGCGTCGTTTTGCGCGCCGTCCCCTTCCCCTTTTCGTAATCTATCGCCTGTTCCAATCCAAGGCGGATATCCTCAAATACCCCCATTTCACTTACCCCCTTCTTCATTTTCGGCAAGCTGTGCCTTTAATATGTCGATGAGCCTATGTATCTCGTTTCGCTCCTGAGCGCTCAAATTATCCTTTTCGTTTTTAGGATATGCGGTGATCAAGTATATCTTTTCATACACCTCGAAGTCCACATAGATGACGCGAGCGCTCCCGCTCTTTCCGCGATCTTCAAACGCAAAACGCATTTTCCGCACGCCGCCCGTCCCGCGCATTACGGCGCCGACTTTGGGGGAGGGGGATGCACGGGGAGGGGCTTTCTTGGCTCCCCTATTTGAGGGGAGCTGGCGCGCTGCCTTTGCGCGACTGAGGGGTTTTTTAACCCTATCCCCCGCTACGCGGGTACTTCCCCTCATTAGGGGAAGCAAGTGGGCGCCAAGGTGGGAATCCCCTTCCCCTTTGGGGAGGGGGACGCAGGGGGAGGGGCGCCCACAGGTGCTACCGCGTCATGTTGAGGAGCGAAGCGACCGAAACATCCCGAAGTACGAAGTCCGAATTTTCATCCTCGGGATTCTTCGCTTCGCTCAGAATGACGCGTGAGATCGGGACGGTCCTTCTTATCGAGGAAGAAAAACGTTACGACGACGTGGACGGCGCAGAGGACGCCGGCGATGACCGTCAGGATCCAAAACGTGGTATCCTGAAACGCGCCGCCGCCGAGGGTGGGGATGAGCGTGCCGCCGATATCAAAAATAAAGTGCACCAAAACACACAGCCAAACGTTCTTTGTGAAGAGCAGCATCGCGCCGAACATGCACCCGAGGAGGAACGTATAGCCGACCTGCAAGAACGTCGCCCCCACGTCCGCGCCGAAGAAGAGGTTGACGAGGTGGGAAAGTCCGAACACCGCCGCGGTCAAAACGGTGGCAAAAAACAACCTGTGTTTGATGCGAAGGCAGTCCACGACGAGGGGCAAGAGCAGGGCGCGGAAGAAGAGCTCTTCCAAAAGGGCGATGGCGAAGCAATCCAACACGAACAGCCAAACGAGGTCGGGGCGATCGACATGCGCGCTTCCGCCGATGAGGGCGGTGAAGGGAAAATTCACGACGGCAACCAAAAGGCACGGGAGCGCCCAAAGGAGGTGGCTCCCCTTCCATGCGGGAAGCAGGCTCTCGCGGTAGCCCTTCATGCCCATGAGGACGAGGAGGAAGCCCCCCGCCGCCAGCCGCGGCACGACGCCCGCGACGAGCTCGCCGAGCGTTTGGTCCGCAAAGGGGACGATGCCCGGGATGCCGAACACGACGATGAGCGCGGCGCACGCCGCGAACAAGCCGATAAGAACGATATCCGACCTTCTCATGCCCCCTCCTTATGCCTTGTATTCCCGCCCACCGGCGGGAAGCCGTTTAACGCGCGCGGGGAATGTTCGCCCGTGCGGAAACGATTCGCAGTTCCCGCGGGAAACCTTCCGAAAATTCAGCCGAAAATGCCCTTGCGCAGGCGGACGCCCTTCACGGAGAAGCCCGCCTCTTCTACGCAAGCGATGAGCGCGTCGTCCGGGCAGCTGCTCTCCACGAGAATGACGCCCCGCCGATAGCTCGCCCGTGCGCCCGTCACGCCGTCCATGAGCAGGAGCTTCTTCTCCGCCCGCTCGGCGCAGCGCTTGCAGCAGAGGTTTTCGACCTCGATGATCTTTTTCATATGGTGCATTGTACCATGTTTTGGCGTTTTTGTAAAGCCTTCCCGCCGCGCGGAAAGAAATTCCCGCAAAAAAAGTACGCAAGGCGTTGATTTTTTCCGCAGCGCTTGCTATAATATAAGTGACACCTGCGATGTTCGGGGTCCGGGAAAAACGTGATCCACAAAGAAATTTCGGGAATGACTGTCGGCGGGAATAGGCAAGGTCTGCGCATGCGGAAAGTCTGAGGTCTCGGCTGCGGCGTACCCACCTGCGAGAAGCGGGTTACCCCTTTTTCGGAGCGCGGCATAGGCGGATGTCTTTTTTTGCGCCCTTTTTGGGGGAAGGCGGGAGGGAGCGGTGCGCTTTCCCGAAAATGGCGCGCATTATTATGATTTTCTTTCACGAAAACAGAAAAAATTTTTCATTTCCCTCTTGCAAATGCCGAGCGTTTGGTGTATAATGAAAAACCACCCAACGGAAAATCAACCAAAAGTCAGAGGTATGCTATGATCAAAGTCAATTGGAACGGACAACAAAAGAACGTGGAAGAGGGCACGCGGGTGCTCGAGCTCGTCGAGGAAAAGGAGCGCAAAAACCTCGTCGTCTGCCAAGTGGGCGCGCAGGTGAAGGAGCTCAACTACAGGCTTTCGGCGAAGAACGACGGCATGAGCATCAAGCTCCTCGGGCTGAGCAATGCGGAGGCGGGGCGGGCGTACCGCGCGAGCCTTCGCTACATCGTCGCGATGGCGTTCCACAGGATCTTTCCCAAGGTGAAGATCCGCTTCTCCTACAACATTTCGCGCTCCATTTTCTGCTGCGCCATCACGGGGAGCTTCAACATGGCGCGGGCGGCGGACGCCATCTCGCGGGAAGTCAAGCGCATCATCGACGAGGACCTCCCCATCGAGCGCGTCACGGTGACCATCGAGGAGGCGACGGAAATTTATAAGAAGTTCGGCCTCGACGATAAGATCGAGATTTTGAAGTACCGCCCCGAGAACACGGTGCACCTCTACAAGTGCGGGGAATACTACAACTATCTCCACAATTACATGGTGCCCTCGACGGGCTGCATCCACAACTACACCATCACGCCGTACAGCCCGGGCATCATCATCCAGTACCCGCGGCACGACCTCGACGCGGGCATCCCCGAATTCGAGGAGGAAGCCACCTACTGCAAGGCGCTGCAGAGGGCGTTCAACTGGGCGGAGCGCACCAAGACGCAGACGGTGACCGACATCAACCGCAAGATCGACCGCGGCGAGGCGGCGGAATTCGTCCAGATGTGCGAAGCCTACCACAACCGCCAGCTTGCGGAGCTCGGAGACGCCATCGAGAAACACATCGAGGAAGTGCGGCTCATCGCCATCGCGGGGCCCAGCTCGAGCGGAAAGACCACCTTCTGCAACCGCCTGCGCATCGAGCTTCTCTCGCGCGGGATCGACCCCGTGACCATCTCCCTCGACGATTATTATTTCGAGAAGGCGCGCATCGCCGCCATTCAGGGCAAGCCGCGGGGCAAGCTCGACCTCGAGCACATCGATTGCCTCGACATCGACCAGTTCAATAAGGACCTGTTCGACCTCATCAACGGCGAGGAGGTCACCCTCCCCCGCTTCGACTTCACCCAAGACGCCCGCGTGACGGGCAAGACCATCCGCGTCGGGCGCAATGTGCCCATCATCATCGAGGGCATCCACGCGCTCAACGAGAAGCTCACCCGCTCTATCCCCAAACACCAAAAGTTTAAGGTGTATATCGCCCCGCATGCGCAATTGAACATAGATAACCACTCTCCCCTCTCCGTCACGAATACGCGGCTCATCCGCCGCATCGTGCGGGATATGAAGTTCCGCAATTGCTCCGCCGCTTCCACCATCGATATGTGGCAGTCGGTGCGAAACGGGGAATTCCGCTGGATCTACCCCAATCAGGAAAATGCCGACTTCGTGTTCAATTCCAGCCTCGGCTACGAGCTGTGCGTGCTCAAAAAACAGGCGATGGAAGCCCTCACCGAGATCACCACGTCCGACCCGCAGTTCCTCGTCGCCAACCGCCTCATCAAGATATTGAAGTACTTCCGCACGATCGACGACGACTCTCTCATCCCCTGCAATTCGCTCCTCCGCGAATTCATCGGCGGCAGCTGCTTTAAGGTGTAAGATCGAAAGAAGGCGCCTCTATTTCTTCCGTATAAGGGTGTCGGCGTGTTCGGAAAGGGGCCAAAGGACAAGGCGCTCGTTCGGGTGGTCGTTGGGCGAATGGAAGGCGAGGGTGAGCTGCCCTTCTTTGGTATAAAACAGCATGCCGTGGCCGCCGTCTCCCCTGCCGTCTCTTCCGCGCTCGTAGAGGAGCCCCTCCTGCCGCCACGGGCCGAAGAGCTCTCCGCTGTCCGAGACGGCCTTGGCGATGAAGTAGTCCTCCTTCCCGTAATTGGACCAGATCATGAGCAGCTTCCCGCCCTCCGTCTTGTAGAGGAAGGGTCCGTCCGTCACGCCCGTGCGGGCGCTCGGCTGCTCGTCGGCGTAGAAGAGAGTGACCGGCTCGGAGGCGAAGCGGGAAAGATCGTCCGAAAGTTTCGCGGCACACATGGCGCCGTTGCCGTCCGGCATACTCACCCATTCGTGCACGAACACCATCCACGGCTGCCCCTTTTCGTCCACGAAGAGGGTGCCGTCGATGCAATCCCACTGCGGCATTCCGACGCACCCGTCCGCGATGTCCTCGAAGGGTCCGAGCGGGCTCTCCGCGCGGTACACGGAGATGGAGCGGTGCCCCGTTTTGGACGAAAACACCGAGGTAAATAGATAGAATTTTCCGCGGTAGAAGTGCACTTCGGGCGCCCAAAAGAAATTTTTGACGCCGTGAAATTTGTCGGGCGTGCGGAACACCGTCACGGGGCCGTACCACTCCTCCAAGTCGGCGCTCGTGTAGCAGAGCACGCCCTCGGGATGCAGCCCCTCGTAGAGGTAATACGTCCCGCCCACGCGCAAGATGAAGGGGTCGCGCACGGGCACGCCCTCGGAGTAGCGGAAGGCGTATGTTTTTGCCCGCGGCTCGGCGCCCGACACATTTTCATTGGAAATTTTTGCCATAACTCACCGTAAAAAAGGCGCCCTGAAGATCGGGGCGCCCTTTCGTTTCTCGTCTTACTTGCTCATGCCTTCCTGCACCGCCACGGCGACGGCGACGGTCGCGCCGACCATAGGGTTGTTGCCCATGCCGATGAGGCCCATCATCTCGACGTGCGCGGGAACGGACGAAGAGCCCGCAAACTGCGCATCCGAGTGCATTCTGCCCATCGTATCCGTCATGCCGTAGGAAGAAGGACCTGCCGCCATGTTGTCGGGGTGGAGCGTTCTGCCCGTGCCGCCGCCGGAGGCAACGGAGAAGTACTTCACGCCGTTCTCCACGCACCACTTCTTATAGGTGCCCGCGACGGGGTGCTGGAAGCGCGTGGGGTTGGTGGAATTGCCCGTGATGGACACGCCGACGTTCTCGAGCTTCATGATGGCGACGCCTTCGGGGACGTTGTCCGCGCCGTAGCACTTGACCTTCGCGCGGGGGCCGTCCGAATAGGCGACTTCCTTCGTCACCTTCACCGTCTCGCTGTAGGGGTCGAATTCGGTCTCGCAATAAGTGAAGCCGTTGATGCGGGAGATGATGAACGCCGCGTCCTTGCCGAGGCCGTTCAAAATGACGCGCAGGGGCTTCTTTCTCACCTTGTTCGCGTTCATGGCGATGGAGATGGCGCCCTCCGCCGCCGCGAAGCTCTCATGCCCCGCGAGGAAGCAGAAGCACTCCGTCTCCTCGGAGAGGAGCATCTTGCCCAAATTCCCGTGGCCGAGCCCGACTTGGCGGTTCTCGGCGACCGAGCCGGGAATGCAGAACGCCTGCAAGCCGATCCCGATCGCAGCCGCCGCGTCCGCAGCCTTGGTGCAGCCCTTCTTGATGGCGATGGCAGCCCCGACGGTGTACGCCCAAACGGCGTTCTCGAAGCAGATGGGCTGGGTGCCGCGGACGAGCTTATCGCAATCCACGCCCTTGGCAAGGCAAATGTCGCGGCACTCCTCTACGGACGAAATGCCGTACTCTTTGAGCGTTTTATTGATCTTGTCGATCCTTCTCTCATATCCTTCAAACAAAGCCATGTCGCACCTCCTTATTCCTTGCGGGGGTCGATGTACTTCACCGCGCCCTGCTCCTCGGTAAATCTGCCGTAGTGACCCATTGCCTTCTTCCACGCCTCATTGGGTTCGGTGCCCTTCTTGATGAAGTCCGTCATCTTGCCCAAAGAGACAAATTCGTACCCGCAGACCTGATCGTCCTTGTCGAGCGCGAGGCGGGTGACATACCCTTCCGCCATCTCGAGATAGCGGACGCCCTTCTTCGCCGTGCCGTACATGGTACCCACCTGCGAACGGAGCCCCTTGCCGAGGTCCTCGAGCCCGGCGCCCACGACGAGCCCGTCGTCCGAGAACGCCGACTGCGTTCTGCCGTACACGATCTGAAGGAACAGCTCGCGCATGGCGGTGTTGATGGCGTCGCACACGAGGTCGGTGTTGAGCGCCTCCAAAATCGTCTTGTGCGGCAGGATCTCCGCTGCCATGGCGGCGGAATGCGTCATGCCAGAGCAGCCGATGGTCTCCACGAGCGCTTCCTCGATGACGCCCTTCTTCACATTGAGCGTGAGCTTGCACGCGCCCTGCTGCGGGGCGCACCAGCCGATGCCGTGCGTGAAGCCGCTGATGTCCGTGATCTGCTTCGCACAAATCCACTTGCCCTCTTCGGGAATGGGCGCAGGGTCGTGCCACGGCCCCTTGGCGATGCAGGTCATCTCTTCCACTTCGCGTGAATATTGCATAAGATGAATCCCTCCAATTAGTCTCCCCTCTCGGGAAATTTTTACCGTTTCCTATTCTATCACATTTTTCGAAGGATATCAAGGGAAAGAAAGGAAAAAGTTGCGGGAAATTTCTGCGTTTGCGCGGGGGGCTTGATAGCAAAAGCCCTACCCTTCGGGGAAGGGGAGGGTGGCTGCCCTCGGGCAGACGGGTGGGGATGGGCGTATGGATGCGCGAAAGGCAATCCCCACCACCCGCTACGCGGGAGCCTCCCCTTTAAGAAAGGGTAGGCCTTTTTTCCTTCGCCAATCTCACCCGCGTCATTCTGCCCCGCGTCCACGCGTCATTCTGCCCCGCCCGAGCTTCTTTTGTATTCCAAGGGCGGCACGAGCGCGTAGCGCGAAGTAGCGTAGCGAAGAATCCTGCCCCGTCCTAACGCGTCATTCTGAGCGTAGCGAAGAATCCCGAGGATGAAAATTCGGACTTCGTTCTTCGGGATGTTTCGGTCGCTCCGCTCCCTCAACATGACGCGGTTGCCCCCTGTGAGCCCCTCCTTCCTTCCCGCAAAGTAAATATCCCCCACTAAAGTGGGGGCTTTAATTTACGCCCTAAAGGGCATGAATACCGGCGGGGTGCTCAAGC
>CANRHI010000068.1 GCA_947630365.1 uncultured Clostridia bacterium
TAGGCCTCGGCTTCCTTCAGCGCCTTGACGAGCTGCGCCTTGTCCGCACCCATGGCGACCTGCGCGACATACACATATCCGTAGGAGGCCGCGATCATGCCGAGATCCTTCTTCTTGACCCGCTTGCCGCTCGACGCAAACTTCGCAACTGCGCCAATGGGGGTCGATTTTGAGGCCTGGCCGCCCGTGTTGGAGTACACCTCGGTGTCGAGGACGAGCACATTGACGTCCTCGCCCGATGCGAGCACATGGTCGAGCCCGCCGTAGCCGATGTCATACGCCCAGCCGTCGCCGCCGATGATCCAGAAGGAAGGCTTGACGAGGCAGTCCTTCTCGGCAACGATCTCGTTCAGCAGGTCGAGCTCCTCGCCCTCGCATTCCGCCTTGCAGCCCTCGAGCTCCTTGACGAGCGCGGCCGCAGCCTTCTTGCTGCCCTCGGCGTCGTCCATGCTCTCGACCCAGTCGGTGAGCGGCTTGACGCATTCGGGATATTCCGCCCACATCTCTGCGAGCTTCTTGACCTTGTCGGCAAGGGCCGCACGCCTTGCCTTGTAGGCGAGGTTCATGCCGTAGCCGAATTCGGCGTTGTCCTCAAAGAGGGAATTCGCCCATGCGGGGCCGCGGCCCTGCTTGTTGACGGTGTAGGGGCAGGTGGGGGAGGAGCCGCCGTAGATCGACGAGCAGCCCGTCGCATTGGCGACGATCATCCTGTCGCCGAAGAGCTGGGTGACGACCTTCACATAGGGGGTCTCGCCGCAGCCTGCGCATGCGCCCGAGAATTCGAAGAGGGAAGGGGTGAACTGGGACTTCTTCACATCTGCCATCTTCACGGCGGAGAGGTCGACTTCGGGAAGCTCGACCGCATACTCCCAATTCTTCGCCTCGACTTCTTCGACTTGTGCGAACGGCACCATGACGAGCGCCTTGTTGCCCTTCATGCCGGGGCAAACGTCTGCGCAGACGCCGCAGCCCATGCAGTCGAGCGGGCTCACCTGCATGCGGAATTCATATCCGGGAACGCCCGTTGCGGGCTTGGTCTCGAATGCCTGCGGCTTTTCGCTTCCCGCCGCAACGAGGGCGGGACGAATGCACGCGTGCGGGCAGACGAAGGAGCACTGGTTGCATTGCACGCAGTTTTCCTTCACCCACTTGGGCACCATGACGGCGACGCCGCGCTTCTCGAATTTGGTCGTGCCCGTGGGGACGGAACCGTCTGCATTGAACGCCGAAGAGGGGAGCTTGTCTCCCTCGAGGGCGAGGATGGGCGCGACGACCTTCTTGAAGTAGTCGTTGTCCGCGAGCTCGACCATGGGAGCGCCCTCCGTCGTGGTTTTCCACGCCGCGGGGATGCGGATCTTCTTCAAATGCGCCTTGGCGCTGTCGATGGCGTTGTAATTCATCTGAACGACGGCGTCGCCCTTTCTCGCGAAGGACTTATACGCCATCTTCTTCATGTATTCCACGGCGTCGCTGTACGGCATGATCTGCTCGTTGATGAGGAAGAATGCCGACTGCAAAATGGTGTTCGTCCTGCCGCCGAGCCCGAGCTTCTTCGCGATGGAGATGGCGTCGATGACGTAGAGCTGCGCCTTCTTTTGCGCGAGCAGATTCTTGACCTTGGCGGGGAGATTCTTGTCGAGCTCCTTCACCGTCGTCCAAGGGGCGTTGAGGAGGAACGAGCCGCCCTTTTTGAGGTCGCTCACCATGTCGTACCGGGTGACGTAGGAGGGATTGTGGCAGGCGATGAAGTCCGCCGCGTCGATGAGGTATTCGCTTTGGATGGGCGTCTTGCCGAAGCGGAGGTGGGAAACGGTGATGCCTCCCGACTTCTTACTGTCGTAGAAGAAGTACGCCTGCGCATACATGTCGGTGTGGTCGCCGATGATCTTGATGGAATTCTTGTTCGCGCCGACAGTGCCGTCCGAGCCGAGCCCATAGAACTTGGCGGAGGTGGAGCCTGCGGGCGCCGCGTCGAATTTCTGCGAGAAGTCGAGGGATGTATGCGTGATGTCGTCGTAGATACCGACGGTGAAGTGATTCTTCGGCTCCTTCGCCTCGAGGTTTTTATACACGGAGAGTACCATGGAGGGGTTGAACTCCTTGGAGCCGAGCCCGTACCTTCCGCCGAACACCTGCACGTTCTTCACGCCCTTTTCGAGGAGGGCGGCGCACACGTCGAGGTAGAGCGGCTCGCCGAGGGAGCCGGGCTCCTTCGTCCTGTCGAGAACGGCGATCTTCTTCACCGTCTTGGGAAGAGCGGCAAGGAAGGCGTCCGAGACGAACGGGCGGTAGAGGCGGACCTTTACAAGGCCGTACTTCTTGCCCTGTGCGTTGAGCTTATTGATGGATTCCTCCACGGTCTCCGCGCCGGAGCCCATGATGACGATGACGTGTTTCGCGTCGGGCGCGCCGACATAGTCGAAGAGGTGGTAGCTTCTTCCCGTGAGGGCGGAAACTTCGTCCATCATCTCCTGCACGATGGCGGGGGTGGCGTTGTAGTAGCAGTTTGCGGTCTCCCTGTTCTGGAAGTATGTATCGCCGTTCTGCGCCGTGCCGCGCTGGATGGGGTGCTCGGGATTGAGCGCGCGCGCCTTAAACTCGGCAACGTCCTTGGCAAGTCCCTTCTTGTCGAAGAGGGCTTTGAGCTCGTCGTAGTCGATGGCGTCGATCTTGCTCACTTCGTGGGAGGTACGGAAGCCGTCGAAGAAGGAGAGGAAGGGGACGCGGGAGCGAAGCGTCGAGAGGTGGGCGACGGTGGCAAGGTCCATGACCTCCTGCACCGAGCAGCTCGCGAGCATTGCAAAGCCCGTCTGGCGGCAAGCCATCACGTCCGAGTGGTCGCCGAAGATGTTCAGCGAGTGTGCGGCAAGGGCGCGCGCCGATACGTGCATGACCATGGGGAGAAGTTCGCCCGAGATCTTGTACATATTGGGGATCATGAGAAGCAGCCCCTGCGAGGCGGTGTACGTCGTGGTGAGCGCGCCCGCGGAGAGAGCACCGTGCACAGCGCCCGCGGCGCCGCCCTCGGATTGCATCTCGGTGATGCGGAGCTTCTGCCCCCACATGTTCACCCTGCCCTGAGTCGCCCATTCGTCCGCAGACTCCGCCATGGGAGAGGACGGCGTGATGGGGTAGATCGCAGCCACTTCACTGAACGCGTAAGCGACATGCGAGGCGGCAGTATTGCCGTCGATCGTCATCTTTGTCATCGAATACCTCCAAAAAATTTAGAATTTCCTTGATTGGCGCGCAAAAAGAGCCTATTCGGGCTGCACGCCTTACCTATTATAACTGTTTTCGCGCGCGAAGTCAACAATTGCGGAAAAAAAACCGCCGTAAAATCTCAATTTTCCAAACATGTGAGGGATAGGAAAAATTTTTTTGAATGCGCCCCATTTTCATTGAAAATTTGCCCTGCTTTTGGTATAATGTCTATCGGATATGAACGCCATCGAGTGCAAAGACGTCTGCTTTTCCTACGGCGAAGAGGGCGGATTTGCGATTTCCCATTTGAATTTCTCCGTCGAGGAGGGCGAATTCGTCGCCATTCTCGGGCACAACGGGAGCGGAAAGAGTACGCTCGCGCGGCTTTTCAACGGTCTTTTGGAGGCGGACGCGGGGGAAGTGGACATCTTCGGCGTCAAGTTGGACGAGAAAACGCTTTACGAGGCAAGGAAGCGCGTCGGGCTCGTCTTTCAGAACCCGGACAACCAAACGGTCGCCTCCATCGTGGAGGACGACGTCGCCTTCGGCGCCGAAAACGTGGGGCTTCCCCGCGAGGAGATCGGCCAGCGTATACGTTTTGCCCTTTCCGCCGTGGGCATGGAGGAGTACCGCTCTTCGCTCGTCTCGCGGCTTTCGGGCGGGCAAAAACAGCGGGTCGCCATCGCGGGCGTACTCGCCTTAAAGCCCTCCGTCATCGTGCTCGACGAATCCACCGCCATGCTCGACCCGCGCGGCCGTCGCGAGATCATGCAGGTGGTAGAAAAGCTCAACAAAGAGGAGCACATCACGGTCGTTCTCATCACCCACTTTTTGGAGGAGGCGATGATGGCTTCCCGCGCCGTCGTCATGAACCGCGGGGAGATCGTCATGCACGGCACCCCCAAGGAGATCTTTTCCCGCCACGAGGAGCTTCTCACCTACAATTTGGCGCTTCCCCGCATCGGCGAAATTTGCAAGAAATTACAGGCGGCGGGGCTGGGCGTCCGCGATACGCTCGACATCGAAGAGCTCGCCGAGGACATCGCAGGGGAGCTGACATGCGCATCGTAGCCGAGCATCTGACGCATACCTATAACGCGGGCTCTCCCTTT
Source organism: uncultured Clostridia bacterium (assembly GCA_947630365.1). GTDB lineage: Bacteria > Bacillota > Clostridia > Christensenellales > Borkfalkiaceae > Gallimonas. Next base: position 4,317 of record CANRHI010000068.1, read on the forward strand.
GCCGTGAAGGCCTTGGACGACGTTTCCCTCACCATCGAGGAGGGGGAATTTTTCGGCGTCATCGGGCACACGGGGAGCGGGAAGAGCACCTTCGTGCAGCATTTGAACGCGCTCATCCGCCTGCCTTCCTCGCTCAAGCACTACAAAAAACCCAAGGCGAAGAAGGGGCAGTTGCCGCCGCCCGAGCCGATTTTGAAGGTGGGGGATTTCGACCTTTCTTCGAGAAAGACGGATTTCCGCGCTCTAAGGAAAAACGTCGGCATGGTCTTTCAGTACCCCGAATACCAGCTCTTTGCCGAGACGGTGTACGAGGACGTCGCCTTCGGGCTCAAAAACTTTGCCGAAAAGGGGCATGCGCCCACCAAGGAGGAGACGGACGCCGCCGTTAAGGAAGCGCTCGAGATCGTCGGGCTCGACTTTCAAGCGGTCAAGGACATGTCTCCCTTCGACCTCTCGGGCGGGCAAAAGCGGCGCGCCGCCATTGCGGGGGTCATCGTCACCCGCCCCGAAATTTTGGTTTTGGACGAGCCCGCGGCAGGGCTCGACCCCCTCGGGAAGCGTGAGATCATGGAGCTTCTCCATACCATTCACGGGAAATGGTGCAAGACCGTCGTCATCGTCTCGCACGACATGGACGAGATCGCGGAGAACTGCACCCGCGTTGCGGTATTCTCGGAGGGCAGGCTCGTCTATGCGCTGCCGCCCAAGGAGCTCTTCCAAAAGGCGGAGGAGCTGAAAAGCCTCGGGCTGGATATTCCGCTCACCGCCAAGCTCGTTTTGGCGTTGAAGGCGCGCGGGGTGGAGCTCTCCTGCGATTTTACGACGGAAGGGCTGCTTTCCGCCATCTTGGAGCGCAAGGAGGGGAAAGCGTGAAGGACGTCGCGTTCGGGCAATACTACCCCGTTTCCTCCTTTGTCCATAAGCTGGACCCGCGGTTGAAGCTCGTTTTTCTCATCGCATTCATCGTCGCCATCTTCCTCGCGAACAACTTCTACGGGCTCGCGGCGTGCGCGGCGGTGCTTATTCTCACCATCGCCTTTTCGCGGGTGCCCATTTGGAAGGTGCTCCGCTCGGTGCGCGCCGTACTCTTTTTGGTGCTCTTTACGACAGCGCTCAATGTTCTCTTCTACGGCGGCGAAACGGTGTACGCGCATTGGGGCATCTTCACCATCACGAAGGAGGGCATCATTTTCTCGGCGTTCCTCGTGCTTCGCATCATGCTCCTCGTCATGTGCTCTTCCATGCTCACCTATACCACAACGCCCGTGGCGCTCACAGATGGGCTCGAAAGCCTCCTCACCCCCCTGAAATGGATCCGCTTCCCCGTGCACGCTTTGGCGCTCATCATGAGCCTTGCGCTTCGCATGATCCCTTCGCTCATGGAGGAAACCGAGCGCATCAAAAACGCCCAAAAGGCGAGGGGGGCAGACTTCGAGAGCGGAGGGCTCATAAAGAGGGTGAAGGCCATCGTGCCCATTCTCATCCCGCTTCTGCTTTCCTCCTTCCGCCGCGCGGACGAGCTCGGCGAGGCGATGGAATCCCGCTGCTACATGGGGGATAAACACCGCACCAAATACAAAAAACTTCGCTTCTCGTGGCGGGACCTTCTCGCCTTCCTACTCGGGGCTGCGCTTGTGACGGGCGTCGTTCTCCTTCGCGTGTATTTGGGGGCGACGGTATGAAGAGGTATGCCCTCCTCGTCGGATACGACGGCACACATTTGAGCGGATTCCAGCGGCAGGGAAAGGGGGAACGCACCGTGCAGGGGCTCCTCGAGAATGCCGCAAAGGAAGTGTTCGGCGTACCCACCCGCATCGTCGGGAGCGGCAGGACGGACGCGGGCGTCCACGCCATGGGGCAGGTGTGCCACTTGGACGCCGAGACGGCCATCCCCGCCGAAAAGTTGGCAGTTTGTCTGAATGCGTTTCTTCCGCCCGAAATTCGGGTACAAATAAGCGTAGAGGCGGGGGAAGGCTTCGATTGCACCCGCGGTGCGAAGAAAAAGACCTACCGCTACAGCCTCTACACGGCGGCGTGCGAGATGCCCGTCCTCGAACGCTTCTCCGTCTATGTGAAGGGGGAATTGGATGTTTCGCGCATGAAGGAGGCGGCGGAGCTCCTCCTCGGCGAGCACGACTTTCGGGCGTTTTGCGCCGCGGGGTCGTCTGCCAAGACTTCCGTCCGCACGCTCTACGCCGTGAATGTCGAACACCGCCCCTTCCCGCTCTACACGGGGTATTCCATAGAGGTGACGGGGAACGGCTTTCTCTACAACATGGTGCGCATCCTCGCGGGAGAGCTCGTCGCCATCGGGCAGGGGAAGGAGACGGCTTCCCTGCAAAAGGCGTTAAACGGGGGGAGCCGCTCGCTCCTTGGTAAAACGATGCCCGCAAAAGGGCTGACATTGATGAATGTGGATTACGGCGTGCCGCTCTTTGGCAGCCGTAGGGAGGATTAAATGGAATTTTTTGACTGGATGGGGATCCCTTCCTTCTTCATCGAGTACTATCTCGATACGACGGGGCCGATCACCGAGATCGTCGCCGCACTCATTCGCGCGCAGATCATCACCCTTTGCGTCGCGGCGGGGCTGTACGTTATCGGCGTCGTCTTTTGCGGGCTGGGGCTCAACACCCTCGCCAAGAATGCGGGTATCAAGCACCGTTGGATGGGCTTTCTTCCCTTCCTCAACACCTATTATATCGGGAAGGTGGCGGGGGAGGTCATGTTCTTCGGGAAAAAGACCAACCGCCTCGGGCTGTTTGCGATGATCGCGGAAATTCTCTACGTCGGGCTGAACATCTTCTCGCTCGTCCTTTCCTTTGCGCTCACGAACGCCAACTTCTACGAGCCGTTCACGAATGCGGAATCGGGCATTACGACATGGCGCTTCGATACGGCGCTCATGCCGAGCGAAATGCGCTGGATGGCGACGGCGAGCACGGTCGTCGATATCGTAAATTACGTCTACTTCGTCGTCGTGCTTCTCATCATGTGGATGCTCTACCTCGGCTTCTTCCGCAAGTACTATGCGCGCAGCCCTTTCCTCATGTCCTTCCTTTGCACGATCTTGCCCTTCCGCGGCTTCGTCATCTTCGCCGTGCGCAACAACGCGCCCGTCGATTACAACGAGTACATGCGCCGCAGAATGGAGGCCGTCGCCGCCCAACAGCGCCAATACGGCTACGGCCCGTATGATCCCTACGGCCCGACGACGCCTCCGCAGCAACCGGGCGGGCAGGGGAGCGCAGGGCAGTCTCCCTTCTCGGACTTCGGCGAGGAGCCCTCTTCGGACGGAGCCTCGACCCCTTCGGGCAACTCGGACGACGACCCGTTCTCCGATTTTTGATATTTGAACTTGGAAAGCGCCGCTTTGCAATGCGGCGCTTTTCGATATGTTGAAATTTCCGCACAGGGCGGGTGCAGGCGGCTATAATATAACCAAAAGTTATAGTTTTCGCGAAAAATGGCATAGGCGGGTAATTTCCGCTTATATGCCGAGGGAGGCTTTTCATGGACACCATCGCCGCCATCGCCACCGCGCAGGGGAGAGCGGGCGTCGCCATCGTGCGGGTGAGCGGGGAGAACGCGCTCGCCATCGCCCGAAAGATGACGGGGCGGACTCACTTCGAGCCCAACTTCATGCACCCCTGCACCGTCGACTGCGGGGAGCTGAAGGACTTCGGGCTGTGCGTCTTTTTCCATGCGCCGCGCTCCTTTACGGGGGAGGATGTGGTGGAATTCCACTGCCACGGCGGCACGGAGATCGTCCGCGGGGCGCTCTCCCGCTGCCTCGAGCTGGGCGCACGGCTCGCCGAACGGGGGGAATTTACCCGCCGCGCCTACCTCAACGGCAAGCTCTCCCTCTCCGCCGTCGAGGGATTGGGGGAGATGATCGACGCCTCCTCCCGCGCGCAGGCGAGGGCGGGCTATGCGCTCTATACCGAGGCGCTCACCGAGGAGGGAAGGCGGCTGCAAGCCATCCTCACGAATGCTTTGGCGGGCGTCGACGCCGACGTCGACTACCCCGAGGAGGACCTCGAGACGGACAACCGCGAAGGGCTGCTTTCCTCCTTGCGCGAGGCGGAGGCTTCGCTCACTGCGTTGAAGGGCAGATATAAGACGGGAAAGAAGATAAGGGAGGGGGTGAACGTCGTCCTCTGCGGCAGGCCCAACGCGGGCAAGAGCGCGCTCTTCAACGCTCTCCTTGGGTACGACCGCGCCATCGTTTCTTCCGCCGAGGGCACCACGCGGGATACCGTCGAGGGCGCGCTCGAAATTCGCGGCGTGCTCTTCCGCCTCACGGATACGGCGGGCCTTCGCGAGGGTACGGACGAGGTGGAGATCGAGGGCATCCGCCGCACCAAACAGGCGGTAAAGGGCGCCGACGTCGTGGTCTACCTCAAGGAGGAGGGCGATCCGCCTCTCGACATTCCCGAGGGAACGCCCTGCATCGTCGTGGGCGCCAAGAGCGATATAAACAAGAAGGAAGGGTGCGATGTGGTGCTCTCCTCCCGCACGGGGGAAGGGCTCTCGCGGCTCAAAGAGCTCCTCTTCGAGCGCGGCTACGGGGAGGAGACGGACGGGCTCTTCCTCCTCGAAGAACGCCAATTTGCCGCCGTCTCGGAGGCGGAAATTGCTCTCAAGCGGGCAATTGATGCCATCGAAGAACGGCTGCCCGCCGAGCTGTATGCACAGGACCTTCGCGAGGCTTGGGAGGCGCTCGGAAAACTGACGGGGGAGACGGCGACCGAGACGGTCATTGCCGAGATCTTCTCCAAATTCTGCGTGGGGAAGTAAACTATGGTCAATCTCGAATTGTATAAGGTATTTTATACGGTGGCGAAGTGCGGGAGCCTCACCAAGGCGGCGGAGGAGCTGTACATCTCTCAGCCCGCCGTGTCGCAGTCCATCAAGCTCCTCGAAACGCAGCTCAAGACCACGCTTTTCCACCGCCTGCACAAGGGGATGGAACTCACCGCGCAGGGGGGAGCGCTCATCTTCCCCGAGGTCGAACGCGCCCTCCGCCTCCTCGAAAGCGCCGAGAACAAGCTCTCCGAAGTTAAACAAGTCGCTACGGGGACGCTCCGCATCGGCGCCTCGGAGACCATCTTCCGCTACCTGCTCTCGGATAAGATCGTGGAATTCCACAAGCGCAACCCTTCCGTAAAGGTGGAGATGATCTCGGACGTCTCCCCGCGCATTGCCGACTTGCTACGCGCGGATAAGTGCGATATCGGCTTCCTCAACCTGCCCTACGGCAACACGGAGGGCATCGAGCTCATCCGCCCCATCGCCCTTTTGGAGGACATCTTCGTTGCGGGAGAGGAATTTTCTTCCCTCAAGGGGAAATCTTTGGAATTTTTCGAGCTCTCGCGGCTGCCCCTCCTCCTCATGGAGGAACACACCGTCGCGCGGGCGGCGTTCGACCACTTCGCAAAGAGCCTCGGCGTCGAGCTCACACCCACGGTGGAGGTGAACAGCTGGGAATTCATGCAGAGGCTGGTCGCCAAGGGAATGGGCGTCGGCTGCATCCCGCGCCGCTATGTGGAGCTCGGGGAGGGAAGCGGACTGTTCGAGCTGAATGTCTCGCCCCGCATGCCCGTGCGCTCGGTCTCGGCGGCGCTTCCCGAAAATTCCATCATGCCCTACGCCCTGCGTTCCTTTCTATCCCTCTTCGAAGAGGACGAAGCCAAAAAGTAACCCGCCGGCTTAGCCGGCGGTTCTTCATTTTCGGGCATAGCCCTTGATTACTAGTCCGTGCGCCACG
>CANRHI010000069.1 GCA_947630365.1 uncultured Clostridia bacterium
AAATTCAATAATATGAAGAAAACATAAAAATAGGTATGTTTTAGGGAAAATACTTTCATTTGAAAGAGAATTGTGGTATCATTCAAAAGAGGTGTTTTATATGGATTTGAAAATGTATCATGACGCAATCGAAGAACTCTTGGATGCGCAAGACGCAAGGGCTAAATTTTTAGAGAAGAATTGTGGTTTTATGTATGCCGATGACTTAAGGGAGCATAACCAAAGAGAAATATGTAAGTTGTTGGAAACCAATGAGCCTTATGCGCGGGTTCTAATGGATTTGGAACATCTTGGGTATAAAGATGAAAACTTGTATTCGTTGACGGAGATCGCAAGGAGGAAAAACAGCAAGAATCCGAGCTATGTGATTCAGGCATGGCTGCGAGATGTGAAAACGTTGGAGCTGCTTTTCCTATGGGAAAAGGAGCATAAACGTCTGTTCGAGGAGGAAGAAGCGAACAAGCTGATTGCCAAAACAAAGGAACCGTCATTCACGATAACGGCGAAGGTATGGATCGAAAAAACCTCTGCACAGGGAATCGTTTCAAAACAAGGGAAGGGCGGAGGAACATTTGCCCACCATGAGATAGCAATCGATTTCCTCACATGGTTATTCCCAGAGAAGAGATACCAGCTTTCCAAGATGATTATAAATCGGATCTTGGATTTGAAATAATGCAACCTGTTTTTGCATTAAAAGAAAGGAGCTTGCGGTGAGACGCTTAAAAGAGGCGAAGGTCAATAAAAATTAAGAGTTTATTTATTGCTGAATAGGGCACAATTCAATTACAGAAAACATGCAAAAAACTTGCACAAAAAATATTTTTGTGCTATACTATATATTAAGATAAAAAAGGAGTAAAAAAGGAATGATATTAAAAATCCGTGTTGACAATTTTTTGGTCTACGCTAATGAAGTGGAACTATCTTTGATTGCAGATATGCGGATAAAGCGATTTGCAGATAATGTATACGAAAATGGTGGTTGTAATGTATTAAAATCTGTTTGCATTTATGGTGCCAACAATTCTGGGAAAACGTGCCTTGTGCGCGCAATCAACTCCATAAAAAATGTATTACTCGGCTTTATCGCTGAAGTGCCTTCAAATATTTTTAGAGATGATAAAGTATGTTCATTTGGCGTTACCTTTATGGAGAACGATAGAGTATTTGAATATGATTTTAAATATGATTCTACGCTTTCGAATGGCTATAAAAGAGGTTTTGTCTATGAATGTTTGAAAGAGTTGACTTTTGATCAACATAAGAATACTGCGACCAAAGAATTGTTTATACGAGATGCCACGAACGGCATTTACCGTTTTTATGAAGACGATGAATTAAGCAAAGTGCTAAGTCTTGTGTCGACCGATAATATCCTTATATATACGGTAAATACTGCCATTCATTCTAAGATAGGCGAGTATAAAGATATTCTACGCAAATTTGCTGATAGTATCACTTTGCTTGATATGAACAACATACCAATCAACAGGACTATTGAGGTTTTAAAGAATAACGAAAAGATTAAAGCAAAGACCGTGGATCTCATTCGTCTTGCCGATTTGGATATAGATGACTTTTTATACTTTGCCGATAGTTCCTCGTCCGAGGCAATGGGCATCTCCAACGAGGCAGAATCTCCCAATCCAAGAGAAGATGTTCTCAAATTGAAGGTGGCCATTGGGGATATGTTAAGACTAACGTCTGTGCATAAGGGTAAACAGGTGCAAAGTTTTTCTTTTGATTCGACTGGAACGAAAAAGATTGTGGCGATAGCAAGCTATATTGTAGAAGCCTTAGAAGCGGGAAAAACACTTGTTGTAGACGAATTGGACAGTAGCTTACATTTCAAACTTACACGGGCCATAGTTGCATTGTTCAATAATGAATTAAATACAAAGGCGCAGCTGATTTTTACCGCACATGATGCAACACTATTAGATTGTAAAAAGCTATTCCGCAAAGATCAAATTTGGTTTGCATCCAAAGATAACAAAAATGAGTATTTATATTCATTGGCTGAGTTTACAGCAAAAGAGGATGGAATCCGCGCCGAAACGAAGTTGATTGACAAATATAACGAGGGTGTTCTTGGGGCAATACCGGAGCCAGATCTTATTTCGATATTGTTGAAAGACGACGCATCAAATGGAGGGGATTGAAATGGCAAATAAATTACCTCCCGCAGGGAATAAAAATAGTATTCTGATTGTGTGTGAAGGAGCAGAAGAATCTGATTACGTCGATCGTCTAAAAGATTGTGGTGTATGGAGCAACAGGTTTTCTGTTCAGTCGAAAAATGCTAAGTCAATAAATAACATTTTTGCTATGTATTCATATTACTACCAGGCAAACAACCATAAGTTGATTGTCATATTTTGCGATACAGAAAAGTTCCCATATAATCAATTTATTGCAATGAGGCAAAAAATAGACAAATTTCACGGAAAAAGAGTAGCGGATCGTGTTGTGTTCTTTGTGAATCCGTGCTCATTACAAGTGGTGCTGCTACATTTCGAGGCGGTCAGATTGATTTCTAACAGCAAGACAGACAATGCAGCTACGGTGGAAAGATTGACGGGGGTAAAAGACTATAAGGCAACGGCACAACAGCGCAAGTCCATTGTGAGCAAAATAACTGCAAAAAATTACATAGAAATGGAACAACGTCTAGCACAGTTGAAAGATAAGTACTCCGATGTGCCAAGTAGCAACATATTGCAACTGTTCACTGCTTTAGATATGGGAGACTTAAAGTGGATTAGTTCGATTAACCAAAAAATTGAAAAGTAAAACCATATAAAAAGTAAAATTTTGTATTAAAAACACTTATCCATTAAGTAACTTTTCCTTGCCTGTAAACCTGTACGCTTGGGAGAGCACGCGGCTGTTAACCGCGGTGTCGTCAGTTCGAGTCTGACAGGAGCAGCCATCGTCGCAAGACGACGAATTTTGCAAGTCCTTGCCATACGGCAAGGACTTTGCTTTTAACGTCGGTTGCTCCTCTTCCCAAAAAATCTCGCTTTGCAATATTTTTTGGGAGCCCTGTTTTCGCAAGGCGACGTTTCAAAGAAACGGCTTTCAGCCGTTTCTTTCCTTTTACGCCCGTCGCTCCTTCTCGCAAAAAATCTTTCTGAGAAATCTTTTTTGCGAGAACAAAGACCTCATTCATTTTACGTCCAGCTCGGTCAGTCAGAAAGCCGGGTAGCAAATATGCTATTGGTTTTTTGTGGAGGGGATTGCAACCTCCCCCTGTGTCCCCCTCCTTAAAAAGGAAGGGGATTTTGTCTGTGTTTCGACTGCTCCTCCTTCCTAAGGCGGGGGATTTGATCCACACTTTATCCCCTTCCCCGCCGGGGAGGCACCCGTAGGGCGTGCCTTGGCTGGGACGCAGGGGGAGAGGACATCGGGGAAGGAGCGCCCTATGTGGTGCGGCTCTTAAATCTTAAACTTCCCTGCGCTTTACGAGGACGACGGCGGCGCAGATGAAAACGTCCGCTGCGATCGCCACGCCGCAGAGGGCATTGGTGAGCGGGGAATAGTCGAAATCCGCATAATTCAAGGCGACGTAATGCCCTTCCTCGTCCTTATAATAGCTCATGCCCTCGCCCGTGAAGAAGGGGCTGCCGTAATCGGGGTGGTGGGAGTAGGCGGGGCGTTCAAAGCGGAGGGCATAGAACGTCCCCTCCTGCATTTTCACGCGCGGGGCGCCCGTGAGCCAGCCTTCCTCGCCGTTTTCCGCGGTGAACGAGAGCCCGCACGACTCCCCGTCCTTGCGGATGCGCGCCGTAAACCCGCCCTCGAGGGTGAGCACGACCTCTTCCTCCCCCGTGGCGGCGTTGAACACGCGCTCGCCCTCGCCTGCCTCCAAGCGGCGAGTGATATCGAGGAAGTACTCTCCTTCCGCCAGCCCGCACATGAAGTGGTAGGCGTTCCCGCGGGAGTCGATGCTCTCGGCGTATTCCGCAAATTCTTCGAAGCTCTCCGCGGTGTAAACGATATCCTGTCGCTGCGGCTTCACGAACCAAAACGTGATGAGAACGGCGAGGGAGACGACAAGCGGCGCCATTCCGATGCCGCCCACGCGCAACAAAAGCCGCAGCTCGCGGCGCACCCTTTGCCCCTCTCCATACCTCGCGCGGAGCCGCCCGTAGCGCACGGCGGAACAGACCGCAAGGAGCAAGGAAACGCAAAGGAGCGTCCCGCCCGTCGCGCCGAGGACGACCGAGTCGTCTCCGAGCAGCCCGATAAGGCAGCCGATCCCCGTGAGGAACAAGAGCAGCGCAAAGACGGACGCAAAGAGAAAGACCCCGCGGGCGAGGGGAAGGGGCTCCTCCGCGGCGCTCCGTGCCCCGAGGAACACGGCGAGAAGAAGCGCCGTGCACACGCCGAGCAGCACCCATCCGACGGCGTACACGGGCTGCCCCCATCCTGCCTCCGCACCGTAGTAATTGTACGCGCCGAGCGCGATGCACGCACAGGCGGCGAACACAAAACCGAGCACGGCGCACGCCCACACGGGGTAGTTTCCAAGCGGAGCCGCCTTTTTCTCCGTCCGCTCCGCGTCATCTTTGGGAGCTTCCGTTTTTTCCGCAGGGATCCCCGTCGTTTTCGAAGGGGCTTCCTCGTCATCCGAGAATTTCTCCCCGCGGAGAATTTCGTCCGTCGTCACGCCGTACAGGGCAGCGAGCTCGGGCAGGGCGAGGATATCTGGGTAGCGGGCGTCGCGTTCCCACGAGGAGAGCGTGCGGTCGGAAATGCCGAGCCTCTCCGCGACCTCCGCCTGCGTCATGCCCCTCTCCCTTCGAAGGGTCGCCAAAAATTGTCCGATGGTCTGTTTCATCTCATCTCCTCCGCCCCTATCCTAACAAAAAAGGAGAACGCACGCCATACCCAATACGGCGAATGCGCTCTCCGTTTCGGAGAATTACTTCTCGTAGACCGATCGCTTGAGGATGCCGATATAGGGCAGGTGGCGGTATTGCTCGTTGTAATCGAGCCCGTAGCCGATGACGAATTCGTTCTCGATATAGAAGCAGTTGTAATCGGGCGCGATGTCGTACTCCCGCCTTCCCGCCTTGTTGAGAAGGGTGGCGATGCGCACGGAAGCCGCCCCGCGCTCGAAGAGGAGCGCCTTCAGATTGGCGAGGGTGAAGCCGCTGTCGATGATGTCTTCCACGATGAGAACGTCCCTGCCCTTCACGTCGCGGTCGAGATCCTTCTTGATCTTCAATTTGCCCGAAGAGACCGTCCCGCTGCCGTAGGAGGAGACCGCCATAAAGTCGAGCTCGACGGGCATGGTGAGGCAGCGCACGAAATCGGCATAGAAGATGATGCTCCCCTTCAAAATGCCGACGAGAAGAGGCGTCTTGCCTTGATAGTCCCGGTCGACCGCCTGCGCGACTTCCTTCACCCGCGCCCCGATCTGCTCCTCCGTGAGAAGGATCCTTTCACAATCCTGATGCATACGATATCTCCTTTGTTTTTTTCTCTGTTGAAATGCGCCAAAGAATAATTCTTGCTTCCCCTACCGAGGGGAAGTACCCGCGTAGCGGGGGATAGGGTTAAGAACCCCTCAGTCGCTGGGGGGCAGCGCGCCAGCTCCCCTCAAATAGGGGAGCCAAGGGAGCCGTCCCTCATACCGAGGCGAAGCCGAGCGTATCTTGCGCCCCTCACTCGATCACGCCGCGGCGGACGGTGTTCTCCGTCACCTTCACGCGGTCGGAGATCTCCACGCCGACGACGACCAGCACCTCGTTCCCCTTCGCAATGACGGGAAGTTTTGCCGAGAGCCGCGCGGAGATTTTTCGGTCGGTCAAGAACTTTTTGAGCGTCTTTCTTTGGGCATGGTATGGGGTAATGACGTCTCCCTCCCTCCGGGCGCGCACCACGCAACCCTCGGGGAAGGCGTCCAAATCGACGAAGAGCTTCTTCCCGTTCAGGCCTCCGTCGAGGGAGGTGAGCTCGTCCGCTTCCCGCACAGAAAAGGGAGCGGGCTCGGTGTACAGCCCCATTTCGAGGAGCGTGCCGGGCAAATGACCCATTGCCCTCTTCCCCACGACGAAGGACATTTCCGCGGCGGGCTTCTCCTCTTTGGGAAATTCGTGATAAAAGACGATATACTTCCCCTCGCGGATGGCATAGCGTTTGACGCTGCCATGGTCGCCATAGAGGGGCGGCACGGCGACCTTTCTTCCCGATTGCAACGCCTTGAGCCGTTCGATCTCTTCGATATTCGCGCGCGTATATCCGCCGCCCGGCGCGTACTGTCGCATACAAAACAGGCACGCACGCGCAAAGAGCACGTCGGGAAGGTCTACGGGCACCCGCTCTTCCCCCAAACAGTGCACGATCTTTTCTTCCGCCGCCTTTTGGAGAAAGTCGTCCTCCGCCGCCGCCAAATCGGCGAATTCCACCAAGTGTTTGGTCGCGTTCCCGTGAATTTTTTCGAAGGCGGGAAGCACGCTGCGGCGGATATAGTTGCGGGTGTAGTTTTCGTCCGCGTTCGTCGAATCTTCCACATGGGGCAGATGATGCTCCTCGGCATACGCCTCGATCTCGGCACGGGTCACATGCAGGAGCGGGCGCACGACGCCGCCGTACTCCATGATGGCCTTCATGCCCGAAAGCCCCGTTCCCCGCGCAAGGCGGAAAAGGACGGTCTCGGCAACGTCGTCCGCATGATGGGCGGTCGCGACGAAGTCGGCTTCCCCCTCCTCGAGGAGCCCGTGAAATGCCCCGTACCGCACGGCGCGGGCGGTTTGCTCCAAGTTTCCGCCGTGTTCTTTTACGAGCTTTGGCACATTCACCCGCAGGGTCTTGAGCGGGACCTCCCACTCTTTGCAGAGGTCCTCGCAGAAGGCCATGTCGCGCAGGCTCTCTTCCCCGCGGATGCCGTGCTCGATATGCAGCGCCGAGAGCGCGATTTTGAGGCGTTCCGCCTGCTCCTTGAAACAGTGCAAAAGACACACCGAATCCACGCCGCCCGACAGCGCGACGCACACCCTCCGCCCTCTGTACTTTTCCGCATCAAACAGTCCCATCCAACCTTTAGTATAGCATATAGAAAACGAAAAAGCAAGTTGATTTACAATGCCTCTCGTCGCGCTCCCGTTTTTCGCAGGAGGATGCCCTCCGCAAAAAAATCGTTCGAAAGTGTTGCAAAATTTCTCCCGCCGTGGTAGAATGAAATTGCGACACAATCGAATATTCCTTGATAACGAAAAGATACAACGGCATCGATGTATCCTTTTTTCCGTATGACTTGGAAAATTGTGACGCAGACAATACGGGATACTCATGCGGGCGTCCGATATTGTCGGGCGTCCTTATTTTTTGCTCTTCTCCCGCGCTCCCCACGTGTCATTTCGAGCGGAGCCCCCCTCTGTGTCATTTCGAGCGGAGGCGTAGCCGAAGTCGAGAAATCTCAAAAAATATCCCGCCTATCCCTGCCCGCGAAAAAGGAGAAAGGAATATGAAACACAAATTTTTCACGGTACTCTTTGCCCTCGCCGCCGCGCTTTGCCTGTGCTTTGGCATTACGGCATGCGGAGAAAATGGTGGAAATGGCGGCAACGGAGGAATCGACGGAGATACGACCACGCCCGACGATACCGACGACCACGAGCACCTCTTCGGCCTGTGGCAGACGGTGACTGCCCCGACGTGCACGGAAAACGGCATTCAGGAGCACACCTGCGCCTGCGGTAAGAAGGAGCGGCAGCAGATCCCTCCGCTTGGGCATACCTTTGAGACCTACGTTTCCAACGGCGACGCGACTTGCACCGAGAACGGCACCGAGACCGCGACTTGCATCCGCTGCCCCGTGCAGGATACGAGAGAAGAAGAGGCTACCGCTCTCGGACACACCTTCGAGACCTACATTTCCAACCACGACGCGACTTGTACCGAAAACGGCACTGAGACCGCGACTTGTATCCGTTGCCCCGTGCAGGATACGAGAGAAGAAGAGGGTACCGCTCTCGGGCACACCTTCGAGACCTACATTCCCAACCACGACGCTTCCTGTGCTTCGCCGAGCACGGAAACCGCAACTTGCATCCGTTGCTCTGCGCAAGGCACACGTGAAGGAACAGATCCGCCGCTCCATGTGCAATACACCCATGTGAAAGGCGGTTATGCGGTTTCCGAGTTATCAACCGAATGTACTCACAGTGAGATAATATTCCCGGCGACATACAAGGGAGAGCCCATTGTGTCGATTAACAACAAAGTGTTTAGCAAACGCACTTCGCTGACGAGCATCGTTCTTCCCGCTGATCTGACCTCGATTGGCAGCGGAGCATTCTACGGATGTACAGAACTGACAAGCATTGTTCTTCCTGACGACTTGCGCACAATTGAGGATAGCGCGTTTTCCGGCTGTCACAAGCTGACGAGCATCAAAATTCCAAACGGAGTAGACCACATAAATCCATATGTTTTCAGTGACTGCAGCGAACTACAGAGCATTGAAATCCCCAGCAACGTGTGGTATGTTGATGGATTGGCATTCATAGGCTGTAGCGGACTGGAGAGCATTACCGTTAGTGAAGAGAATCAAAAATACAGTAGTCAAGATGGGATTTTGTACGATAAGTCAAAAACGTGTATTTGGGCTGTGCCGAAGCGAATTCAAGGTGAGTTTATCATTCCGCAAAGCGTTACCGAGATTGGACCTTATGCCTTTATAGACTGCTCCCAACTAACGAAAATCGTTATTCCCGACAGCGTAACGCATATTTATTATGGGGCATTCTCGGGCTGCGCCGGACTGACGAGCGTGACAATTGGAAGCGGCGTGGGGTACATCGAAAAATACGCATTTGGGGATTGCGATAAACTTGATAGCGTAATATTCTCCAATCCTGTAGGTTGGGGGGTGTGCTACTCATATGGCGAAGAATTCGAAAAAGAATTTACCGAAGAGGAACTTGCCGATCCCGCTACAGCTGCGCAATATTTGCGCGAAGAATATTCTTGGGGTGATTGGGAGAGGAGGTAGGAAGGCCAAGGCGCCCCTCCACCTGCGTCCCAGCCAAGGCACGCCCTACGGGTGCCTCCCCGCTTTGGCGGGGAAGGGATAGAAATGCGGTGCCCCTCCCCCTGCATCCCCCTCCCCGCTCGCTGGGAGGGGGATAAAGCCTCCGTGGGGCGAGAGCCCAAGCCCTACCCTTCCGAGAAGGGGAGGGTGGCTGCCCTCGGGCAGACGGATGGGGATGGGAGTGAGGATGCGCGGATTGCAATCCCCACCACCCGCTCCGCGGGAGCCTCCCCTTTAAGAAAGGGTAGGCCTTTGCCGCTGCGTTATTCCGCCCCGCCCGAGCCCTCATCCCGCCCCGCCCGAGCTTCTTTTGTATTCCAAGGGCGGCACGAGCCCGCAGGGCGAAGTAGCTCCCACCCCGTCCTAACGCGTCATTCTGAGCCCCCTCGTGGGGCGAAGAATCCCGAGGATGAAAGTTCGGACTTCGTTCTTCGGGATGTTTCGGTCGCTTCGCTCCCTCAACATGACGCGGTGGCGCAGGGGAAGGCTCGCGTTCCATTATGCCCTCCCCCTTATACTTGAGGGGTAGAGCGGCGCACTATGTTCAACAGCCCTGCGGGCTGTGAGCGCGCCGCGATAGGAGCGTTGGCAGACGCGACGGGGTTGCGGCGGTCCCTACCGCCGCAATCGGGGTAGGGGAGGGGGTGTCATTTCGAGCGGAGCGTAAGCGAAGTCGAGAAATCTCAAATGAGGTAGAGATGCCTCGACTACGGTCGGCATGACAAAATTGGAAGCGCCGCTCGGCTTGACATGATTAGAACACGGGGCGGCATGACGATAGAAAGTCCTTCGGCAAAATCGCCGACGAAACCCTTCCGTAAAAAAATTCTTGCGAAAAGCGCAAAAACGATTGACAAACGACGCCGTTTCCGTTACAATGAATAGGCTAATCGGTTTTCGGTCGGCGCAAACATCGCGGGGTAGAGCAGCCAGGTAGCTCGTCGGGCTCATAACCCGGAGGTCGCAGGTTCGAATCCTGCCCCCGCAAC
>CANRHI010000070.1 GCA_947630365.1 uncultured Clostridia bacterium
GCCGCCCTTCGCGGTGCCGTCGAGCTTGGTGAGGACGATGCCGTCCAAATCGACCGCCTCGTGAAAGACCCGCGCCTGCGAGAAGGCGTTCTGCCCCGTCGTGGCGTCGAGCACCAAAAACTTATAGAAATGCGCCTCGGGGTACTCGCGGGAGACGACGCGGTCCATCTTCTTGAGCTCGTTCATGAGGTTGTCCTTCACATGAAGGCGGCCGGCGGTGTCGATGAGGACGACGTCCGTCTTTTTCGCCTTGGCGGAAGAGACTGCATCGAACACCACGGCGGAGGGGTCGCTCCCCTCCTCGTGCTTGACGATGCGCACTTTCGCCCGTTCCGCCCACACGGTGAGCTGGTCGCCCGCCGCCGCGCGGAAGGTATCCGCCGCCGCCACGGTCACGCTCTTCTTCCTCGAGACAAACCAATTGGCGACCTTGCCGATGGTCGTCGTCTTTCCCACGCCGTTCACGCCCACGAGCATGATGACGGCGGGGTATTCGATCTCGGGCACGGGCGCCTCGTTCAAAATGTCCTCCAAGATGTCTTTGAGAAGGTCGGTGACGTACTGTTCGTCCTTCACCTTGCCGCCGATGGCCTCTTCCTTGACCTCCTCGACGACCTCCTCCGCCGTTGTCACGCCGACGTCCGCGGAGATGAGGATCTCCTCGAGCTCGTCGTAGAAGGCGGCGCCGATCTTATCCTTTAGGAAGAGCTGGCGGAGCCTGTGCGCCACGCCCTCCTTGGTCTTTTTGAGTGCGTCTCTGATTTTTCCGAAAATGCCCATAGGTCCCTCCGCTTACTGCACGGTGTCGCCGCCGAGACGGCTCTCGACCTCGGAGAGCTTGACGGAGACGATCTTGGAGACGCCCTTTTCCTCCATCGTCACGCCGAAGAGGCTGTCCGCCTGATTCATGGTGGGCTTTCTGTGCGTGATGACGATGAATTGCGTCTCTGCCGAGAATTTCTTCAAATAGGAGGCGAAGCGGTCGATATTCGCGTCGTCGAGCGCCGCCTCGATCTCGTCGAGGAAGCAGAACGGCATCGGGTAGCTCTTGAGGATGGCGAAGAGGATGGCGATGGCGGTGAGGGTCCGCTCGCCGCCCGAAAGGAGGGTGATCTTGGAGAGTTTCTTCCCCGGGGGACAGGCGACGATCTCGATGCCCGCGTCGAGCGGGTCGGTGCAATTGGTGTAGTCGAGCTGCATCTCCGCTCTCCCGCCGCCGAACAGCTCGCGGAAGGTGCGGGTGAAGTTTTCGTTGATGCGGGAGAAGCCCTCGTCGAACCGCTTCTTCATCTCGTCCTTGAGGTTGGCAAGCGCCGTCGAGAGGTCGAGAATGCCCTTGTCGAGGTCCTCCTTGTCCCGCTGCATCTCGGTGTAGTGCGAAAGGAGCTCTTCGTAGTCCTGCTCGGCGCGGAGGTTGACGTCCCCGAACGCCGCGATCCTGTGCTTCAAGCTCGTAATGTTGGCGGCGGATTTGGTGATGTCGAAATTCTCGTCGCGGAATTCGAGCGCGGTCTCGTAGGTGAGCCCGTATGCCTCGGAAATGCGCTGCCCGAGGTTTTCGAGGTTGGTCTCCGCCTTGGCGATCTCGAGCTCGGAGAGGTGCGTCTCCTCCGAGAGCGTCACCTGCCGTGCGAGCAGCCCCCTCTTTTCCTCGGCGAGGGTGCGGCGGGCGGCGAACGCCTCTTTCTTGGAGGCCTCCGTGTCCTCGAGGCGGGCGCGGATGCCTGCCACGGCGCGCTGTTCCTCCTCGGTGAGGGCGACCTTTTCCTCCTCGCGGCGAAGGCGTTCCACCTCCTCCTCGGCGGCGCTGATGGCGCGGCGGGAGCTCTCCACCTTTTCGAGCAGCGACTTCTTCTCCTCGGCGAGGCGCTTGGAGGAGCTCTCCTCGGCGGCGCGGGCGCTCTCGATGGAAGCGCCCTCGAGGTGCAGGGCGTGGATCTTCTCCTGCAATTCGTCCCGCTCGGCTTTGAGCTTTTCGCCCTCGGCGGCGCCCACCTTCGCCTCTTCGGCGGCCTCGGCGCGGATGCGGTCCAAAAGGTCCTCGCTCTCCTTGGAGGAGAGCACCTCGCTCTCGAGGCTATCCACCTTGTGCGTGAGCTGTTCGAGGAGGGCGGAATACTCGCCGTGCGTCTTTTCGGCGTCGGCAAGGTTGGAGCGAAGGATGAGCTCCCTTTGGCTCACCGCGGCGAAGCTCGCCGTCTCCTCCTGCACCTTGATGCGGAGCTCTTCCAGCCGCTTTTGCGCCTCCTCGAGCTCGTCTGTGCACGAGCGCACCGCGCCCGCCAGCTTTTCGGCACGCGCCTTGCGCCTTGCGATCTCCTCCTCGCACTCCTTGATCTGCCGCTCGCCCGCAAGCAGGTTGGCGCTCTCCCTCCTGTGGGAGCCGCCCGTCATGGAGCCCGACGTTGCGATGATGTCCCCGTCCAGCGTGACGATACGGAATGCCCGCGGGTACTTCTCGGCGATGCGCGTCGCCGCGTCGATATCCGTGCAGATGAGGGTGTTGTCGAGAAGATTGCGGATGACGTTATCGTAATACGGGTCGTACTTCACGAGCTCGCACGCGAGCCCGACCGCGCCCTCTTCCCTGCACGCGCTCTTCACCGCGGGCGAATTGCCGTGCGGGCGCATGCCGTCTACGGGGAGGAAGGTGACGATGCCCCCGTTCTTTTGCTTTAAGTATTTGATGAGGTACTTCGCGTCCTGCGAGGTCGCGGTGACGATGTTCTGCATCGCCCCGCCGAACGCCGTTTCGATGGCGACCTCGTATTGCTTGCCCGTGGAGACGATGTCCGCAATGGTGCCGCGGATGCGCCTTCCCACCTCTTCATCCTCCTGCGCGTCGAGTTGGAGGCGGCGCACCGACTCGCGGTAGCCGTTGAATTTGTTTTTGAGGCTGCGGTACATCTCGAGCTGGTTGTTGAGCGTGGAGATGGAGGCGTTGAGGTCGACGAGCTCCTGCGAGAGCTTGCGCTCGGAGGAGCCGAGCTCGACGATGTCCTCCTTTAAGGCGTCCTGCTCGGTATCGAGCGCGTCGAGCGTCTTTTCGGCGGCCGCTTTCTCGGTCTCGCAGGCGGCGAGCATCTTTTTGAGCTCTTCCTTGCGCGCCTCCGCCTTCGCTACGGCGTCCCGCACTTCGCCCGCCCGGTCCTGTGCGGCGTCCCGCTTGGCGGCGAGGGTGCCTGCGTTTGCGCGGGCGTCTGCGAGGTCCTCCACCGAGGAGAGCTCGGCGGCGCGCTTTTCGAGGGAGAGCCGCTCGATGGCGGCAAGGCGGGCGTCGAGGGCGTGAAGGCGGGTCTCGAGCGTCGCTTGGTCTTTGGCGATCTCCTCCGCGCGCTTTTCGTCCGCCGCCCTCTTTTTGGCGCTGCCCGCGGTGAGCGCGTCGATCTCCCGCGTGCGGCGGAGGGAATATTCGATATCGTCCGAGAGGGACTCGAGCTCGCGGCGGTAGGATTCGATCTTCTCGTCGATGACCCTCACATCCCCCGATTTCCGCTCGATGCCGACCTCGTAAATGCGCAATTTGTCGTTGAGCTCGCGCAACTTGTCGTCCGCCTGCGCGATCTCGTTCGCGCGCTTCTCGTCCTCGCCGTCCACTTCGGCAAGGCGGGCGTTCACCTGCTCGAGCCGCTCGTTCGCGAGGCGGATGCGGTTTCTGTGCGCCTCGGTCTCGGCGGCGAAATTCTCGTAGCGCGCAAGGTAGCTGTTCACCTCTTCGTAGCGGAGCTCCTCGGTGGCGGCGCGGTACTTTTTCGCCGTCTCCGCCTGCCGCTCGAGGGAGGGAAGGCGGCTGCCCGCCTCGTCCATACGCTGGACGAACACGGCGAGCTTCTCCTTGGAGGCCTCGAGGTTGCGCTCGATCTCCCCGCGCTTCACCTTGAATTTCATCACGCCCGTCGCCTCCTCGAAGATGGCGCGGCGCTCCTCGGGCTTGCTGTTCATGATCTGCTCGACGCGGTTCTGCCCGATGATGGAATACCCCTCCTTGCCCACGCCGACGTCGTGCAACAGCCCCACGAGGTCGCGAAGGCGGCAGGGCTGCATGTTGAGAAGGTAGTCGCTCTCGCCCGAGCGGTACAAACGGCGCGTCATGGAGACCTCTTCGTAGTCGAGATCGAAGAGGTGTTCGCTGTTGTCGAACACGAGCGTCACTTCGCAATAGGAGAGCTGGCGGCGCGTCTCGGTGCCGAGGAAGATGACGTCTTGCATGCTCGTGCCGCGCATGGACTTTGCCGACTGCTCGCCGAGCACCCAGCGCACCGCGTCCGCGACGTTGGATTTGCCGCAGCCGTTGGGCCCCACGATGCACGTGACGCCTTCGTCGAATTTGATGGAAGTCTTGTCCGCGAACGACTTAAAGCCCAAAAGGCGGATCTCTTTTAAGTTTCTCAATGCTTTTCCCTCTCCGTCAGCTTCTCAAGGAGCGCTTTGGCGGCGAACGTCTCCGCTTCCGCCTTGCTCCGTCCTTCCCCCTTCCCCGTGCAGCCGAGCGCCGACGCAACGCAGCAAAATCCTTCGCCCTGCGCCCGCACCGAGTAGCGGGGGGTCTCCTTCACCCGCGCCTGAACAAATTCCTGAAGGGCGCTCTTGTAGTCCTCCGCGCCCGCGATGGTGACATTTTTTTCGATGAATTTCTTCGCGGCGGAAAAGCCGCCGTCCAGATAGATGCCCGCGATGACGGCCTCGAATAGGCTCGAAGGCGCCTTAGGGCCCAAATTATTCTCCCCGCCCGAGCGGCGAAGATACCGCATGAGCCCGAGCTCCTCCGCCGCCACGTTCAGCGCCTCCATGGAGACGTACTGCTTGCGCAGCTTGGTGAGCTCCCCTTCGTCCGCGCCCTCCGTGCGGAAGAGCTTCTCGGAGACGATGAGCTCCAAGACGGCGTCGCCCAACCACTCGAGACGCTCGTTGTCCGTCCCGCCGCAATTGTTGGCGAAGCTCTTGTGCGTGAAGCAGGCGAGGAGGAGGTCCTTTTTCTTGAAGCGGTAGCCGATGGTCTTCTCCGCCAAGGAATAGGTCTCCTTGCTCCAATCCTCCCCGTTATTCACCTTCGCTCTCCCCGGTCTCGGTAGCCGCGAGCATCGCCGAAATGCTCTCCACGAGCTTCCCTTCGTAGGCGTCCACCGCCTGCAACACGGTGGGCATGATGCTCTTCGCCTTGGAATTGCCGTGGCACTTGAGAACGATTTGTTTGAGTCCGAGGAACACCGAGCCGCCGAGGCGGGCGTAGTCGAGCATGTATTTGAGGCTCTTGAGCTGTTTGCGCGCAAAGACATAGGCAAGTTTGCTGCCGAGATTTTTGCGGAATTCGTTATTGAGGACCTCCGCGACCGTCTTTCCGCAGCCCTCGACCGCCTTGAGCGCGATATTGCCCGAGAAGCCGTCTGCAACGGCGATGTCGATATCGCCGTACATGATGTCCCTTCCCTCGACGTTGCCGACGAAGTTGATGTTCTTGTTGGCGGAGAGCAGCTTGAACGCCTCCTGATGGAGCGGGTCGCCCTTGTGGTCCTCGGTGCCGTTGGTGAGAAGCCCCACCCGCGGCGTTTCGATGCCGAGCGCGGCGCGGGCATACGCCGTCGCCATCACGCCGAATTGTTCGAGGTATTGCGGCTTGCATTCGGCATTCGCGCCGCAGTCGCAAAGCAGCGTCCTCTCCCCCCGCACGTTGGGGATCCCGGGGCAGAGCGCGGGGCGAAGCACCCCCTTGATCCGCCCGATGTGCATGATGCCGCCCGCGAGCACGGCGCCAGTGGAGCCCGCGGAGAGAAATCCGCCGACATCTTCCCTCTCCTTGAGAAGGCGGAGCCCGACGACGAGCGAGCTGTCCCGCTTGGCGCGCACGGCTTGCGTGGGCACGTCGTCATTGGTGATGACCTCCGTGCAGTGTACGATCTCGACGCGCGACGCGTCGTATTTATATTTCTCGAGCTCGTGGGCAATGAGGCTTTCGTCCCCCGTGAAGATGACCGAAAAATTCTCGCGGGCGGAAAGCGCCTCGAGCGCGCCCTTTACGGGTTCGGCGGGCGCAAAGTCTCCTCCCATCGCATCGACTACGATCTTGACCATGGCAATTCTCCTAAAAATTGGGATACGGAGATAGTATAACATTTTTTTTCGGAAAACACAATGCTTTGAAGCAAAATCGCACGGCGAATTTTGCGTTTTCCGCACACAGGTGGGGCAAAACGTATAGAAAGAGCGGAAATGGGCAATATCCTTCCCGCGGTGAGCAAACCCTTTTTCCGCTACATACGATGATAGCGGGAGGGCTTCTCACAAAAGAGGGGGAATTATGCAGGTCAAACGAGGAGAGCTTTATTATGCGGACCTCTCGCCCGTCGTGGGGAGCGAACAGGGCGGGGTGCGGCCCGTGCTCGTCGTGCAGAACGACACGGGAAATAAATACTCGCCCACCGTCATCGCGGCGGCGGTCACGAGCAAGATCAACAAGGCGCGGCTGCCCACGCATATCGAGCTGCCCTCCGCCTTCGGACTGCAAAAGGACAGCGTCATCCTGCTCGAGCAGATCCGCACCATCGACAAGCGGAGGCTCATGTCCCGCATCGGGGAGCTCCCGCCCTCCACCATGTCGCGCGTCAACCGCGCCATTCTCATTTCCCTCGGCTTCGAACCCCTCCGCGGCTCCGAACGGTAAGGGCGCGCGGGGCGGCATGACAATTGGAAAGCACCCCCTCCCCCTGTGTCCCAGCCAAGGCACGCCCTACGGGTGCCACCCCAAAGGGGAGGGGGATAATTATTAGGAAATCCCTTTCCTTTTTAAGGAGGGGGATAATTATTAAGAAATCCCCTTCCTTTTTTAAGGAGAGGGATCATTATTCGAGAATCCCCTTCCTTTTTAAGGAGGGGGACAATTATTAAGAAATCCCCTTCCTTTTTTAAGGAGAGGGATCATTATTCGAAAATCCCCTTCCTTTGTAAGGAGGGGGACACAGGGGGAGGTTCCCGCGTCATGTTGAGGGAGCACAGCGACCGAAACATCCCGAAGTACGAAGTCCGAATTTTCATCCTCGGGATTCTTCGCTACGCTTCAGAATGACGCGTGGGCTCGGGGCAGAATGACGCATTGGTGCGGAGCGGAATGACGCGCGGGGCAGAGGGATCCCCCTCTCACATCCACCCAGCAGCAAAACGCCGCCCCGACGGAAGTCGGGGCGGCGAAGCCTTTCAAACCTACAACAAGCAAGATCAGGAGAGCTTCTCGAGCAGCTTGAAGTCGATGCCCTTCTCGCCGATCTTGATGATCTTGACCTTCACGACGTCGCCGATATTCAGCACGTCCTCCACCTTTTCGACGCGCTTATCGGAGAGCTTGGAGATGTGGATCATGCCGTCCTTGCCGGGGGCGAATTCAACGAACGCGCCCATCGTGGAGAGCACGCGGACGACTCTGCCGATGAACATGTCGCCGACCTCGGGGTCGTGCACGATGCTCTCGATGATGGCCTTCGCCTTGAGCGCCGCTTCGGCGTCCCCATAGGAGGCGATGCAGACGGTGCCGTCGTCCTCGATGTCGATCTTGGTGCCCGTCTCGGCGATGATGGAGTTGATGACCTTGCCCTGCTTGCCGACGACGTCGCCGATCTTCTCGGGGTCGATGGTGAAGAAGATGATGCGGGGCGCATACTTACTAAGCTCGGGCGCGACTTCGGGCACGCATTCGAGCATCTTCCCGAGGATGAATTGCCTTCCCTCGTTGGCTTGCTCGATGGCGGTGTGCATGATCTCTTCCGAGATGCCCTTGATCTTGATATCCATCTGAATGGCGGTGATGCCCTTCATGGTCCCTGCGACCTTGAAGTCCATGTCGCCGAGGAAGTCCTCCAGTCCTTGGATATCCGTCATGACGCGGAATTCGCCCGTCTCCTGGTTCTTGATGAGCCCCATCGCGACGCCCGCAACGGGAGCCTTGATGGGCACGCCGGCATCCATGAGCGCCATGGTGGAGCCGCAGACGGACGCCATGGACGAAGAGCCGTTGGAGGAGAGAATGTCGTTCACGACACGGATGGCGTAAGGGAATTCCTCCTTGGAGGGGATGACGGGCTCGAGCGCGCGCTCTGCGAGCGCGCCGTGACCGATCTCGCGGCGGCCGGGGGAACGAAGCGCCTTCGCCTCGCCCGTGCAGTAGCCGGGGAAGTTGTACTGGTGCATGTAGCGCTTCTCCGTCTCGTCGTCGAGCCCTTCGAGCTTCTGCGCGGCGGCGAGCATGTCGAGCGTGCAGGTGGTGAGCGTCTGCGTCTGCCCTCTCGTGAACACGGCGGAGCCGTGCGCGCGGGGAAGGACGCTCCTCTCGCACCAGATGGGACGAATGTCTTTGAGGCCCCTTCCGTCGGGGCGGATGCCCTTGTCGAAGATCTTCGCGCGGACCTTCTCCTTGGTCAAATAGTAAATGCTGTCGTTGATCTCCCTCGTGTTGTCGGGATAGATGTCCTTGAAGTGCTCCAATACTTCCGCGCCCACTTGGTCCTGGCGGGCTTGGCGCTCCTGCCTGTCGAAGGTGTCGAGCGCCCAGTCGAGCTTGTCCGAAGCGAACGCGCGGACGGCGCCGTCGATCTCCTCGGGAATGTGGTAGAGCTCGATCTCCTTCTTGGGCTTGCCCACGGCGGGAACGATGGTCTCGGAAATCTGATGGCAGATGCGGGAAATTTCGTTCTGCCCGAACATGATGGCGCCGACCATCTCGTCGTTCGTCACCTCGTTCGCGCCCGCCTCGATCATGAGGATGGCGTCCTCCGTGCCCGCGAGGTTCAAATGAATGGTGCTCTTCTTCCTCTGCTCATAGTCGGGGTTGATGACGTACTGCCCGTCGACGAGCCCTACGACCACGCTGCCCGTCGGCCCCGCCCACGGAATGTCCGAAATGGCAAGGGCGATGGAGGAGCCGAGCATCGCAAGGGGCTCGGGCGCCACGTCGGGCTCCACGGAGAGCGCCGTCGCCGTCACCACGACGTCGTTGAAGAGTCCCTTCGGGAACAGCGGGCGAAGGGGACGGTCGATGAGGCGGGCGGTGAGAATGGCCTTGTCGCTCGCCCTGCCTTCCCTTCTCTTGAAGCCGCCGGGGATCTTCCCGACCGCATACATCTTCTCCTCGTAGTCCACCTGAAGAGGGAAGAAGTCGATGCCCTCACGGGGCGTCGCAGACATACATACGTTGACCATGACGGCGGTCTCGCCGCACCGCACGACGCAGGAGCCGTTCGCCTGTTCGGCGTACTTCCCCGTCTCGACGACGACGGTCTTGCCGCCGACTGTCAGTTCAAACTGTTGAAAACTCATTTTTTATCTCC
Source organism: uncultured Clostridia bacterium (assembly GCA_947630365.1). Taxonomy (GTDB): domain Bacteria; phylum Bacillota; class Clostridia; order Christensenellales; family Borkfalkiaceae; genus Gallimonas. The sequence continues at coordinate 9,312 of CANRHI010000070.1, forward strand.
TTTCCATTAACTCCGAATTTCTTTGCCCTGCCCGCCCCAACGGCGGGAGGACGCCTTCGCCCTGCGGCGAAAAACACAAAAAAGAGCGGAATAAAACCCCGCCCTTTCAAGCCTGTTACTTTCTCAGCCCAAGCTGCTCGACGATCGCTCTGTACCGCTCGATATCCTTCGCCTTGAGGTAATCGAGAAGCCCACGGCGTTTCCCGACCATCTTCAAAAGGCCGCGTCTCGAATGGTTGTCCTGCTTGTGGACTTTGAGGTGCTCGTTGAGGTGGTTGATGCGCTCGGTGAGAAGCGCGATCTGCACTTCGGGCGAGCCCGTGTCCCCCTCATGCTGGGCGTACTTTGCGATGATCTCCTGCTTTTCCATTTGCGTTTATCCTCCTATGGAAATATTCGCGTCACGCCAAGAGATGCGTGGAGAGCGCAATTCCTCGCGTGCGTCGAGAATTAGGATACCATATTTCGGAAGATATGTCAAAGGATTTTGCCCCCCGCCGCAATTTTCGGGGAAAATTTTTTTGCAGCCGCAACAAGCACACTCGCTTGCACAACCTTTCCCTTAAATATAGGGGGGAGACATGACGCCGAGCCCTACCCTTCGGGGAAGGGGAGGGTGGCTGCCCTCGGGCAG
>CANRHI010000071.1 GCA_947630365.1 uncultured Clostridia bacterium
ACAGGCGCAAGTGACCGCCGCTTACGGCAGCGAAGTGACCCTTCCCGAAGTCACCGCAAATGCGGGCAAGACGTTCAAGGGCTGGTTCAGCGGCGAGACGAAGATTGAGAGCGCAGAAGCCCTTTGGGCGCTCGTCAAGGACAACGCGACGAGCGAGATCGAGCTCACCGCGAAGTATGAGACGGTCAAGTACGATGTCACCTTCGACCTCGGCGGCGGCACCGATACCGATGGCGCGGCGGCGAAGCAGGAAGTCGAACACGGTTCGCATGCAACCGCTCCCGCAAAAGAGCCCACCAAGAAGGGCTACACCTTCAAGGGTTGGTACACCGCAGCGGAGGACGGCGAAGAATTCAAATTTACCGACGTTGCGATCACCGAGGCGACCACCGTGTATGCACAGTGGACGGCGATCGAGTACACCGTGAAGTATGACAAGGGCAATGCCGAAGGCGAGCCTACGGGTATGCCTGCAGACGGCACCGTTTCCCTCGACAGCCCCGAGATCACCCTTCCCGCAACGAATCCCACGCTCGAGGGCTTCAAGTTCGGCGGTTGGCAGCTCAACGGCAAAGCTCTGAGCGAGACCTACACCTTCACCGTCGACGACATTCCCGAAGAGGGCGTAGAGGTGAAGATCACCGCGACGTGGGTCGCCGAGGATGAGATCCAAGTGACCTATGCGCTCGGCGAGCACGCGAAAGAGGGGACGAATCCTCCCGCGTCGGTCGCAGTCAAGAAGCAGGGCGACCTGACCCTTCCCACCGAGACGCCCGAGGCGGCGACCGGTTATGAATTCGACGGCTGGTATGTCGAAGATCAAAAGATCGACGGCACGACCTACAAGGTCGGCGATGAGGATTTGACGATCACGGCGAAGTTCAAAGCAACCACCTACACCGTCACCCTCGAGGGCGAAGGCGTGGATGCCCAGCACAACACCGTGACCTACACCGTGGAGAGCGAAAGCCTCGAGCTTCCCACCCTCACCCGCACGGGTTACACCTTCGCGGGATGGCAGAAGGACGGCGAAGCGTTCACCTATCAAAAGGGAACGACGACGGGCAGCTTCACCCTCACCGCCACCTGGACCGCCAAGCAGACGGCTGTGACCTTTGAGCAGGGCGACCACGGCACGCTTGCAAACGAAGATAAGAGCAAGACCTACACCTACGACGCAGCCGCGACCCTTCCCACTCCTACCCCTGCAAACGGGTATGCGTTCGAAGGTTGGCACGTCGGCACCGTCGACGGCGCTGCCTTCACCCTCGGCGAAGGCAACAAGTGGAACAAAGAGGACGAAACCCTCACGCTCGTGGCGAAGTACACCGCAAAGAATTACACCGTGAAATTCACGGTCGGCACGGACGGCATGCTTGCCACCGGCGCACAGGCGCAAGTGACCGCCGCTTACGGCAGCGAAGTGACCCTTCCCGAAGTCACCGCAAATGCGGGCAAGACGTTCACGGGCTGGTTCAGCGGCGACACGAAGATCGACACTTCCGCAAAGGTTTGGGAGCTCGTCGTCGACAACACGATGACGGAGATCGTCCTCACCGCGAAGTACGAGACGGTGAAGTACACCGTGACCTTCAACACGCAGGGCGGCAGCAATGTTGCCTCCGTTGAGGTCGAACACGGCGCAAAGGTGACGAGGCCCGCGACGGATCCCACGCGCGATGGGTACACCTTTAAGGGTTGGTTCACGACGGCGGACGGCAACGTGGAATTTGATTTCGAAACCGAGATCACCGCGACGACGACCATTTACGCGCAGTGGACCGAAGTGACCTACACCGTGACCTATGCGCTCGGCGACCACGCGGCTTCCGATGCCGTGAAGCCCGAGAACGCTACGGCAACGCAGGCGAATGAGTACAAAGTCACCCTTCCCGCAGCTCCCAAGGCGGCAGACGGCTGGAAGTTCAAGGGCTGGAAGGTCGGCAGCGACGCGACGTTGAAGGAAGCGGGTGTGCAGATCACCGTTTCCGCAGACGTGACCGTCACGGCGCAGTGGGAAGAGGAGATCGTTACCCCCGAGCCCGCGACCTACACCGTGACCTATGCGCTCGGCGACCACGCGGCTTCCGATGCCGTGAAGCCCGAGAACGCTACGGCAACGCAGGCGAATGAGTACAAAGTCACCCTTCCCGCAGCTCCCAAGGCGGCAGACGGCTGGAAGTTCAAGGGCTGGAAGGTCGGCAGCGACGCGACGTTGAAGGAAGCAGGTGCGCAGATCACCGTTTCCGCAGACGTGACCGTCACGGCGCAGTGGGAAGAGGTCAAGCCCGACACGCCCACGACGCCCGACACGCCTTCCGACGACACTCCCGTCGAGGAAGAGGGCGGATGCGGCAGCGCCATTGCGGCTCCCGCGGCGGTGTTCGGCGCCCTCGTGCTTGCCGCCGGTGTGACGGTCATCGTGCGCAGGAAGCACAACGAGAAGTAAGCGATAAGGGTTTCCCCTTTAGCGAAAAATTCCTCCCCACCTCGGGGAGGAATTATTTTTTCACAGCATTCTTGCTTCCCCTAATGAGGGGCCGCAAAAATGGGAATCCCCCTCCCCTTGGGGTGGGGGACGCAGGGGGAGGGGGGCTTTCCAATTGTCATGCCGCCCCGCGCGCATTCTATTCCTATCGAAGCGCGGCACGAGCCCAAAGGGCGAAGTACCGTAGTGGAGGCATCTCTACCTTATTTATGAGATTTCTCGACTCCGCTTACGCTCCGCTCGAAATGACAGACCGTCATACCGAGCCCCGCAAGGGGCGAGTGTATCTTCCACTTTGTGGTGCAACTTGCGGGGAAGATTCGCTCACTCCGCTGACGCTTCGTTCGGAATGAGGGGAGAGAGCCGCCCCCTTCAAAGGGGGCAGCCTCATGCCCTCCCCCTCACCGCCAATGCAGAGAGGGGCTTGTCCCTACTCGGCAGGGGGCGCAGGAAAAATCTCCCTCCGCCCGCTTGCAAAGCGGGCGGAGGTGTGGTATAATGGGGGCATGTTGAAACATCTCATTGATTGCGCCATGAAGCGCGAAGCGTGCGATCTTGTGCTCAAAAACGTCCGCATCTTCAACGTGTTCACGGGGAAGATCGAGGAAGGGGACATCGCGGTCGCCGAGGGAAGGATCGTCGGCATCGGGGAAGGCTTCCGGGGGAAGCGCGAATACGACGGGAAGGGCCGCATTGCCCTGCCGAGCTTTTTCGACGCGCATATTCATATCGAGAGCTCCATGCTCTCGCCCGAGGCGTGGGCGGAGCTTGCGGTGCCTCACGGGACGGGGGCGATCGTTGCCGACCCGCATGAGATCGTCAACGTCTGCGGCATTGCGGGGGCGGAGTACATTCACGAGGCGTTCTCCCGCCTTTCCCACATGGGGGAGAGGCCGCTCGACGTCTTTTTGGAGCTGCCCTCCTGCGTTCCCGCGACGCCCTTCGAAACGAGCGGGGCGAGCATCGGCGGCAGGGAGACGGAGGAGGAGATCGCGCGGGGGCTTTTCTTCGGACTGGGGGAGATGATGAATTTCCCCGCGGTGCTCTCCGCCGACGAGGACGTACTGAGGAAGATCGAGGGCGCGATGTCGCAGGGGAAGCCCGTCGACGGGCATGCGCCCGGCCTTGCGGGGGACGCGCTCGGCGCCTACCTCGTCGCGGGGATACGCACCGACCACGAGTCGCTCACCCCCGAGGAGTGCGGGGAGAAGATCGCGCGCGGCATGTTCGTGCAGGTGCGCTGCGGCTCCTCCGCCAATAATCTCGACGACGCGGCAAAGGCGGTGAACGCCTTCAATTTCCGCCGCTTTGTGCTCTGCTCGGACGATAAGAACGCCAAGGACCTTTGCGGCCGTGGGCACATCGACGACGCGCTCAAACGCCTTGTGAAGGCGGGCGTGCCGGCGGAGTACGCCGTCTGCATGGCGACCTCCAACGTCGCCACCTGCTACGGGCTCAAGGACTACGGCGCCATCGCCCCGCGCTACTTTGCGGATATCGTGCTCGTGGACGACATGCAAAGTTTCCGCGTGCGGGCGGTGTTCAAACGCGGCATTCTCATGGCGGAGGAGGGGAAGGCGCTCTTCTCTTCCAAGGAACGCTACCTGCCTTCCTCTGTCCGCAGCACGGTCAAAATCAAAAAAGTGACGGCCTCCGACCTTAAAATTATAGGGCACGGAGGAAAATTCCGCGCCATGGAGGTGCAGCCGCACGGGCTGTACACGGGGGAAGTCTTTGTCCCCGCGCCCAAGGGCGAACTCGACGTGAAGGGCACGGATCTCACCAAACTTGCCGTCGTCGAGCGACACTTCGCGACGGGGAATGTCGGGCTCGGGCTCGTGAAGGGCTACGGGCTTCGTGGCGGCGCGATCGGCATTTCCGTCGCGCACGACAGCCACAATCTCGTCGTGCTCGGGGACGACGACGAGGCGATGGCGCGCGTCGTTTCCCTCCTCGAGAAGGCGGGCGGCGGCATGGCGGTCGTCGACGGCGAGGGCGAGGACGTGTTCGCGCTCGACATTGCGGGGCTCATGAGCTCCGGGGGGGCGGAAGAAGTCGTTTCCCGCACAGACGCGCTCCAGACCCGCGCGCGGAACATGGGGGTGAAGGAGGGCTACGAGCCGTTCATGACGCTCGTGTTTTTGTCGCTCGCCGTCATTCCCGAGCTCAAGCTCACCGATCGGGGGCTCTTCTCCCTCTCGAAATATTCGTTTGTGCCGCTCGAAGTTATGGAAAACAGTTGACATTTTCCCGCGCGGAAAGTAAAATATAGAGAGAAGAAAAACAAGGAGGAAACAGCCGTGAAGGGCCGAAGTAGCAGCGTAGACAATCGGATAGAGCTATTCGCCCGCTCGGCAGTTCCTTTGGCGAAATAGCTCGTCTTTGTCTGCGCTCCGAAAACAAAACTTTTTTGCGGAGGGAGATATGGACGAAGAATTGAAGGGGCTTCTTGCCTCAAAAGACTATATTGCCGCCGCCTCGCTCGTGGGAAAACTTTCCCCGGAGGAGGCGGCTCGTGTTCTTTCCGAGCTTTCCGCGGGGGAGATCGTTCCCCTTGCGAGAGAGCTCGAAAGCGACTTTCTTGCCGACGTTCTGGTGCTTCTCGAGCCGCCTGTCCAGCAGGCCATCGTCGAAGGTCTGCACGACGACCAGCTCGAAGAGGTCATGGAGGACGTCTCCGTCGACGATACCGTCGACATCATCGAGGACCTGCCCGAGGGCGTCGCGCGGCGCATTGCGGAGGAGGACGAGATCCTCGCCCTTCTGAAGGAGCGCAACTTCTCCGTCTTGAAGCCGCTCCTTGCCTCCATGAACGAGATCGACCTCGCCGAAGTCTTTGACAGCGTGAGCGAGGAGGACCTCCCCGTCCTCTTCCGCATTTTGCCCAAGGACCTCGCGGCGGAGGTGTTCGTCGAGATCGACCCCGACGTGCAGGAGAAACTCCTCAAAAAGCTCTCCGACCGAGAGGTCAAAAAGGTCATGGATGAGCTCTTTCTCGACGATACCGTCGACTTGGTGCAGGAGATGCCTTCCTCCGTCGTCAAGCGCCTTTTGGCACTGTCGGACAGCGAGACGCGCGCCTACATCAACGAGATCTTAAAGTATCCGAAGGACAGCGCGGGCTCCATCATGACCATCGAATTCGTGCGCTTCTTCCCCGAAATGACGGTGAAGGACGCGTTCGACCATATCCGCGCGCAGGCCATCGACAAGGAGACCATCTATACCTGCTACGTCACCGATCGGGAGAACAAGCTCATCGGTATGGTCACGGCGAAGGACCTCATGCTCTCCTCTCCCGAGAAGAGCATTTCCGAGATCATGGAGGACAACGTCATCTACGTCCACACCCTCGACGACAAGGAGGAAGTGGCGCGGACCATCTCGGACTACGGCTTCCTCGCCATTCCCGTGGTGGACGAAGAGCGGCGGCTCGTCGGCATCGTCACCGTCGACGACGCAATGGACGTCATCGAAGAGGAGAACACCGAGGATATCGAGGCAATGGCGGGCGTCTTGCACGAGAGCAAGCCCTACCTCAAAACGAGCGTGCTCTCCATCTACAAGAACCGCGTGCCGTGGCTTCTCATCCTCCTCATCAGCGCGACGTTCACGGGGCTCATCTTAAACAATTTCGAGAGCCTGCTCTCGACCGCCATGCTCGCCTGCGTGCCCATGCTCATGGATACGGGCGGGAATTCGGGCTCGCAGGCTTCGGTCACCGTCATCCGCTCGCTCGCCCTCGGGGAGCTCGAAACGGGGGATACCTTCCGCGTGCTATGGAAGGAATTCCGCGTCTCGTTGCTTCTCGCCGCCACCCTCGCCGTCGCCTGTTTTTGCAAGCTCCAGCTCGTCGATCGGCTCTTATTCGGCTTCGAAGGATATACGGTGGGGCCCTGCCTCGTCGTCTCGCTCGCGCTCCTGTGCACGGTCATCATGGCGAAATTCGTCGGCTCCATGCTTCCCATGCTCGTGAAGAAGTGCCATCTCGACCCCGCCGCGGTCGCCTCGCCCTTCATCACGACCATTGTAGACGCCGTTTCGCTCATGATCTTCTGCGGGCTCTCCGCTCTGCTCCTTCCCGCCGTCTGATTTTGTTTCGAGGTAATTGGTATGAAGCTCGTCGCCGCCACCTCCAATGCGCATAAGCTCCGCGAAATGCGGAGCATCCTTCCCGAATGGGAAATTTTGTCCGCCGCCGAGGCGGGCTTTTGCCGCGACGTCGAAGAGACGGGCAGCACGTTCATGGAAAACGCCCTCTTAAAGGCGCGTGCGGTGTGTAAGGAGCTGCACCTTCCCGCACTGGCGGACGACTCGGGGCTGTGCGTCGATGCGCTCGGCGGGGCGCCCGGGGTGTTCAGCGCCCGCTATTCGGGCGGGGACGCCGCCGCAAACCGCAAAAAACTTCTCCTTGCGCTCGAGGGGGAAAAGAGCCGCGCCGCACACTTTTGCTGCGCCATCGCGCTCGTGTTCCCGGACGGAAGGGAGATCGCCGCCGAGGGGCGCACGGAGGGGCGCATTCTCGAAAAGGAAACGGGAGAGGGCGGCTTCGGGTACGACAGCCTGTTCTTCTCCGATGAGCTCGGCATGAGCTTCGCCGAGGCGGGGGAGGCGCAAAAGAACGCCGTTTCCCACCGCGGCCGCGCCCTTGAGGCGCTCAAACAACAGCTATGAAAACTTGCATCATCGTCTCGGATACGCACGGGCACCGCGGCGCCCTCCAAAAGCTCGAGCCGCTCTTTGCGGAGAACGACTTCCTCATCCACCTCGGCGACGGCATGGCGGACATGCGCCCCTACCTCACCCTCTACACCGAAAAGACGTATTCTCTCAAGGGGAATTGCGACTTGAGCTACGGGCAGGAGGAGTGCGTCATCGAGGCGGAGGGGCTCTCCGTGCTCTGCTGCCACGGGCACCGCTACGGCGTGAAGAGGGGGCTTTCCGACCTCGCCGCCCGCGCCAAGCAGCTCGGCTGCGAAGTCGCCCTCTACGGCCACACCCATCGCGCGGACATCCAAACGGTGGACGGCGTGCTCTGCGTCAACCCGGGCGCCGTTTGCAGCTTCTCCGAGCCGAGCTATTGCTACCTCGTCCTCCACAAAGGTAAGCCGACCCCGGCCATTGTACCACTGTAGAAACCGAAAAGAAACGGGCTCCCATGCGGAGCCCGTATTGCTTTTATAACGCTTTCCATGAAATTTTATGCCACCGCGATCTCAAGACCGTCGAAGAGGAGCTTGTACTGCGCGGGAATTTCGGTGAGAGCCTCAAAGTAGAGCGTGACATCCGCCGCGTTGCCGTTTGTGTACGGAATATCGCCCGTATTCGCCGCCTCTGCCACCTTTCTCACCATCTGCAGATGGAAATCATCCGCATATTTCGCATCGGTGAATACGGACGAGATCAGAACGCCTTGGGAGGGATCCGCAAGTTTGGGCACGCCATATCCCGTGGGGGTGTAGGTTTCGCCGTCCGCTTCCAAGGTGAATCGATCTAACCGAAGTTTTTGAGAATTCGTCACGTCGTCGAGCAACTTCCCTGTGAATTTGAGCCCGTGCAGCGTGAAGTACACCGCCTTTTCGTTGAGCGTCTCGTTCACCTTTTCGCCGTATGTCTTGACGACGGAGCCGTAACGGATCTCGTAGGAGCTCGAGGCGTCCTCGCCGAGAACGCACATTTGCAGCCTTCCGTAAACATAGTCGTCGGAGTCGTAATATTGGGTGAAGAAATCGGCGGAGGGGCCGTAGGCTTCGACGCGTTTCCCGTCGGCGTGGCAGGTGAGGCCGCCCGTGAACGGCTCGTCGAATTCGAGTAGAATTTTGAAGAAATAGTTGGCGTCCGCATCTGCATAGACCGAAGTTTTCGCCGTATAGGCCGTCTCGGCGGTGTCCACATATGCGTCGCCCGCAGCGCCTTGCCCGGGCGCGACGCTCGTCTTGGAAGTGTACGGCTTATAGGGCAGATCCGTATTTTCGATGAGGGCGTCGACGGTATCGGCCTCCCAATATTTGAGATCTTTCGTGTAGATCTTCCCATCGGCATTCAACCGATAATATTTGCCCGGCAATCGGATCGAAGAGGGCGTTTTCCCCGCCACTTCAAAGTCGGACGCATTCAGCTGTATGCTCGAAGAGGTCGGGCGCGGCTCGGCGACATAGGCGAGCAGTTCGACGCCATAGACCGTCTTGGCGCCCTCTTCCTTCGTGTCCGAGAGCGCGTAGCCCGTGAGCGTGGTGGGAACGTCGAGCGCGGCTGCCTCGATCGAATTCGCACTCACCGTATCGCCCTCGCCGCATGCCGCAAGCGAAACGGAGAACGTGAGCGCCAACAGAGCGGACACGATGCCTGCCGATTTCTTTTTCATGTAAATTTCCTCCATTTGGAATTTTGCTCCCATTATAGCATGATTTAACTATAATGTCAACTCATTTCTGTATGGATATAGTTAAATTTTGTAGTACACTATTTTCATAGGAGGAATGGCGTATGGATGTGATCGCGCGGTTGAATATCTTACGGTTGGAGCGGAACATGAGCGTCTATCGCCTTGCCGAGCTCTCGGGTATCAATCAATCCACCCTTGCGAACACTTTCTCCCGCGGCACCATGCCCTCGATCAAGCACCTCGAAATGATGTGCGAGACGTTGGGCGTCAGCCTGTCGCAATTTTTCGCGGACGACGAGGCGCCCATGCAACTCACAAGGAATGAGATGAAGCTCGTCGAAAATTTCAGAAAACTGCCCGAGCCGCTCAAACGCTCGGTCGCCGAGATCGTGAACACCATCCCGGGCATTCGCAATTGAGAAAACGAACCCTCTCGCCCTCAAAACGCATGAGGGGCACTGCAGGAAATGCCCTACCCTTCCGGGAAGGAGAGGGTAAATAAGGTGCCCCTCCCCCTGCGTCCCCCTCCCCGCTTTGGCGGGGAGGGGGATTTTATAGCGGCGTGCACCACCAAAGGGAGAGCGCGAGACACAAACAAAATCCCCTTCCTTTGTAAGGAGGGGGAGAAAGGGGGAGGTTACTGCGTCATTCTGCTCCGCCCGAGCTTCTATTGTATTCCAAGGGCGGCACGAGCCCACAGGGCGAAGTACCGTAGTGGAGGCATCTCTACCTTAGTATGAGATTTCTCGACTCCGCTTACGCTCCGCTCGAAATGACATAAACCCCTCAGTCTCGGCTTTGCCTCGCCAGCTCCCCTCAATAGGGGAGCCAAGGAACCGCCCCCTCATACCGAGCCCCGTAAGGAGCGAGCGTATCTTCTACTTTGTGGTACGACTTGCGGGGAAGATTCACTCACTCCGCCTACGGCTCCGTTCGGAATGAGGG
>CANRHI010000072.1 GCA_947630365.1 uncultured Clostridia bacterium
CGCGATAGGAGCGTTGGCAGACGCGACGGGGGTTGCGGCGGTCCCTACCGCCGCAATCGGGGTAGGGGAGGGGGTGCAACCTCAAATATGCAACACACCACATCAAAAAAATCATGAAAACAGTTATTACAATAGGCGAAATACTGCTTCGGTTGTCGCCGAAAGAGGGGAGGCTGCTCTCCTCGGCGGAGGAGCTTTCCGCAGTGTTCGGCGGGAGCGAGGCAAACGTTGCCGTGGCGCTCTCGGGCTTCGGCGAGCGCGCGGTGCATCTCTCCGCGCTTCCCAAAAATCCCATGGGGCAAGCCGCCGAAAACGCTCTTCGAAAGTACGGCGTCGACACCTCCCGCATTGTGCGCACGGAGGGCCGCATGGGGCTGTATTTTTGCGAAGGCGGGGCGTCTGTCCGTGCGGGGCGGGTCGTGTACGATCGCGCCCGATCCGCCTTTGCGGAGGCGCCCGCTTCCCTCTATCCGCTTCCCGCGGCTCTCGAGGGGGCGACGCACTTGCATCTCTCGGGCATCACTCCCGCGCTCGGGAAGAAGGCGGAGGAGCTCACCCGCCTTGCCCTTTTAGAGGCGAAGGAGCGGGGGCTGACCACTTCCTTGGACCTGAATTTCCGCCGCGACCTTTGGAGCGAAAGCAAGGCGAAAGCGTGCTTTTTGTCCCTTTTGCCCGAGGTCGATATCCTCATTGCGAGCTCGGACGGGCTGAACATTTTGGGGCTTGAAAACGCGGGCACCGACCTTTCCGCTTGCGCCCGTGCGGCAGAAATTTTACACAAAAAATTCCATCTTCGCGCGGTGGCGCTGACGGTGCGGGAGAGCGTTTCCGCCTCCTTCAACCGCCTCGCGGGGGTGTATTTCGATGGAGAAGCGCACATTTCGCCCTTCTACGCGGTGGACATCCTCGACCGCGTGGGCGGGGGAGACGCCTTTGCGGCGGCGCTTCTTCACGCCTTCTTAAACGGCTTTTCGGGCGACGAAGCGGTCTCCTTCGCGGCGGCTGCCAACGCCTACAAGCACACCGTTTTCGGCGACGCCATGTGCGTTTCCGCCGAGGAGATCCTCTCCGCCGCAAGGGGCGAGACGAGGATAAGGAGGTAGTATGAAGCACGTCATTCCGCTTGCCTCCTTTTCGTGCGAAGAGGAGGCGCAAGCCGCCCTTTCCGCCATCTCGGAAAGCGGGCTCGACCTTTGCGAAATTGCCTTCCGCACCCCGTATGCGGAGGAGGCGTTCTCGTTCGCCGCGCGGCGATTCCCCGACATCCTTCTCGGCGCGGGCACGGTGTTAGACGGCAAAACGGCAAAGCGCGCCATCGAACTTGGGGCGAAGTTTATCGTCTCCCCGGGACTCTCGGAGGAGGTGCTCGGCGTTTGCCGCGAAGCGGGCGTTTTTTACCTGCCCGGCGCGGTCACCCCGACCGAGCTCATGCGCGCCCTTTCCCTCGGCGTCTCCGCCGTGAAATTCTTCCCCGCCGAAGTGTACGGGGGGCTCAAAGCCATTTCGGCGCTCTCCGCGCCCTTCCCGCAGGTCAAATTCGTCGTCACGGGCGGCGTCAACTTGGAAAATTTGAAGGACTACCTCCTTCACCCCGCCGTGTGCGCCGTGGGCGGGAGCTTTATGCTGAAGGGCGACGCGCTTTCCCGCTGCAAACAGACGGCGGAAATTCAAAAAACGGTATGAAAGACCCGAATTTGATTTTGGAACAAATCGTAACCAAGGAGCGCGCCGTCGCCGCCCGCAGCCGAGGGAAGGTGCCCTACACGGCGAAAAACGGCGTGTTCGACGACAGATCGTCCGACATAAGCTGGTGGACGAACGGCTTCTTCGCGGGGCTTCTTTGGCAGCTCTACGGGGTTTCCAAGGAAAGCTGCTTCCGCCTTCTTGCCGAGGAGATCGAGGAGAAGCTCGATCAAAGCCTCATGGACGCGGGCGGCATGGACCACGACAGCGGCTTCAAGTGGCTCTTGACTTCGGGCGCGAACTACGCCTTCACCCAAAATATAAAGAGCAAAAACCGCCTGCTGCTTGCGGCCTCCGACTTGGCGGGAAGATTCAACCCCGCGGGGAATTTCCTCCGCGCGTGGAACGACGGGGGAGACGGCTCAAATGCGGGCGTCGCCATCATCGACTGCCTCATGAATTTGCCCCTTCTCTACCGCGCGAGCGAGATGACGCGCGACCCGCGCTTTTCCGAGATCGCCACGCGGCATGCGGATACCGCCCTTTGCGCCTTTGTGCGGGAGGATGGCTCTGTGTGCCACATCGTGAAATTCGACCCCGCCACGGGGGAGAGGATGGGGAGCCTCGGCGGGCAGGGGCTCGGGCACGGCAGCGCATGGACGCGCGGTCAGGCGTGGGCGGTGTACGGCTTTGCGCTCTCCTTCCGCCACACGGGAAAGCGCGACTACCTTTTCGCTTCGGAAAAAACCGCGGAGTACTTTCTCTCCCATGTAAAGAAGAACGGCGCGGTGCCCGCGGACTTTTTGCAGGAGGAAGCCTGCCCCTATGAGGACGATTCCGCCGCCGCCATCGCCGCCTGCGGCTTGATTGAGCTTGCCCGTGCGACGGGGAAGAAGGTCTACAGAGAGGGCGCCGAGCGGCTTTTGGACTTCTTGACGGCGGAGCGGTGCGACTTCTCCTTAAAGAGCGACTCCATCCTCACCCGCTGCTCGGTGGCGTTCCACGGGGAGGAGCACGACATGCCGCTCATCTACGGCGACTATTTCTACACCGAAGCCGTTCTGAAACTTGCGGAAAAGGAGACGTTTGTATGGTGAGAGAAGATTGGCTCAAATTCATGCTCAAGATCGCGGACCCCGTGCTTTCCTCCCTCGCGGAGGGGAAATTGCACGAAGCCTTGCCCGTGGAGAAGGCGTGGCGGGCGCCCTATGCCCACCTCGAGGCGTTTGCGCGCACGCTCGCGGGCATGGCGCCGTGGCTGGAGCTCCAAGGCTTGGAGGGCGAAGAGAGGGAATTGCAGGGAAAATACCGCGCCCTCGCGCTCCTTGGTATCGACAGGGCGACCGATCCTTTCTCCCCCGATTTCATGAATTTTTCCGAGGGCTACGGGCAGTCGCTCGTCGACGCGGCGTACCTCGCCCACGCCCTTCTTCGCGCCCCGACGCAGCTCGTCAAGCCGCTCCCCGCGAAGGTCAGGAAAAACCTCGCGGCGTGCCTCAAGGCGACGCGGAAATTTATCCCGTGCCCGACCAACTGGCTGTTCTTCTCGGCGATGGTCGAGGCGGCGCTCTTTGGGTTGGGCGAAGGGTGGCAGGTGTTCCCCGTCGAGCGCGCGGTGGATAGCTTCGAAGGGTGGTACAAGGGCGACGGCATGTACGGCGACGGGAAATTCTTCCACATGGACTACTACAACAGCTATGCCATCCACCCCATGTATGTGGACCTCCTCAAGACGTTCGCGCCCATATCCCCGAAGTTTTCCGACCTTCTTCCCACGGTCTTGAAGAGGGCGGCGCGCTATGCGGAGATCGAGGAGCGGCTCATCTCCCCCGAGGGGACGTACCCGATGGTGGGAAGGTCGCTCTGCTACCGCTTCGGGGCGTTCCAAGCCCTTGCGCATGCGGCGCTCATCGGGAATTTGCCGAAGAGCCTTTCCCCCGCAGGGGTGCGCTGCGCCCTCTCCGCCGTGATGGAGCGCACGGAAAGGGGCGGCATGTTCGACGAACACGGCTTTTTGAAGGTGGGCGTCATCGGCAGCCAGCCCTCGCTCGGGGAGGGGTATATCTGCGTCGGGAGCGTGTATATGTGCGTTGCGGCGTTCTTGCCGCTCGGGCTTTCCCCCGCGCACCCGTTTTGGGCGCTTCCCGACGAAAAATGGACAAACAAAAAAATTTGGGAGGGCGAGGACCTTCCCTGCGATGAGGCGAAAGATATATGAACGATTTGTTTTCTTTGGAAGGAAAAGTCGCGCTCGTGACGGGCGCGGCGTATGGCATCGGCTTTGCGATCGCCGAGGCGCTGCATTCCGCGGGCGCGAAGATCGCCTTCAACTGCATCAACAAGCAACACCTCGAGATGGGGCTCGCGGCGTATAAGGAGCGCGGCATCGAGGTGAAGGGGTACCTCGCGGACGTGACGGACGAGGAGCAGGTCGCCGCCCTCATCGAAGAGATCGAACGCGACCTCGGCGGGGTGGATATCCTCGTGAACAACGCGGGCGTCATCAAGCGCATCCCCATGCTCGATATGACGGCGCTCGAATTTCAAGAGGTCGTCGATGTGGACCTCGTCGCCCCGTTCATCGTTTCCAAAGCGGTCATTCCGCACATGATCGAACATGGCGGCGGCAAGATCATCAACATTTGTTCGATGATGAGCGAGCTCGGGCGGGAGACCGTCTCCGCCTATGCCGCGGCGAAGGGCGGGCTCAAGATGCTCACGAAGAACATCGCCTCGGAGTACGGGCAGTACAACATTCAGTGCAACGGCATCGGCCCCGGGTACATTGCGACGCCTCAGACGGCGCCCCTTCGCGAGAAACAGCCCGACGGCACCCCGCACCCCTTCGACAGTTTCATCGTCGCCAAGACGCCCGCCGCCCGCTGGGGCACCCCGGAGGACTTGAAGGGCGCGGCGATCTTCCTCGCCTCCAAGGCGTCGGACTTCGTGAACGGGCACATCCTCTATGTGGACGGCGGCATTCTCGCCTATATCGGAAAACAACCCAATTAAAGGAGAAACTATGAAGATCGGTCTTATCATGGAAAACAGCCAGGCGGCGAAGAACGCCCTCGTCGAAAGGGCGCTCAAAAAGGTCGTCGAGCCCATGGGGCACGAAGTCATCAACTTCGGCATGTACGGCGCGGAGGACGAGCACCAGCTCACCTATGTGCAGATCGGAATTTTGGCGGCGACCCTTCTCAACGGCGGCGTCGTGGACTATATCGTCACGGGGTGCGGCACGGGAGAGGGGGCGATGCTCGCCTGCAATTCCTTCGCGGGGGTCATCTGCGGGCACGTCGAGGACCCGCTCGACGCCTACACCTTCGCCCAGATCAACGACGGCAACGCCATCGCAATTCCCTTTGCGAAGGGCTTCGGCTGGGGCGGAGACCTCAACCTCGAATACATCTTCGAGAAGCTCTTCTCCGAGCCCGCGGGGCAGGGGTACCCCAAGGAGCGCGCCGTGCCCGAACAGCGCAACAAGCGCATTTTGGACGGGGTGAAGGCGGTCTCCCTCCGCCCGCTTGCGGAGGCGTTGCCCCTTCTCGACAGAGAGCTCGTGAAGGGCGCGCTCGCGGGGGAGAAATTCCTTTCGCTCTTTGCAGCATGCAAAGACGGCGCCCTGAAGGCCGCCGTCCAAAAAATTCTCGCCTAAATTCTGCGCCGCGGGGCGTTCCCGCCCTTACCCTTGCGCGTACTCGAGCAGCTCGCAGTCGCGCAGCGTCGGGTCGAAGGGGGCGTTCGTCGGGTAGACGAAGCCGTCCGTCAAGAGGTAATCGGAGGGGAGCTCGCGCGGGGCATAGCCCGTGATCTCGCGAAAGACGCGGTTGAAGTTGCGGATGGTCCCAAAGCCCGCGAGGCTCGCGATCTCGGTCATCGAGCGTTCGCCGCTCTGCATGAGCTCGATAGCGCGCTCGGTGCGCACATAGTTGAGGCACTTGGGGAAGGTGATGCCCGTCACCGCATGGAAGTAGCGGGAGAAGTACCCCTCGCTCATGCCCATGAAGGCGGCGGCGTCCGAGAAGGTGAAGAATTCGTACTTCTCCGAGATGTGCTCCATGAGCTCTTTGAAGCGCTTTGTCGTCCCGTCCTCCGTTTCCCGCGCGGAGAGTTCTTCCCCCGCGAACACGTCCGCCATGAGCAGCATGATGTGCGCGGCGGCGCGGACGCCGCTGCAGGGCGCCTTTTCGAGGAGGAGACCTCTCACCTTTGCATAGACCTCGGGGATGGGGTAGCTCCCGCGAAGGAGGGGGGAGGCGAGCTGTACGTCCCCAAGGTAGGGACGCAAAATGTCGTAGTCGAAGAGGATGACGATGAGCGTCGTGTCCTCGTCGCGCGCGGTCATGTAGTGGACTTCGCCGCGGCCCAAAAAGAGCGCGTCGCCCTCCTTCAAGGCGTGCGTCTTTCTTCGGCAGAACACGTCGATGCTGCCCTTTTCCACGAAGAGCAGCTCGCAATCGTAGTGCCAGTGGAGGAGATTGTGGGAGTGTTTGTACTTTCCCACCCAGATCTTCACGGGCTCGCTGTAGTTTCGTATTTCACGCTTGGCGATCATAGTAATTCCATTTTACGTCGTGATTTGCCCGTTGTCAACCGTTATAGGTCAGAAAATGTCTATAACAGGTTAGAAATATGCTTGCGACGTCTCGGTTTGTATCTTATAATGGGAGCGTAGAGACAGGTCTAACCAACCATGCCTAACATTTCCCCCTATGAAACCGAGCATGGCATATGTCTCTGCGCTCGGTTTTTTTTCATGGAAAGGAGGTCAATATGGACTTTTCGACTGCACTTTGTAAGCTGCTGGGCTACGCCTCCGAGAGGCTCTCGTTGAAGCCTCGGGACGCAATTTATGCCCGCAACACCGTGCTCATGGTGCTCGGGAAGGAGAGCTGTGAGCCGCGGCAAGAGCACTATGCGGGCGAGCCGCTTTCTTCTCTTCTTTCCGTCCTCACCGAGGACGCGCCCGAGGAGGAGAGGGAACGCCTGCAAGACGCGGTGATGGGCGCGCTCATGCTCACGCCCTCGCAGGTGGAGGAGGAATTCTCCAAGCGCTTCGAGCATTCTCCCGCCGAAGCGACGCAGTGGCTGTACGACTACTCCGTCGCCTCCGACTATGTGAAGAAGGAGAAGCTCGATAAAAACCCGCGCTTTACGGGGAAGAACGGGCTCATCGTCACCATCAACAAGGCGAAGCCCGAATTCCGCGACCCGAAAAAGGCGGTGAGCGGCAACAGCGTGAAGGGGGGCTACCCCAAGTGCTCCATCTGCCGCGACAACGAGGGGTATTTCCCCCGCGGAAAGCGGACGCTGCGCACCGTCTCCTTCATGATGGCAGACGGCAAGTGGTTCTGGCAGTTCTCGCCCTACGGGTATTTCTTCCAGCACGGCATCGCGGTGAACGAATGCCACACGCCCATGCATGTGGACGCGAACACCTTCCGCGCCCTTCTCGAATTTGCAGACGCCTTCCCGCACTACTTCATCGGGTGCAACGCGCCGCTCCCGAGCATCGGGGGGAGCGTGCTCGCGCACGACCACTTCCAAGGGGGCGGGGAAGTGCTTCCCATGTTCCTCGCAAAGCCCGCCATAAAACTTGCCCACAAGGATTTCCCCATGCTCGAAATGAGCGTGCTCGACTGGTTCAACACCGTCGTGCGGCTGGAGGGCAAAGACCCCGAAAAGCTCGTCGAGGCGGGGGAGAGGGTGCGCAAACTTTGGGTCTCGTACAAGGATGAAGCGCGCGGGCTCATCCCCGAGGACGAAAACGGCGTCCACCACGCCGTGAGCCCCACCGTCTTTTTGAAGGACGGGAAGTATTGCCTCAACATCATCCTTCGGAGCAACATCACCTCCAAAGAGTACCCGGACGGCGTGTTCCACGCCCACCCCGAATTCCATATCATCAAGAAGGAATCCATCGGGCTCATCGAGGCGCAGGGGCTGTTCATCCTCCCCGGGAGATTGGAAGCCCAGCTTGCCGAGGTGAAAGAGGCGGTGAAAAAGGGCGCGCTTCCCGAGGAATTAAAGGACTTCCGCATGGTCTACGAGGAGCTCCTGCAACGGGAGGGCGACCTCGACGCGCGCATGGAGGACGAGCTCGCGGACATCTGCGAGCGCATCCTGAAGAACACGGCGGTGTTCAAAACGCATACGGAAACGGCAGAATTTTTGAAAGGAGCGGGATTTTATGTCAACGAATGAATATACCTATAAGGTCTCTGCCGCGGGCAGAGTCAACCTCATCGGCGAACACGTCGATTATTGCGGCGGCAAGGTCATGCCCTGCGCGCTTTCCCTCAAGAACACCGTTTGGGTGCGGCCCAACGGGGAGAACGTCATCCGCCTGAAGTGGACGGACCTTCCCGAGGAGTACGAGCTCGACCTCGATAAGCTCGAGAGCTACAGAGACCTCCGCCACGCCAAGTACCACGCGGGCTGCGCCGCCCTTTGGCGGGAGGCGGGGCACAAGGTCGTCGGGTGCAATCTTCTGCTCGACTGCACCGTGCCGTTCGGGAGCGGGCTCTCCTCTTCCGCCGCCATCGAAGTTTCCACCATCGCCGCCCTTGCGACGGCGGCAGGGGAGAAATTCGACCCCGTGGAGGTCGCCCTCGTCGCGCAGAAGGCGGAGCAGGTGTACGCGGGCGTGCGCTGCGGCATCATGGACCAATACGCCTCGGCGAACGGCAAGAAGGGGCACGCCATCCTCCTCGATTGCTCCACGCTCGAGAGGGAATACATTCCCGTCGAGCTCGGGGAGTACACCCTCGTCATCGCCGACTGCAAGAAGCCGCACAACCTCGTCGAGAGCAAGTACAACGAGCGGCGGGAAGAGGTGGAGGAAGCCCTTCGCCTGCTCAAGCGCCACGTCGAGGCGGAGAGCCTCTCCGAGGTGCCGCCCTATGTGCTCGAGGAGTACAAAACGCTTCTGCGCGGCACCATCTACAAGCGGGCAAAGCACGTCGTCGAGGAGTGCGAACGGGTCCGCCGCGCCGCCAAACTTTTGAAGAGCGGGGCGATCGCGGAATTCGGCGAGCTCCTCAACGCTTCGCACGCCTCCCTTCGCGACCTCTACGAGGTCACGGGGAAGGAGCTGGATAGTCTCGCCCATGCGGCGCAGAGCCACCCTGCCTGCCTCGGCTCCCGTATGACGGGCGCGGGCTTCGGCGGCTGCACCGTTTCCATCGTGAAAAAGAGCGCCGAGGAGGACTTCAAAGCCTACGTCGCCGAGCGCTACGAGCGCGAAACGGGCTATAAAGCCGCCTTCTACAGCGCCGAGATCGGGGACGGCATCGTCGTCGAAACGCTGTAAATCGCTTGCCATCTGTGCAAAATATAGTATAATGGAAGGGAAGGAGAGAACACTATGAATGTTTTGGTCACGGGCGGCGCGGGCTTCATCGGCTCGCATACCGTCGTCGAACTTCTGAATGGCGGCCACAACGTCGTCGTCATCGACAACCTTTGCAATGCGTCCAAGGAGGCCATCGCCCGCGTCGAAAAGATCACGGGGAAGAAGGTCGCCTTCTACGAAAACGATGTGCGCGACAGGGCGGCGCTCGAGCTCATCTTCACCGCGAACGACATCGATTGGGTCATCCACTTTGCGGGGCTCAAAGCGGTGGGGGAGAGCGTGCAAAAGCCCATCGAGTATTACGACAACAACCTCGTCTCCACGCTCGTGCTCCTCGAGACGATGAAGAAATTCGGCGTGAAGAGGATCGTGTTCTCTTCCTCCGCCACCGTGTACGGCGACCCCGCCGAGCTCCCCTTGAAGGAGACGACGCCCCTTCGCCCCACCACAAACCCCTACGGCGCCACCAAGGTCATGCAGGAGAATATCTTGAGGGACCTCTACACCGCCGATAAGGAGTGGACGGTCGCGCTGCTGCGCTACTTCAACCCCGTCGGCGCGCACGAGAGCGGGCTCATCGGCGAGGACCCCAAGGGCATTCCCAACAATCTGATGCCCTA
>CANRHI010000073.1 GCA_947630365.1 uncultured Clostridia bacterium
TGCACCTTTAGCTCAGTTGGTAGAGCAATTGACTCTTAATCAATGGGCCCAGGGTTCGAGTCCCTGAAGGTGCACCAAAAAGGCGGATATTTGCATAAATATCCGCCTTTTTCTGCTTTTCTACGAATATTTATGTATATTATTCATTTCAAAATGAGATTTATTTTTCATTTTGGGGCACATTTTGGGACACAAAACCGTTATCCCATACGATCTTTTTCCCTTCTTCCAAGAGGTATTCATCGGACAGATAGCTGTATGTATTGTGGAGCACCCCTTGGCTGTGCCCGATGATCTCATCCCGCGCGGCGGGGGCGACCTCACATTCGTCCAATCTCGTATAGAAGGTTTTCCGCAGGTCCTTCAATATGTGGTTGGGAAGGATCTTCTTCATCGTTTTGCGCATGTATTCGGTGCGCGGGAAGTGAAAAGCCTTCGTTCCCTCGAGGAAGGGGCGGAGCATGATGCAGATGGGGATGCGCTTGGTTTCCACTTTGCCGCCCTTGCGCTTGCTGTTGTTGGCGAGGATGAAGTCTCCCTCGATCCGTGCCGTCACAAATTCATTGGGGCGCATCCCTGTGTAGAGTGCGACCGCGAAGAGCCTTTGATAGCGCGTTCCCGCCGTCTTTTCGAGGAGCCTCCGCTCTTCGTCCTTGGAGAGGGGAACGGAATGCGTGGAATTGTGCTTATCCACAATGATGACGGCGAGGGGGTTGCTATCTATGAGCTTATAGGCGACCGCCAATTTGAAGATCCCGTTCAAGAGGGATTTCAGCTCATTTGCCGTCTTCGTCATGCCCTTCTTCGAATACTCATCTATGAAGGTTTGGCAGAAGCTCGGAGAGACTTCCTTCAGCTGCATCGTACCGAATCTCGGAAGGATATGCTTGCGATAGCGATAGAGGTCGTTATCCATCGTCTGCTTTTTCACTTTGCGGGCGCGGTAGTTGGTAAAGTAGAATTCCGCGAAGATCCCGAAATTCGATGGGACTACAGACTTCACTTCTCCCCGGTCTGCCGCGTGGAGCGCATCGATGAATTTCTTTTTCGCCTCGGTCAGATCGTTGCTTGAAACGGCGATATTGTACCCGTGTTTGCGGTAGCGGATCTCATAATTGCAGCTTCCGCGGCCGCTCGTTCTCTTCCGAACGTGGGCAGTGCAACCCTCCGCACGGAACGTTTTTCTGAATTCTTTTGGCATTCTCATAGTCTCCTTTTCGGTGAATTTGAGAAAGCCGTTTACAGCGTACTCCTTTTCTTCCTGTTTGCATTGTTCTGCCTCGCTCGAGATTTCCCCAAGCTCCGCAGAGAGTTTCACCAATTCCTTTCTGTCTGTTGTAAGCATCAAACGCGCTGCTACCGATAAGATCCGTTCCGTCAATTCCATCTCACACTCCGTAAAATCTAAACATTTGTTTGCATTATAACACGGATCATTCGGGAACGCAAGTATTTGGGCGAAAATTGTTTCCGATATTTTTTCCTCCTATGAATTACTTTTTTTGCTTTCGATTTGCTTTTGTGTCTTTTTGATAGATTCGAGGAAGTCCCGCTCGACGGGGGAGAGCTCGTCCTCCGTGCGTGCGCGATACTTCTCGAATTCGGCATTTGCCCGTTCGATCGCCATCTCGTGGGAGATTTGACCCGCATTGTCGAGGACTTCGCTTTCGCTCATGCGGAGGAATTCATCGAGCTTGGTCACCCAATCCTTCATCGTCATAGGGCGTCGGCGAAGCGCCTGCAGCTCGGCAAAATCGAGGTAGGCGGACGTGATCATGTTGAGCTCCTTCAGCTCTTTTTCGGACAGATAATTTTTTGCGGTCGCGATATCTGTTTTCCGCGGACGCTTTCCCTCGAAAGAGGTCAATCCCATGAACGGCTTGGAGCTGTCTGCCCGCAGATAGATGAGCTCCGGGGCGGTATGCCCCGTGACCGCAAAGTGCATCTTGTTTTGCACCGTCTTGAAGAAGAGAATACTCTCCTCGGCATCTTTTCGGTAGTCTACGCTGGTCGCATAGATATCGAGGTACCTGTCGATAGAAGACGCGTTCGGAGGAACGGATGTCCCGTATGCGCGCGAGGAGCTCTTTGAAATAGTCTCCGCCTCCCGCTTGCTTGAGAAGGTCGTCGTTGAGCGCGAAGCCCTTGATCATGTACTCCTTGAGAACGCGGTTTGCCCAAATGCGGAATTGCGTGCCGCGCACGGACTTCACTCGGTACCCCACGGAGATGATGACGTCGAGACTGTAAAAGGCAACGGGTTTGTCTGAATTTGCAATGTGCAAAAATTGCACATTGCTATTTTCATCCAGCTCGCCCTCTTCAAAGACATTTTGCAAGTGCCTTGTGATGACGCTGCGGTCCCTTTGAAACAATTCCGCCATCTGTGCCTGTGTGAGCCAAACGGTATCTCCGTCGAGGGTGACGGAGATCTTCGTGACCCCATCTTCCGTTTGATAGATAATTATCTTATTCTCTTGACTTTCGCGTGGAGATGTTGTATAAAAAATATAGAAAGCGAGGGGTGGTGAAAGATGATTTTCGCAAAGATTTATGTGGATGGCGACGACATCATATTCGAATCGATCCAAAAAGACATAGAGTATGAGGTGTACCTCGCCGGGCCGTATATCAACGGGCGCGGCGAAAGGGTTTCCAACCCCTTTACCACGATCGCGCAGACGAGCAACGTGGCGATAAGTATTGAGGCGAAAGAGTCGATAGAAAAGGCGTTCAGCTATCTGAATCCGAAATTCACTCCTGCAATGTTCACGGGGAACGTTTCGTTTTGTTACAACATGAAGGCGCGGGAGGGCGATCGGGGAATTCTTTCGTTTGCGCCCGAAAAGGGCACGACCCGCCTGAAAATCAACATGTTTGGGGAAATTTTTCTCTGCTATCAGAACGGATTTGACCTGCGGGCGCTCGGCGACATGAAGGTGTTCGACAACGATTTTTTGAGGGATCTCGACATATCCGAGCCCTTCGACGAAGCCGCGTTTGCAACATCAAAGAAGTAGCCGCGGTGGGGGACAACGGGGTGAGTGAAAGCCCTACCCTTCGGGGAAGGGGAGGGTGTCTGCCCTCGGGCAGACGGGTGGGGATGGGAGTACGGATACACGAATAGCCAATCCCCACCACCGCCTTAATAGGCGGAGCCTCCCTTTTAAGAAAGGGTAGGCCTTTGGGCCCTCGTTTATCATACCCCCCCGCTTGATTTTCGCGCGTATATGTGGTATAATCGTATCGGTTCGATGGGGGCAAGCCTATGAGAAAACTATCTCTTATCTGTATTTTGTCTGCGATGGCATCCTGTTTGGTCGGTTGCGCGGATCAAAGGCAATTTGAAATTTCTTTGAAGGAAGGACTTTTTCAAGGGATATCCAACCTCGATTCCGAGTTGACGGTCAGCGTGGAATTGTCGGAAATGGATCGAGTCGAGTACATTAAAACAAACAAAAACAAGGTGAAAGACCTATCTACGATCGATACGAAATTCTATACGGCGTATCACATCAATCTTGTTTTGAGCGAGGGGAACGAAAACCATGTTGTGGAGTTTTCGGAGGCGGTCGCACAAGATGCTTCTACGACAGATACATATAAATTGAAGGGCATCGGCGAGGATACAGCCGATTTCAAATTGGATTTTTCCGATGTTACGTTGCAACCGATCGATACCGACGGCGATCGAGCGGCCGATGAATTGATGATCAACTACACACTGAACGGCACATCGGACAGCGCAGACCTCAAATTGATTGCCACGGGAGAAGAAAGCCCTGTTCCTCATCATAAATTTCAATACCATTGCAACTTGACGTTCGATGAGAATATCCAATTTGAAGCGAAGGACGACGATGCGTTTTGGGCGGGGACGGAATTGCAGTACTCCATCTATACGATGGAAGGCTACAAGATTGTCATGTCTGTCGAAGGGGAGCCCTATTCGGAGATCGACCCGAGCGAGGTCGAAGTCGTGCGTTTCGGATATGTTACGGGATACAGAGATGTGAGCATTGCATTTCAAGCCGTGAAAAATGAATGATGATCGAAATGTGTTGGGACCCCACTCCTTGATAGCGCGTTCCGCAAATAAAATCCCCTTCTTTTTTCACGAGCGAGCCCTCAAACATATCCCCTTCCTTTTTAAGGAGCGAAACCATCAAACATATCCCCTTCCTTTTTAAGGAGGGGGACACAGGGGGAGGTTGTTGCGTCATTCTGAGCGTAGCGAAGAATCTCGAGGATGAAAATTCGGACTTCGTACTTCGGGATGTTTCGGTCGCTTGGCTCCCTCAACATGACGCGGTGCGCGCCAAGAAAGCCCTACCCTTCGGGGGAAGGGGAGGGTGGCTGCCCTCGGGCAGACGGGTGGGGATGGGAGTACGGATACACGAATAGCCAATCCCCACCACCGCCTTATAGGCGGAGCCTCCCCTTTAAGAAAGGGTAGGCCTTTGGGTCCGCGCTTATCATACCCACCCTCGCTTGATTTTTGCGCCAGAGCATGGTAGAATAGTAGCGATAAACGGAAAATCGGAGGAGAAGGAGATGGAACACAAGGGGACGAAAATTCTTGAAACGGAGCGGCTGCTCCTTCGAAGATGGAAGGAAAGCGACGCCGAAGAGGCGTTTGCGCATTGGATGAACGACCCCGTCGTTACGAAATACCTCACATGGGCGCCGCATGGGGACATCGAAGTGACGCGGGCCCTTCTCAAACTGTGGGAACAGCAGAGCGGGGAGCCTCAAATCTATCACTGGGCGATCGTCTTAAAGCAAGGGAATGTGCTCATCGGGGACATTGCCGTACTTCGCGCGGACGATTTTCAGGAATGCGGCGAGATCGGCTACTGCATGGGCAAAGCGTGGTGGGGGAAGGGCATCATGACCGAGGCACTCTCGGAAGTGCTCCGCTACTGCTTTGAAGAAGTGGGATTTTTCCGCATCAACGGCAGCCATGCGGCGGAAAATATCGGCTCCTCCCGCGTGATGGAAAAGTGCGGACTCGTCTATGAGGGGACGCGTAGAAACTACTTCCGCTGTCCCACGACGGGCGAGCGGGTGGATATCGTCGACCGCGGCATTTTACGGGAAGAGTATTTCGGTTATAAAAACATTGGATGAAATCCAATTCGTAAGATGCAAAGAAAGCGGAGGCGGGTTGCCTTCCTCCCTCATACCGAACGGAGCGCAAGCGGAGTGAGTGAATCCTCCCCGCAAGTTGTATCAAGAAGTAGAATATACGCTCGGCCCTTTCGGGCCTCGGTATGAGGGCGGTTTCCCTTGGCTCCGCTCAACATAACGCGGTGGGGCGCCAAGAAAGCCCTCCCCCTTATACCTGAGGGGTAGAGCGGCGCATTATGCTCAACAGCCCTGTGGGCTGTGAGCGCGTCGCGATAGGAGCGTTGGCAGACGCGACGGGGGTTGCGGCGGTCCCTGCCGCCGCAATCGGGGTAGGGGAGGGGTGGCACTCTCTTGACTTCTTTGCTCGCCAGTGTGATAATAGGGGAAAGGCACAGTACATTTCAAAAAAGGAGGCGAAGAATGGGCGGAAAAAGTACACCGATGGACGGGAAAACGATACCGATCGTGGTCGGGGTCACGGGCCACAGGAACGTTGTCGAGGAGGACAAGCCAGCGCTCAAAAAGGAGGTCCTCGGCGCCCTGAAGGAGCTGCAAATTCTTTGCAAGTCGCAAAAGAAGGGAGGGGAGGATACCCCGCTCGTGCTTCTCGGCGGGTTTGCCGAGGGGGCGGATATGCTCTGCGCGGAGGCGGCGTTCGAGCTCGGCATCGACGTCTATGCCATTCTTCCCCGCGAGGAGGAGAAGTACCTCGAGAGCTTCGAAAGCGAGGCCGACAGGGCGAAATTGCACGAATACCTTACGAAATGCAAGCGGGTGTTTCTCGCGCCCGACATGGAGGAGAACGGCGCGTGGCTGCAATCCCGCGGCGTAGACAAAGAGAGCTACGAGTATCGCCAGCTCGGCATCTACATTGCCGAGCACTCGCATGTGGTCCTCGCCCTTTGGGACGGAAAGC
This sequence comes from uncultured Clostridia bacterium, assembly GCA_947630365.1. Classification (GTDB taxonomy): domain Bacteria; phylum Bacillota; class Clostridia; order Christensenellales; family Borkfalkiaceae; genus Gallimonas. The sequence continues at coordinate 6,047 of CANRHI010000073.1, forward strand.
AGCCCAAATCGGCATACGGCTGCGGCACGGCGGAGGTGGTCGAATTCGCCCTTGAGCACAAATATTTGAACAGGGAGCATCTGTTTTCCCCGGGCGCCGTTTCGGATTCCGCCGTTCTTTGGGTGAAGGCACGGCGGCAGGGGGATGACCTTTCCGATATCCAAACGCGCTGGCTGACGAGCGATCTCTTCGAAGGAAGCGGCGAGAACGCCCAAGCGAGCGGCGCACAGGGCGGGGCGCAAAAGTACACGATTTCTCGGGAGCCCCCCGCGCACCTTCTCGCCATGCTCGAAAAGACGGCAAACTACAACCAAGCGCCCTTCTCGGGGGAGGACCCGCTCTGGGGCGCGCCGCAGGAGCTCGACGACTACCGAAAGAGCCTCGGCTATCACTACGCCAAGGCAAATTTCCTCTCCTATCGCGGAAATCAAGCGAAATACACGCTGTTTTTGCGGCTGCTCGCCCTTCTCTCGGCACTCGTCGCGCTTACCTTTCTCGTGTATGACGACGCCTCGCTCTCCTTCATGATCTTCCCGTGCACCGTCCTCATCGCGGCAGTGGTCGTGCTGCAGATCGTCGGGGAGAAGAAGGCGTATCACAGAGCCTATATCGACCTGCGCGCGTTTGCGGAGGCGCTGCGCATTCAGTTTTATCTCTCCGTCGCGACCGACGAAGTCCCCGTGCGTGACAGCGTTTGCGAGCTCTATTCGTGGGCGCAGAGGGTGGAATTCGTTTGGATCGACAAGGCGCTTCGCGCGCTCGCCGTGCTTTCCCCCGCAAAGCATTTGCAAATTTCGCCCTCGGAGGCAGTGGAGACGTGGATCGGGCTGAGCGACGAGCCCAAGGGGCAGCTCAAATATCACCGTCAAAAAATAAAAAAGAACGCCGCAATGGCGAAGAAGTACGACCGTTTCTCGAGCCTCATGCTCGGCGCGACCCTCGTGCTGTATGCGGCAATTTTGATTTTGGAAATTTGTTCGTGTATCTTCGGGGCGGCGGGGCTTCCCTTCTTTTGGGATGGAGCCCTCTTCGGCGATTTCTCGTGGCGGAGCCTCGGCGCGGTCCTGCTCGGGACGGTGGCGGCGGCTTCCCTGCTCTTTTCGAGCTATTGGGGGAAGCTCTCCTATGGGAGAAGGGCGAGCGACAACGAGAAGATGGGCAAATTTTACGCCGCGGCGTATGCCCGCTGGCAGGACATGAAGGACCGCCCCAAGGAGGAACAGGCGCTTTTCCTCAAGGAGATCGCGCGGGAGGAGATCGTCGAAAACGGCATTTGGTACTCCTACGTCAACGAAAACCGCCTCGAGATCGACTTGTGATTTTGCGGGAGGGAGCCCTACCCTTCGCGGAAGGGTGAAGGAGTGACGACAAAAGCCCTACCCTTCGCGGAAGGGTGAAGGAGTGACGACAAAAGCCCTACCCTTCACGGAAGGGGAGGGTGGCTGCCCTCGGCAGACGGGTGGGGATGGGAGCATACCGTTCGAATTGCAATCCCCACCACCGCCTTATAGGCGGAGCCTCCCCTTTACAAAAGGGTAGGCCTTTGCTAACCTCCAATAGGGGCGCCAGGTAAGCCCTCCCCCTTATACTTGAGGGGGAGGGGCTTCCAATTCTCATGCCGCCCCGCGCTTCTGATTGTCACGCCGAGCTTTGTCGAGGCATCTCTACCTTATTGTGAGATTTCTCGACTTCGCTTACGCTCCGCTCGAAATGACAGCGCCGCTCGCCGCTGTTTTCTCCCCGCAAAGGGTGCGGGAGAAGCCGTTCTCGCGCATGATCTTCTCGAGGCGGGAGGGGAGGTCGAGGGAGCGGAAGAAGAGCACCATGCGCCCGCCCAGCCACACGAAGAGCAAAATTTCCGAGAGGATGCAGCAGAGCACCTTCCAAACGACGTGCATGCGCTTCCAAAGGGAGGGCGTGCGGCAAATGTTCCCGTCGGCGGTGTCGCCCTGCAAGATCGCTCGATACACATAGTCCCCATACACCGCGCTCTTGCAAAGCGTGATGGAAATTTCTCCGCGCTCGCCGATCTCGAGGCGGTTTTTTTCTGCCTCGGCGAGGACGAACGCGTTGTGCTCGCGGGAGAGCACGCTCCACTTGGGCGCAAGGAGGATATACACGGCGACGAGCGCAATAAATACCCCCACGCCGATGCCCGAATAGGCGTTCAGGATGCTCACTTTGCCCGTCTCGGATTCCATGTTGAGAATGGCCATCTGCGTGGTCAGAATGGCGATGACGGCGACGCAGAGGTTGATGAGCTTGATATTGCGGTAGTAGCTGCCGCGCGTCTTGGTGCGGAGCACCCCCGCGATGCCGAAGCCGAGCTCCAAAAAGGAGATAAAGGCGAGCAGGAGCACATAGAGCATCCCGTTGTCGCGCAGCGTTCTCTCCATGAAGAACATGCGGCTCATGAACCCGATGTACACGAGGCTGGCAAAGAGGAGGAAGACGGCGACGAGGCGGTTTCTCGTTTCGAAGCTGCGCTTGTTCGAGCGGATGCCCCAAAGGCACTCGAGCTTGGCAAGGAGGATGGCGAAGGTGTACACGGCGATGCTCACGAGGTTGAAGTCGGTAAGCAGCCCGATGGTGAGCTTGCCGAGCGCGAGGACCGCCGAGCCGCACAGCCCGACGACCGTCTTGATGACGGTTTTCCGTTCAAAGCTCAACGCCCTGTATTCCCGCACCAAATTCCGCATGCGTCCCTCCTTTTGTCCGATTTTTCCGCTATTTTTTCGGGAACGAGACCATCATAAAACAAACGGCGAAAAAAGGCAAGCGTTTCGGGGGCACATGCCCCGTTTTGCAGGGCGGCGAACGAGGATTTCACGCAAATTTCAGGGAAGATGTCCCCCAGATCCTCCCCGCAAAATTCGGCATATTCCGACGGGATATGCCCTTTTTCCTGCCTTTTTTGGCTTTATAATAGCACTCACGGAGCGGGAAATGGTCGTCTATCTCGAGGTCGCCATCGCGGAAAATTGTTTGCTCGACGGGCTGCTCGTCTACCTCGCCCTGCGCGTGGCGCACTGCCGCGTGAAGGCGTGGCGGCTGCTCCTTTCGGCGGGCGTCGGGGCGGCGGAAGCGGTGCTGTTCCCGCTGTTCGCGCTCCCGCCGCTTGTCGCCTATTTGGTGAAATTTTTGGGCGGGGCGCTCCTCATGATGCTCGCCGTGCCGCAGAAAACGCCCAAAAAGAGCGCCCTTCTTGCCCACGCCGCCTTCTTTCTTCTCACCTTTGCGCTGGGCGGGGCGCTCACCGCCGTCTACTCCTTCTTCGGCGTAGAGTACGCGGAGGGGAACGGCTACCTCGTCGAACGCGCCCCCGTGGGGCTCATTCTCGGCGGGGCGGGCGTG
>CANRHI010000074.1 GCA_947630365.1 uncultured Clostridia bacterium
AAATGCTGACCGAACGCGGGACTCTACCCGCGTGAGAAGGGCTCCCGCGGAAGCGGGTGGTGGGGGTTGCCCCGAGTCAGCGGTGGGTTTTTGCCCCCACCTGTCTCGCTACGCTCGCCACCCGCCCCCATAAATAGGGGCAGGTCTTAATTCGGACTTCTTACTTCGGGATGTTTCGGTCGCTTCGCTCCCTCAACATGACGCGGCGGCATAGGGGCGCCAAGGGGGAGAGCTGCCCCCTGTATTACCGCGTCATTCCGCCCCGCTTCTAATTGTCATGCCGCCTTCCGATTTTTCTCCGTTTCTTCAACATATTACATAAAGTGAATTTTTCCCCGCTGCGGGAAATTTTTTTAAGAAAAATGTATTGACATTGCAAATAAATTGTTGTAGAATATTATCGCTATTTGCAAAAATGGCGAAATAATAAATATTTTAGGGGGAAAAGCATGAAGAAGCTGAAGGCACTTTTGGTGCTTCTCTTCTCGCTTGTCATGTCGCTGGCTCTGTTTGCCTGCGGCGGCGACGGCGAAGAAGAGCAGCCCGGCGGTGAAAATCCCGGCGGCCAGCAGGGCGGCGAAACTCCCGGCGGAGACAAAACTCCGACCGACGTTCCCGCCATCGACGATTTGAAGGACGAGGTCGACGGTCTCGACGACCTTGCGCTTACCGACTCGGATACGCTCGAAGACTGGGAAGATGCGATCGCCGAGATCACGATGGTCTACTACGACGAAAACGGCGTAGATTACACCATCGAGAAGAAGGACATCACGGTCGAGAACGCTCCCGTGGTCGAAGAGGGGAAAACGACCCTCAAGGTCGGCACCTACTCGGTGCGTTTCGTTCCCTTCAAGGGCACGACGGCGAACGATCCCGACAACAACAACGGCAAAGAGTGGGCGGTCGTCGTGAGCGTGAAGGTCTCCCACGACTGGGACCACGCCACGGGCAGCGCGACCTGCGTTTCCTGTAAGGCAGTCCGCTCGCTTCAGGAAGAGAACGCCATCATCCACTACGGCACCTTCCACGAAGGCACGTTGGCGACCCTTCCCGCGTCTTATACCGACACGGACGGACAGGTGTGGAAGAACAACGCGCAGGGCAACACCGTCCTGAGCGATTTTGGCGCGTCTTTGACGCCGAGCGGCATGAAGCAAGTCCCCACCATCACGGCGGGCCAGCTGCAAAAGGGCATGACTATCACCCTCCGCGGCACCACCAAGACGGCGACGGGCGACGACAGCCCTTGGATCGTAGACGGCAAACCCAAGACCAACGAGCAGTGGAACTTCCCCGTCATCGGTATTGCGGATAGGAATTACGATGCCCATATGGACGAAGCCTACACGGGCGGCGCGGCTGTGCTCGTCCGCGGCGAAGGCTGGGTGTTGTACGACGGTATCGGCTGCGGAAACGACCTTGCCGAGAACCGCGCCCTTGCCTCCCTTGCGGGCGGCGCAAAGGCGAAGGGCAACGAGAATTGGCGCAACTTCGGTACCTTCCAGGACGACACGCCCAAGGTAGATTCCCCCGTTCCCGAGGGATATGTGCAGGTGCGCTCGGAGGATGAGCTTCCCGAAGCAGGGACCGATGCATGGGACGATTGGAAGGACTTCTGGGTCCACTCCTTCGGCGTGCAGACCCAATCCGGGAAAGCGCTCTACACGGCGGGCACGGATATCGAGGTCTCGTGGTACTATCGCAACGACGGCGTCATCGAAATGCGCTACGTCCTTGCGTATAAGACCAACCCGCGCGAGCTCGTGACCTATATCAAGGTCCCCGATTCTTCGACGGGCTATTACGACACCATCCTCCACGGCGACTATTCGGATATGACGGTCACCGAGAGCGAAGTCATCTCCACCCTCACGCCCGAGGCTCTTACGATCAATGGCGTCGAGGATGCGGGCAAGCTCTATCTCGAAGGGCAGATGATCGACGCGACGACTATCGTTGCGAAGATGAAGTACGAGCAGAAAGACACTCCCGAGAACTTCACGCTCTCCGCAGGGCAGATCTTTGCCTACACGGGCGGAGGCGGCAAGGCAGAAGCGCAAGCGGCGCTTACAGACAGCACGAAGTGGAAGTCGCTCGCGAACGAGCCGCTTCATCCCACCTACAAATTCTTCAAGGCAGAGGTGACCACGGGCGCCGATAAGGTCCGCGCGTTCATCGACGCCGACATCAAGATCGTTCCCACGGGCTTCGAGGACGCGATCGGATTTGAGAACGGCGGCGAATTCGTCCTCACCAACACCGCGGACGACATCACCCTTACCCTTCAAAATTACACGGTCGCAGCCGCGGCTCTCGATGAGGGCTCGGGCTACACCAAGATCGGTACCGCAGATGTGTCGGGTGCGCGCTACCTTGTTCTTCGCCTCAACGGCTATGCTTGGGCGGAGTGGGCAGCGAGCGGATTCGACTTCTCCGAGGTCGAGGTCAGCGGCGCGGCGGCGCTCTTCTACAAGACGGCGGGCAGCGACATCTATCTCGCGATCGCCCTCACTTCGACGCAGGCGCAGAGCGGAGATATCACCATTTCGGGCTTGCAGGCAACCCCCATCAAGGTCAAGCTCGACGGCAAGCTTGTCGGCTACAATGTGGGGTTGACCGTGACGAAGAACGAAAGCGCGCTCAATGATGACGGCGAAGTCACGTTCGAAATCACGGGGCTCGACGATAATTTCGCGCTCGTTCTCAGCGGTCTCAACATCACCAGCCCGAGAACGGTGCAGAAGTCCAACCTCGACTCCTACAAGTCCGATAAGGATAAGGGCAGGAACCCGAACGTGACGACCGGCGTGTACTACGTCTCGCATACGTTCGAAAACGGCACCCTCACCCTCACGGTCAACCTTTCCAAGCCCACGAATCTTGCGAACTACAAGCCTCTCACCGTGCAGGTGCAGAACGGCGACGCCGTAGAGTATGTGCAGACCGTATGGCACAACGTGGAATTTGTTTCCACGGATAAGATCAATCCCGCAGGGAACGAGGGGATGTTGATCGAGGCGAACGGCACGACGCTTACGATCGCGGTTGCGATCCAGAAGGAAAACCTTGCGGAAGGCGACATCACCGTTGAGAGCGGTGCTCTTCTCAACTTCAATAATGGCGATGTGGAGAGCCTCCGTCTTGTCGACATTGGAGCAACGTATCAAAAGGGTAAGATGGTCCTGCTCCAAAGCGCAGAGGGCGTTTCGGTCTCCTGCATTCTCTTCGGCACGTTCGACGGGCAGGAAAACGACGCGGGCGCGTATATCCTCTATACCATCGACATGACGAAATTCGGCATTTCCGCCGCGACGGATACGCTCTACTTCGAGGCGGTCGGTCAGCAAGAAGAAAACGGCAACGTCGTGTACTACAGCGTCACGAACGGCGCGGTCGAAAAGAAGACCTTCGCTACGAGCGGCGCCACGCTTGCCTATGTGAGCGAGGGCGACTGCTGGCACGCAGGGTACAGCGCTTACGAGGTGAAGGATGGCGATACCGTTTTGTTCCTCGCCGGCGTCACCGAGATCGCGGGAGATCATGTGGATAAAGTAGGCGGAACCGAGGGCGGTCCCGACGGCATCTGCGACCTTTGCGGCGGCACGATGACTGAGGAGCGCCTTCCCGACTGGGCGGATCCCTTCGACTCCCTCAAAAAGACCTTGCGCGACGGGCAGAGGCTCGACGTCACGGGCGACTTTGCAAGCGAAGTTGCCGACGTGGGAGGAAACTACGGTCCCTTCCTCGCCATTCTTGCAAACAACGGCGAAGGCGGCACGGCGCGCTACTGGCTCAGGACGGACGGCTGGGTCGTCAAGCACCCGAAGGACAACTGGGATAACGCGATCACCTGCGGTCCCGGCAACGTGGAAAAGAACGGCACGGCCGATGTCGATCCCAACTTCTACACCTCGCTCGGCGCGAACACCCTCACGGGCGTGCTGCTTCCCGATGGGCGTGGGCTCGGCACGGATATCACGTTCAGCGAATTCTTCGCGAACAAGAAATATCACTTCGTCGTCACCTATCTGCACGGCACGGTGAAGGTGGAGTACTACTACTACGATGAGAACAATACCCTCGTTCTCTCCTACAATATCGAGATCCGCAACCTCACGGGGAACGTGAATGTGAGCTTGATCGCCGATGAGCCCGCGTATGCAAACGGCAATGCCAAGATCGTTACGGGCTCGGAGATCGATCCTTCCGCGCTCACGGCGGCAGAGGCGCTCACGGCGGCATTCAACGGCAAGGCGGCTTCGGCAGACCTCACGTTTGCGAACAACAAGAACGTTGTCACGCTCGGCGGCAACGCGACCAAGGACGGCGCCAAGTACTACACTTCCTTCGCGCTCAAGCTCAATAAGTCGCTTCCCGATCCCACCTACGTCTCCATTCTCGACGCTTCGGGCGCCGTGCTCAAGGATAGCAAGGTGGAGATCAATGCGGAACGCAACGAGGTGAAGGTGTTCATCTCCATCGATCCCGCGGTCGGTCTCGCGCAGGCAGTTGTGCACTTCTCCAACTTCACGGGCAAGATCGAGCAGGGCGATGTGATCATCGACCTCCGTTCGGTCATCGTCTCCGAGCTCACGGCGGCGCTCTCCGAGAACACGCTCAACGCCATTGACGGCGGCAGCGTGAAGATCACCTACACGGGCACCGTAGAGGATACCTACACGCTCGTTTGCGGAACGAGCACTCTTGCCGTCTCCGCACTCGAGAAAGACGCCAAGCTCGGCGCCTTCACGGTGGAAAGTGTAGATAAGACGAACGGCCTCGTTGTCGTGCTCAAGCTCGGCAAGGCAGACCTCGAGAGCGCGATCGCCACGCACACCATCGAGATGAGGAGCGGCGACAGCCTCCTTATTTCCACGGTCATCACTTACAATTCCGTCACCGTCGGCGGTACCGAGATCGAATCGAGCGGCGCTCACGTCTATGCGGTCGGCGGCAAGCTCTACCTCGTCTGGTCGGATGAGACCGCGACGGGCCACGAATTCACCCTCAATGTGAATGCGGGCAAGAAGACCGATGGGAACCTCCTCGGCAACTTCGTCATCAGCTTCAGCGACGCAGGGGCTTTCACCGAGTCCAACGCGCTTACGCGCACGGGCAAGATCGTCGTCTCCAAGGTCGGCGATACCTACCTCACCGTCGTCGTGCTCGACCTCTCCGCCTTCGGCGTCGAGGAAAGCACTGCCTACGGCTATGAGCAGGTGCAGGAAGGCAGCACGAAGTACTACCTCGTCTCCGCGGATCGCAAGATCACCGAAGCGACCAAGGCGAGCGGCGAAAGCGAGTCGATCGTCGAGGGCGGCTGCACCGAGAACGGCGTCAGCGGCAAGAAGGCAGAAGGCGAAGTGTTCTACTATGGGCTTGCAGTCGTCAATGCGACCGGCCACCAGTGGACTTTGAAGGAAAATGCCTCCACGGAAGATCTCAAGGGCTACGACGCGCTCTATGAATGCTCGAACGAGTGCGGCTCGCTCAAGTATGTGCAGAATTCCTCTACGCAGACCTGGGGCGTCGGCACCGGCACCAACTGGTTTGGCAACTCGTGGGTCACCTATGGCTCCGTCGTGAAGGGCGGCTCCTACACGGTGACGGGTACCAACGATTCCGCAGAGAATCAGATTTGGAACCTGCCCGAGCCCGGTATTACCGACGAAGCGGGCGGCGATGCGGATGGCTTCCGCCTCGACCACTATGTGCAGGGCGACAACGGCACGTTCGGCTACATTACCGGTCAGCCTACGGACAATGTCGGACTTACCTTTGAGGTGTACGACAACAAGACGAATGCGGCGACTACGTTTGATACCGTGAATGCAAGCGACGCTGTGAAGAAAGCGCTCGACAAAGCGACGATCACCTTCACCTTCGACTACACCGATCCCACCAAGCTCGTTCTTACGGTGCATTTTGTCAGCGAGGATGAAACGATCGACTTCTCCGAGATCTGGACGATCACGGATACCGCTGCCTTGAATGCCGAGGTCGTGTACCTTGCATTCCATGCAGACGAGAACGTGTTCCATGCGACCGGTGCGGAAACCGTCGTTCCCGAAGGTGCAGAGCCCGCTGCGGCGCTCTCCAAGCACGTCCACGACTTCGATAACGACAACGACCGTTGCCCCGACGACCAGGTGCTTAATCCTAACCATGGCGACACCGAGAACGGCGGCAAGGCGCATAAGTACGACGCGACCCACCATTGCGAGATCTGCGGTATTCTCGACCCCGCTCACACCACGCACAACTACGAGAAGGCGGCGGATAAGCAGTCGGAAGGCGTAGTGTATTGTGTTTGCGGTGCACTCAATCCCGAGCATGAGCATGTGAACGAAAACGGCGCATGCACGCTGTGCGGAAAAGTCTCGCTTGAAGGCCTCACTGAAGCCGGTTTTACGGCGGTTACCTTCACGCAACAGAACGTTGTGAATTTCCAATCCCGTTTGTACGAGGTGCCCGTAGGATTTAGTGCGGAAAATGGGTTGACGGTTGGCAAGAAGTTGGTTGTCGTGGGTTCGCTTACCAGCACGATGTATCAAAACTGGTTCTCCGTCTATGCGGAAGTCCTTTGCGGCTACACCATGCGTTCCGATAATGCGGGCTGGACGTTCGACCCTGATGCTGACAGTGGCGACGGCGTGACGGCGTTCGGAAATGCCACAATGTTGACGCATATCTACAATTCTGCGAAGGAGCTTGCAGAAGGCGATGATATTTGGACAACGTTTAAGGATATGGGCAAGACTGCCGATTGGAAAGTGGAGTTTGACTACAAGTCCGCGGCGGAGCTCGTAATTACCATTACCGTAAGCGGAACGAACGGGTTGTCCCTTATTACCACGCAAACCCTTCCTATCGTAAATGCGGCAATGATAGAGAGATTCCCTACCATTTGGGTCGGCATTGAAGGCGACGCGGATCATGCATCCAGCCTCACTGTATCGGGCTACAAGCTCTTTTGACCCGTAACCTGCACCCCGTGCAGAATGCGTGACCTCTAACCCTAAAATATCCCCTTCCCCGCCAAAGCGGGGAGGGGGATACAGGGGGAGGGGCACGAAAAAACCGAAAATCCAAGAGACCCGCCTCCGCGGGCCTCTTTTTTATGCCGCGTCCCTTGGCTGCCCCCGTTGAAGGGGAAAATTTTGCATTCTGCCAAAGGTTGATAATCTTTGGCGCAAAATTTTCTTGGCATTTGCCCATATGCACGGGCAAATGCTGACCGAACGCGGGACTCTACCCGCGTGAGAAGGGCTCCGCCGTAGGCGGTGATGGGGGTTGCCATAGGTGTGCGGTGGGTGTTTTGCCCCCACCTGTCTCGCTACGCTCGCCACCCGCCCCCATAAATAGGGGCAGGTATACGTCTTGGCTGCCCCTTGAGGGGGTGCGGCTCGACGGTCATCTTGCTTCCCCTGAGAGGGGAAGTACCCCCGTAAGGGGGGGATAGGGTTAAAAGAACCCCTCAGTCTCGGCTTCGCCTCGCCAGCTCCCCTCAATAGGGGCGCCAAGGGGGGAGAGCTGCCCCCTTTGAAGGGGGCGGCTCCCGCGTAAGCGGGTGGTGGGGGTTGCCCCCGTTTTCCCGCGTCATTCTGAAGCGTAGCGAAGAATCCCGAAGATGAAAATTCGGACTTCGTACTTCGGGATGTTTCGGTCGCTTCGCTCCCTCAACATGACGCGGTAACCTCCCCCTGTATCCCCCTCCTTAAAAAGGAAGGGGATTTTGGCTGTGCCGATGTGCCCCCCTTGTGGGGCGAGGAAAAAAATCTTCAAAAAAGGGGGCGAAATGTATTGACATTCGGGCGGGAATATGGTAAACTTCAACTACACACCAAATGTGGGGTGTAATTTTTTTGTATGGAGTTTTCACGCAATGGCAGTCAAATCCACCAGACTGAAGGTCACGTTCGAATGCACCGAGTGCAAGAACCGCAATTACGACAGCTTCAAGAATAAGCGGAACGATCCCGATCGTCTCGAACTGAAAAAGTATTGCCCCGTCTGCAAGAAGCACACGGTCCACAAGGAATCCAAGTAAGCTCCGCGCGAAGTTGGCGCAAAACGGAGGAGAAGTATGGGTAAGTCCAAAGATGTAGCCCCCGAAGAGAACGCAGCAGTTTCCGAGGGGAAGCCCGAAAAAGCCGAGAAGCCCGCAAAGCCTGCGAAGGCGGAGAAGGTACAGAAGGCGCAAAAGAAGGATAAGAACAAGAAGCCGAATATCTTCGTGCGCATGGGCAGGAAGCTGAAGGAGACGTTTTCGGAGCTCAAGCGCGTGACGTGGCCGACGTTTGGAACGGCGCTCAAATCGACGGGCGTTGTGCTTGTCATCGTGCTTGCGTTCACCATCGTGATGACGGGTGTGAATGTCGGTTTCACGGAGCTTTTGCAGCTTATCACCTCTTGGGGGGCGTAACCGTTTATGGCGATCACGGATAGCGAGCCGAAATGGTATATTCTCCACACCTACTCGGGCTATGAGTCCATGGTAAAGGAGAGCCTTTTGCGGCTCATCGAAAACAACAATTTGAGCGACCAAATTGCCGACGTGAAGATCCCGACGGAGCAGACCATCGAGGAGAAGGCGAACGGCAAGAAGAAGGTCGTGGAGCGCAAGCTCCTGCCCTGCTATGTGTTCATCAAGATGATTTATTCCAACCAGCTTTGGTATCTTGTGACGAACACGCGCGGTGTCACCGGCTTTGTCGGTCCGCAGGGGCGCCCCATCCCCATGAAGGAGGACGAGATCCGCAAGATGCGCCTCGAGGAATTCGTGGTGGACGCGGATTTTGCCGCGGGCGACAGGGTGTCTATCGACAACGGCCCGCTCGAAGGGTTCCTCGGGACCATCCGCGAGGTCAACCCCGAGACGCAGCGGGCGAAGGTCACCATCACCATGTTCGGCAGAAAGCAGGACGTCGAGGTGGAATACATTCAGATCAAGAAGGTCTCGTCCGACGCGGTGGAGATCCCCGCCGACGAGGAGTGAGGGGGAAACCCCTTAGTCGCGCAAAGGCGGAGAGCTGCCCCCTTTGAAGGGGAAAATTTTGCATTCTGCCAAAGGTTGATAATCTTTGGCGCAAAATTTTCTTGGAATTTGCCCATATGTACGGGCAAATGCTGACCGAACGCGGGACTCTACCCGCGTGAGAAGAGCTCCCGCGTAAGCGGGTGGTGGGGGTTGCCCCGAGTGAGCGG
>CANRHI010000075.1 GCA_947630365.1 uncultured Clostridia bacterium
AGCGCCATGCCGAAGTACGCCTCGGGCTCTTTGGCGTCCAGCTCGGCGGCTTTCTTGTAGGCGGAAAGGGCGTCGTCAAATTTGCCTGTGTCGAGGTCGTGCTCTCCCATGCGGAGGAAGGAAAGCGCCGTGGGGCTCGTTCCCTTTTTGGGGATCGTCCATATGTTAAGACAATATGGACATTCCACCAAATTATTTTGCGACTGCGCCACGAGCGCATCGAGCAGCGTGCCGCAGGTTTTGCATTTGAATTGCATCTCAGCCATATCGTGTTTCTCCTTGTGTTTTTCGGGCAAAAAATAAGGGCATCCGACGAAGGATGCCCGCATTTTGTATCCTCGTCGTTTGCCTCACAACTTAATTTCTTCCCGCTTTTAAGGATAGAGATATTAGGATACAACTATGCCGTAGTAGTATCCTTATTTTGCGGGAAAAAATCCATGATTAAGTTGTGAGGCTCTTCTATTCTACTATAAATCGAAAATATTTGCAAGCAGATGAGAAAACTTTCAAAGAAAAATATACGAGAGCCCCTCCCCCTGCGTCCCCCACCCCAAAGGGGAAGGGGATCCAATAGCGGTGGGCACCCCCAAGAGGAAGGGGAACACAAACAAAATCCCCTTCCTTTGTAAGGAGGGGGATACAGGGGGAGGTTCCCAAAACAAACGGTCACAAAATCGTTATCTGGCAGCTCTGCATGGTTTTGAGGGCGGCCTCGTGTGCCTCGGGGGTCACGCCCGCGCAGGCGCTCTTCACGACGCAAATTTCCGCCTCGGGGAGGTACGCCTTGAGAAGAAGCGCGTTGCTCACCACGCAAATGTCCGTGCACACGCCGCACAGCGTGATGCGCGAAAAGCCTTCCTTCTTCGCGTACTCGGCGAGCGCGAGGCTGCCGAACGTGCCCTTTTCGAACACGGGGCTTCCTTTTTTATAGAGGGAAGGCAAAATTTCCCATCCCTTGGTGCCGCGGAGGCAATGCGGAACGGGGAGATTTTTCCCCTCCTGCGTGGAGAGATAGTTTTCCTCGTGCGTGTCCTTGGTGTACACGACGGTTTCCGCCCCCTCCACGAGGGAACGGACGGCGGGCACGGCGGCGGCCGCCTCCTTGGAGCCGAGAGGACCCGTCACAAAGTCCTCCTGCATATCGACGACGACGAGCAATTCCTTCATAAAAATTTCTTGAGCTCCTTGATGACGAGATCGGCAATGTAGCGGCAGCCGCGGTGGGTGGGGTGCACGCCGTCGACGGCGAATTGGGCGGGGTCGATATCCTGCGTGACGCCCGTGAAAATTTCGTCGAGAGGGACGGACGGGACGTTTTCCCGCGCCGCAATCTCCGAGATCACCGCGTTGAATTCGTTGAGATAGGTGCGGAAGCGCTTCTTATCGCTCATGGAGAGCACGAAGGGCTGCAGAAGGAGCAGCTTCGCTCCCGAGGCCTTGATGCCCTTCACGAGCGCAGAGTAATTCTCCTCAAACGCCTCCCGCGTGACCACGAAGCCGCTCGAGAAGCGGCACCACACGTCGTTCACACCCACCTGCAGAACGACGACGTCCGGCGCTTCGTCCATTACGTCCTCTTTGAGACGCAAGAGAAGGTCGGCGGTGCGGTCTCCCCCGACGCCGCAATTGAGTAGCTCGAACGTGCGGTCGGGATAGAGCAAACGCAGCTTCCCCTCCGCGATCTTCACATACCCCGCTCCAAGGTCGTGCTTGTCCGCAAGGTCTCTTCCCGCCTCCGTGATGGAGTCTCCGAAAAATACGATCTTCATATTCTTTCCCCCATGATCATTTGCTGAATTTTTCCCGATACAGGCGGATGCACCGCTCGATGATCTCCACGGCGTCGTCCCTGTGGGCGATCTCGGTGACCGCCGTCTTTTTGTGCTCGAGCGACTTGTACACCTCGAAGAAGTGCTTCATCTCTTCGAAAATGTGCTTGGGCAGCTCGTGAATGTCGTAATACTCGTTGTAGGAAGGGTCCTTGAAGGGAATGGCGATGATCTTCTCGTCGAGGCTGCCCCCGTCGATCATCTTGATGACCCCGATGGGATAGCAGTTGACGAGCGTCATCGGGTGGATGACTTCGCCCGAGAGCACCAAAACGTCGAGCGGGTCTCCGTCGTCCGCATAGGTGCGCGGGATAAACCCGTAGTTGGCAGGATAGACGGTGGAGGTGTACAAAATGCGGTCGAGCTTGAGAATGCCCGTCTCCTTGTCGAGCTCGTACTTCGCCTTGCTCCCCTTCGGGATCTCGATGAGCGCCTCGAATTGCTTGGGCGTGATGCGCTTTTCGTCGATGTCGTGCCAAATGTTCATTCCCCGCCTCCCTTTTCTTTATTGTAGCATAAATCGCCCGCCTTCGCAAGTGGCGAGGAGAATTTTCGGAAAATTTTTTCGGCTTTACGGAAAATCATTGACAATCCCGCTTTTTTATGGTACCATAGAAAAGCTGATACGCTATCGGTATGTGGAAGTACCCAAGTGGCTCAAGGGGACGCCCTGCTAAGGCGTTAGAGTGGAGTTTCTGCTGCGAGGGTTCGAATCCCTCCTTCCACGCCAAGAAAAGCACCCTTTTGGGGGTGCCTTTTTTGGTTTCGAAGAATCCGCCCGTCTACGCCAGCGTACATTGATGAAGGAATAAAAATTTTGCCGTTCTTAAAAATTAAGCGCGGGAAAATCACTCTTTTCGTAAACCGCGAGGGGCGGCAGATGCCGTCCCTCGCGGTCGCATTCTCCCTCCGTAAAGGGTAAAGCTTCTTTCATCAAAAATGTGACGAATGTCAATCCTTTGGGACGAATTCGATTTTTTGGTTGAGGCTTTGTTCGTTGTTGCGCAGTTCGCGGCGGAGGTGCGGGCGTTCGAGAAGGAGGGCGTCCGCAGCCTCCCACAAGGAGAAGGAGCCGACGATGGACAAGATCTCGGTAAACAGAGCGTTCTTGCCCGTGAGGGCGAGGAAGAGGTAGATGGCGAGCACTGCCGCCCCGAATGCGGCGAGCACGAGCATCTTGCGAAGATTGGCCATGAGGTCCCACGAGATATCGAAGGACTTCATGATATAATGCCTGTGCATGCACTTTTCGATCTCCTCCTGCTCGGCGGGGGTGCGGTCGCCGTGGAGGCGGACGCGGAGCGGGATCTGCGCGGGGATGACGTTGGTCTGCGCCTCGATGTAGTCGTAAATTTCGCCGCAAAGGTCCTTTTCGCCCTTGAGCGAAAGGGGGTCGTACACCTCCTCGGGAAGGCAGACGTCCACCACGGCGTTCCCGTTTTCGTCGAGCGTGCGTTCGATATATTCGAGCAGCTCCTTCTTTTCCTGCTTTCTCGTTTTTCGGCTCATCCTCTTCTCCTTTTTCGATGGATTTTTTCCGCTTCCCTGTACATGCCCCGCCCTTTTTTATTCGGAAAGAAGGGTACGGGCGAGCTCTTTTGCGGCACCCATGCCCGCGGAAAGGCGCGCGTTTTCCTCATTTGGCGGCACCATGTCCAACCCCCATGCCGAGACGGCATGGAACGCGCCGACGCCGAAGAATGCCGCGAGCGCGCGGAGGTAGGGCGCGGACTGTTCCATGAGGCTGCCGTCCTCTATCTGCATGCCGCGCGTGGTGAGAAAGACCATGTCCTTCGCGGCGCAGCACCCGATGCAATCCCCGTTTTCGGCAACGCGGAAGGTGATCCCCGCGACCGAGACGTGTTCGAAGTATGTCTTTAACTTTGCGGGAATGCCCATATCCCACATGGGGGACGCGACGACGACAAGGTCGGCTGCGGCGAATTGCTTTGCGAGGTCGAATTCCCCGTCGTCCGTTTTTCCCTCGTCGAGAAGCGCCTGACGGGCGTCGAGCGCGGCCCTATCGAGAGGCAAAAGGTCGAGCTCGCCCGCCTTCACCGTTTGGATTTGGCAACCGCCGTGCGCCTCGCACTCCTCCAAGAATGCACGCGCCAGCCGCCGCGTCCGCGAAATTTCCCCGCGGATACAACTGTCTATGTAGAGTACCTGTTTCATAATTCCTCCGATTCATGAAAATAATTCACATACATGGTATGAAGATAGTTGCAGACTTCCCCGTCCTCGGCGGGCGCCCCCTCGAAGGAGTACCGCCCGTTGACCCGCCAAGGGTTGAGAAGGGAAATGCGCACGGCGTCCTTCGGGCACAAAAACGCGCACCCCATGCACCCGGTGCAGTGCCAGCCGAATTTGGGCTTCCCCTCCACCATGGTGATGTTCTTCGCGGGGCAGACCTTGGCGCAGGCGCCGCAGCCGACGCACTTCTGTTTATTGGCGTGGAAGGTTTTCCCGAGCAAGGGCATGGCGACGTGCTCGATGCGGAGGGTGAACGCCGCCGCTCGCCGAAGAAAGTTGACGCGCCGCACCTCTCCCCCTCCCTCGGAGACGAGCTTCACGTCCCGTTCGATGCGCTTTTCCGCCGCCATCTCCATGCGCACCGCCATGCCGTCCGAATGGCGGAAGAGGATGTTGTAGGGCATCACATAGGTGAATTCCCCCGCGGGCACATAGCCCTTCTTCATGAGGATGCGCCGCGGCGAGATGCCCGAGGCGTCGTTGAGCTTGGAGGGCTCCCCCTCGCTGCGGAGGAGGTAGAAGGGGATGTTTCCCTTGGGGAAGGACTTCAAAAACCGCGTGACCAGCTTCGGCGCGTTGAAGGCGTGCACGGGGTAGCCGACGATGAGAAGATCGTACCCCTCCGTCCGCGGGGGCTCCTTGCCCTTTTCCATGGCACAATAGTCCCCCTCGTGCCCTAAATCGCGCAGCCCTTGCAAAAAGCGCTCGGCGATGTGCTTCGTGTTGCCCGTGCCCGAAAACACGCAGAAGAGGATCTTCATGCTTCCTCCTCCGCGATGGGGCGAAGAACGGGCTTGCCCTCCTTCAAATCGTAGACGATATTTTCCTCTTTTTCGTGGGAATCGTACCACACCTGCGCGACGAAGGGGCTGAATTTTGCGATGCGGTCGAAGTCCCACGGCACGGGCTGATGGCACACGGGGCACCAATGCCCGCCGCGGAGCACGGTGAAGGGCGAGGCCTCGAAGATGTGCCCGTCGTGGCACTTCCACGAAATCTTCTTGTAGGGGTCGCCGTCGTATTCCCCGAGGCATTCTCCCCCGCGGAAGGCGGCAGCGGAGGAGAGCTCCTCCTTCCCCCACGCGTTCATGGGCTTCGTCTCGTCGTACCCGTGGGAGAGGAGCACGGCATTCTTCTCCTCTTTGAAGGCATCGTAGTCGCCGAAGTCTCCCTTGGAGAGGAGCTTGTAGTCCTTCCAATCCGAGGAGAGCTCCTTTGCCCTTTGCAAAGACCCGAACACCGCCGTGCACTTTGCCTCGTCTCCCTCCTCGGCCCAGCGGCGGGGCGAATTGGGGTGGCGCAGCAGCTTCTTAAACAGGAGGATGCGAATGAGCTTTGCGGGCACGATGCGCCCGAGGGCGTACACTTTATGTTGCCGCGCGATCTCCTTCCAATACTCCTTCACGCCGTCGCGCTGGAAAGAGAAGAGCGCTTCGAGCTCCTCCGCGTCGTAAAACCACAGCCCGTGGAAGTTGCGGGGGGCGAGCTCGTTGGGATAGAAAAACTTCTCCGTCGTCCCGCCGATGATGGCGAAGCCGTCGTTAAAGGTATCGTAGCCCGTGCACCTGCCCTTCTTCCCCGCGCCGATGTTGTAGATGTTGTTCCAAAATCCGCCGAGCTCTCCCTTGGATTCCCTCTCGAGGATGCGGCGGATGAGAAAGCCGCTGTCCCGCGAGCTCACCCACTCGAGCGGCGCGTTCAAGGGAGTGTGGAACATGAGCCCGTCCGAGAGGTTGTTCTTCATCATATCGGGGTGAAGCATGGCGGTCTGCCGAAGCACGACGAAACACTTTAACTCCGCGTCGAGGCAGTACCTCTCGGCATACAGCTTGTCCATGGCGTAGCGGTCGAACGGGCTCACGAGGAGCGGGTCGCCCACCCGCCCGAAGGGGTGCTTCTCGTTGCGGTTGCCGTACAGCGCGACCGTGGAAATGTGGATATATTTGGGCTGGACTTTGCACGCCTTCACCGCGTCGATGAGGGTGCAGGTGCCCACGCGGTTGCATTCCTCGCTCCGTTCGGGGAAATTGTCCGAAGCGGGCGGGATGACCGCCGCCATGTGGACGACGATCTCCGCGTCCTTCACGAGCGCGTCGCACACGCTTCTCTCCGAAAGCTGTCCCCGCACGATTTGAATGCGCGCCCCGTACTTCTTTTGCAGAGCCTTCGCGAGCTTATCGTTGCGCTTTTTCTTTGTAAGAAGAATGCGCACCCATTCGACTTCGGGAAGCTCCAACGACTGTTTGAGAGCCTCCCTTCCCATTTGCCCGCTCGTGCCCGTCATGGCGATCTTCATTGGTTTCCTCTCCTTTGTGCGTCCCATAAACGCCGTTTTATTTGGTAAGAATGCCTTTTTCCTCGAAAAACTTTTGTATCTTCTTCCCGTCCGCATAGCCCTTTTCGTACAGCTTGACGAGGGCTTCCTTGTCCTTATGGAGGGTATCCACCCCGCAGGTGTCGTCCGGGGAGATGACGATGAGCTTGCCCTCCTTCGCATACTCCTGTGCGAGAGCGACCCCCTCGTTGTAGTGCCGGGCGCGGAGGCAGAGCTGCTCGGCGGCCTTCGGATACTTCTTTTGCACGCGCTTTGCGATCTTTGCGTCGCTCCCCTGCTCGCGCGGCTTGTTTTCGGGCTTGGTCAAGATGAGAACGACCAAATCGCACCCCAGCTCGAACGCCTTGGCGACGGGAACAGGGTTCCCCAGCGCGCCGTCGTAGTACGGCTTTCCGTCGATGAAGTAGGGCTTGTTCACAAACGGAATGGAAGAGGAGGCTTTGAGGGGCGCATAATTATCCTGCGAGAGCGCGTTCTTGTCGAAATACCTCGCTTCCCCCGTGACGGCGTCCGTCGCGATGACGATGAATTCGGCGGGATCGTCTCGGAGGGCGGGGTAGTCGAGCGGGTTTTCCCCGTCGCTGTTCGAGAGGGTGCCGTAGACGTAATCCACGTCGAAAAAGCCCTTCCCCAAAATGAAGTTGCGCAGGCTCGCATACTTCTTGCGGAAGGCGTATTGCGTATAAAACGTATAGTTTCTCCCCCGCTGCCGCGCGACGAAGGACGCCAAATTTGCGCTCCCCGCCGAAATGCCGATGGCGAGGTCGAATCGGATGCCGCTGTCTTGGCAGAAATCCAAAACCCCCGTCGCATAGATCCCGCGGAACCCTCCGCCCACATCGATAACGCCGACTTTCATTTTTCTCCCCCCTTTTGAAAACTTTGTTTTATGTGGAAAAATTTTCGATATGCGCCCCGAAGAATTTACGGCGCATACTTTCGGGGAATCTTCCTTTGCGCCGAAAGATCTTTCGGTACACGGGATAAGTATATCGCAAACGGCTCGGTTTTGTCAACATCTCCCGCCCCGCCATAAAAAAATTCCCTCTCGGGGGGAGCAAGGCCCCCTCCCCCTGCGTCCCCCACCCCAAAGGGGAGGGGGATTCGATAGTGGTGTCGACCCCAAAGGGGAGGAAATCATTATGAAAAATCCCCTTCCTTTATAAGGGGCGAGGCAAGCAAAATCCCCTTCCTTTGTAAGGAGGGGGATACAGGGGGAGGTTGTCCCCTCATACCGAGGCGAAGCCGAGCGTATCTTCTATTTTGTGGTATGACTTGCGGGGAAGATTCGCTCACTTCGCTTACGCTACGTAACTTCGCGCTACGCGCTCGTGCCGCCCTTGGAATACAAAAGAAGCTCGGGCGGGGCGGAATGAGGGTGCGGGGACGGAATAAGGGCGAGGGAGTAAGAGACCGCGACCCTCAAGCGGGTTTTTTCATGGTGAGGGAGATGCGGCCGCGGCGCTCCTCTACGTCGAGCACCCAAACGGTGACCACATCGCCCACCGAGAGCACCTCGGAGGGGTGGCGAATGTAGCGGTCGGAGATCTGCGAGATGTGCACAAGGCCGTCCTGATGGACGCCGATATCCACAAACGCGCCGAAGTCGATGACGTTCCGCACGGTGCCCTTGAGCTCCATTCCCTTTTTGAGATCCTTTATCTCGAGTACATCCGTGCGCAGAAGGGGCGGGGGAAGCTCGTCCCGCGGGTCCCTTCCCGGCTTCATGAGCTCTCCGATGACGTCGAACAGGGTGGGAAGTCCCACGCCGCAGACCTTGGCGGCGCGCTCTTCCCCATAGTCGTGGAGGCGGGAGCGGAGATACCCGATCTTCCCCTCCTTCACCTCCGCCATGGTGTAGCCGCAGAGCATGAGGAGCTTTTCCGCCGCCGCGTAGCTCTCGGGGTGGACGGCGGTGTTGTCGAGCACCTGCTTGCTCTCGGGCACGCGCAAAAAGCCCGCGCACTGCTCGTATGCCTTGGCGCCGAGCCCCTTCACTTTGAGAAGTTTGGCGCGGGAGGAAAACGGCCCGTTCTCCTCGCGGTACTTCACGATATTGGCGGCGACGCCCGAATTCAACCCCGCGACGCGCGAAAGAAGGGGCGCGGACGCGGTATTGAGGTCCACCCCCACGGCGTTCACGCAGTCCTCGACGACGCCGTCGAGCGTCTGCGAGAGCTGTTTTTCGGGCATGTCGTGCTGGTATTGCCCGACGCCGATGGACTTCGGGTCGATCTTCACGAGCTCGGCGAGCGGATCCTGCAGCCGCCGTGCGATGGAGACCGCCGAGCGGAGATTTACGTCGTACTCGGGGAATTCCTCCGCCCCGAGCTTGGAGGCGGAATACACCGAAGCGCCCGCTTCGTTCACGATGGTATAGGAAAGCTGCGCGCTCCCCTTGAGCGAGGCGATGAGCTCGCAGGTCATCTGTTCGGTCTCGCGGCTGGCGGTGCCGTTGCCGATGGCGATGTGGCGGACGGAATGCTTCTTCACGAGCGCGGATAAAATTTGAATGCACTCTCTTTTTTGCCGCTCGCCGTAAGTCGGGTAGACGACCGCCGTATCGAGCACCTTGCCCGTGCCGTCCACGACGGCGACTTTGCAACCCATGCGGTACCCGGGGTCCAGCCCCATGGTGACGAAGCCCTTGACGGGGGGCTGCATGAGGAGGGGGCGAAGGTTGAGGGCGAATTGCCCGATGGCGCCCTCGCACGCCTTTTCGGTGA